>JAUIEW010000365.1 GCA_030429365.1 Phycisphaerae bacterium
GTCGTGGCGTTGCGCGGGTTGGCGAAGGGGGCTTCACCGCTGGCTTCGCGTTGTTCGTTGAACGCATCGAAGGCGGCTCGGGGCCAATAGATTTCACCACGTACGTCGATGAGTTTGGGCACGTTCTTACCGCTGAGGCGGAGCGGTACCGATTGGATCGCCCGGCAGTTGGCCGTCACGTCGTCACCGGTGGCTCCATCACCCCGCGTGGCGGCCAACACCAGCAAGCCGTCTTCGTAGGTCAGCGAAATCGCGACGCCATCGATCTTGGCGTCGACGAGGTAGGCATACGGTTCGCCTTCGAGGCGCTTGGCGATGCGCTGGTCGAATTCGCGGAGCTGCGATTCGTCGTAGGTGTTGTCCACGCTGAGCATCGGGACGGCGTGATCGACGTGTTCGAACCCGGTGAGCGGTTCGCCGCCGACGCGCTGCGTGGGCGAGTCGGGTGTGATCCATTCGGGGTGCTGCGTTTCCAGTTCGCGGACGCGCTCAAGCATGCGGTCGTAGTCGCGGTCGGAAATGCTAGGCTCACCGAGGACGTAATATCGCCGGTCGTGTTCGCGGATTTCGTCACGCAGGCGATTCAGTTCTTTTTGGTCGGCGCTGTTCATGATCGTTGGGACCGATTCTAAACGCACGGACCTTAATGATAAACCGGTTGGTCGAAGGATGTTTGCGATGTGCCACTGCTCTGTGAGCAGTGCGGGGGCTCGGGGGTTGGGCCGACTCTTCACTGCTCACAGAGCAGTGGCACATTGGCTCGTCATCTTAAGAGCGTATTGCGTCAGATCGTCGCGAGGCGGCCAGTGACCTCGCGTTCGCACAGGCCGTTGACCGCATTCTGCACGAGGGCGGCGAACAGGGGCAGCAGGCTGGCCGCGACCAGAATCAGCAAATAGATCCCACCAGGAATAAAGAAGGCGGCGGCCACCGTAACGATGAGCAGGCAGCACAAAGGCAGCGCCAGCCAGGTCGGTGCGGCATGTTCCAACCCGTTGAAACTCCGCTGCTCGTCGATGCGGATGCAGAGGCGGTGGAAACTGAACAGAAACCAGATCAGATTCACGAACGGAACGAAGCAAAGCCCCAGCGCCACGGTGGCCGACGGATCGTTCGGGCGAAGTCGCGGCATGCGCTCGTGGAGCTGGTTCATGTAGATCAAGGTGAACATTCCGCACGAGACGAAGTGCAACAGGACCACCGACGCCACCGGAAACGGGATGAACGTGTGGTGTTGACCTTTGACGGCCAGCTCGTCGGGCGCGATGAACGACTTGCCGCATTCGGGGCAGCGTGTGGTGCGTCCGGCGAGTTGATCGTCGAGTTCGTTCGGTGCGGTGCAGTATGGACAAGCGAGTTGCATGTTTCCCACTCTTAAAGGTGATTCTCTTTCCCCAGATATCGGTGGAGCAACGTATCAATATTACGATCCACGCGGTGCAGATGAGGGGGCGATAACTTGTTTCGATGCGCCCGGGCGACTGGTCAATTCACGGGTGTCCGGTAAAATCAGCCCGATGCCCATCATCAAGATCGACAACCTGTATAAGACCTACCGCGTCCACACCAAGAAGGAAGGTTTGCTCGCTTCGCTGAAGGGATTCGTCCGCCGCGAGTACCGCACGGTGAAAGCCGTCGACGGTATTTCGGCGGAGATCGAAGCCGGCGAGATCGTCGGGTTCCTCGGTCCCAACGGAGCCGGCAAAACCACGACGCTTAAAATGCTCAGCGGGTTGATCTTTCCGACGTCGGGCGAAGCCACCGTGCTGGGTTACGTTCCCTGGAAACGTGAGAACGCTTACCGACGACAGTTCGCGCTGGTCATGGGGCAGAAGAATCAGCTTTGGTGGGACCTGCCAGCCGTCGATTCGTTTCGACTGCTCAAGGAAATCTACCTGATCGATGACCGGAGCTATCACGAGACCATCGAAGAGTTGACCGGGTTGCTGGGTATTTCCGATTTGATGTCCCAGCCGGTGCGCGAGCTTTCATTGGGCGAGCGGATGAAGATGGAACTCGTCGCGGCGCTGTTGCATTCGCCGAAGGTGCTGTTGCTGGATGAACCGACGATCGGGCTGGATGTCGTCTCGCAAGCCAACATTCGATCGTGCCTGCGCGAGTACAACCGCGACAAGAACATCACGGTTCTTCTAACCAGTCACTACATGCAGGACATCGAAGCGCTTTGTCAGCGCGTCGTCGTCATCAACCATGGGCGTCTCGTGTTTGACGGTAAGCTCAGCGAAATCGTCGAACGCTTCAGCCAGCACAAGATCATCAAGTTTCGCTTCCACGAAGATCAGATGCCTGACAACTTCGATACGTTCGGCGAGGTGTTGGAACTGACAGCGCCGACGGTGACGCTTAAGGTGGATCGGGCGCAGGTGTCGGAATTGACTGGTCACTTTCTCGCCAACTATGTCGTCGATGATATCGCCATCGAAGAGATTCCGATCGAAGAAGTGATCGGTGAAGTCTTCAGTGCTGAAGCGCCCGTTGCGTAATCCACACCATCGAATCCCGTGTTTTCAGCGTGATTGAGCCGGTTCACTTGACAGCGCTCGCGGCGCGTTGCTAAGTATTAATCACGGGCTGAGATTCCAATTACGCAAAGTTCGGGGCAAGTGATGATCAACGTCGCATTCACGGACAACATCCAACGCCATGTCGAATGTCCGCCATGCGCGGTGACTGGATCGAACGTGCGCGAGGTGCTTGACGCCGTGTTTAAAACGAACACGAAGGCCCGCGGCTACGTGTTGGATGATGCCGGTGCGGTGCGTAAGCACATGAACGTGTTCATCAACGGTGAGCAGATTACGGATCGCACGAACTTGAGCGATCCGGTGCCCGATGGCGCGTCGGTTTACATCATGCAGGCGTTGTCGGGCGGCTAATCGTAGGGTGGGCAGTGCCCACCGCAGTTCCGATGCCAACGACATGGTGGGCACGGACCACCCTACAAGGCGCTGGCCGCGCCATCGACTGAATTGAATTCGCAACTTCCGTGGAGCCAGGTCCATGAGCGATCAAATGTTCGTCGCCACGCGCAAGGGTCTCTTTCGAATCGACCGCACCGGCTCGGGTTGGTCGGTCGGCGCGACGGCGTTTCTTGGTGATTCGGTCACAATGGTCCTGCCCGATCAGCGCGACGGTTCGGTATACGCAGCTGTCGGCCATGGCCACTTCGGCGCTAAGATGCATCGCTCCACCGACAACGGCGAATCGTTCCAAGAAATCGCCACGCCCACCTATCCCGAGCGACCCGAAAACGTCGAACCCATTCGCCACCCATACAAAGACATGGAGATTCCATGGAGCCTGGAACTCATCTGGGCGTTGGAAGCCGGTGGGGAAGATGAGGTTGGCGTGATCTGGTGCGGAACGCTGCCAGGCGGATTGTTTCGTTCGGGCGATCACGGCGCATCGTGGGAATTGAACGAGTCGCTTTGGAATGAGCCGACGCGCAAAGAATGGTTCGGAGGTGGGTACGACTATCCGGGGATTCACTCCATTTGCGTGGACCCGCGCGACACGAATCACCTCACCATCGGA
>JAUIEW010000366.1 GCA_030429365.1 Phycisphaerae bacterium
GGTGAGGACCGTTCTCCATTGGACGGGATGGATGTCGAGTTTGTTGAAGGTAACCTGCTGGAGCCGGATTCCCTGCACGCGGCCGTCAAGGGCTGTAATCGCATCTACCATCTGGCAGCCCTGTTCGCCATTTGGACCAAGGATCCGGACCTGCATTACAAGATCAACGTTGGTGGAACCCGCAGCTTGATGAAGGCGGCATTGCGCGAAGGCATTTTTCAGAAACACGGTTTGGACGTGGAAATTTCATCGGCAAGCTCGGTGGCCGAACCGATCTCGATCTTGAATGCTGGCCGCGCAGAATTCGCCATGACCGGCACGGGCATGGCCGTCAATTCCGCCATAGAGGGCGCTGACACACAGGTGATCTCCAAAATGGCGGGCGCAATCGGTCTGTGGTTCATTTCCAAGCCCGGTGTGACGATCAATTCCCTCGATGATCTGCGTGGTAAGACCATTGCCTCCTATCGCTTCCCCTCCAACACAGTTTCATCGCCAACCTACGCCATGCAATCAGCGGGCGGGTTCGATCCAAGCGAGGCTGGTGTGAAATTCATGGAAGGCCCCTTTGGCTCGATCATTCCAACGGTCCTGAACGGGCGCGCGGATGTGGGCTGTGCCTTTGAATGGGACGCCAGCATTGCTGAAACCGTGCATGGATTGCAAGTATCGCTGCCTTTGGCGCAGGTCTTGGGACCAATCGCCTTTACCTCCACCATGGTGTCGCGCGCCTACGCCCAAAGCAACCCCGAGGTCGTGCAAGCCTTTGTAAGTGCCCTGGCCGAAAGCATGGCGCTTTTGCACGCGCAGCCCGATATCTATCGTCGCGTGTCTGCTGCAGAATTCGATCAGGTCCCGTCTGATACGGTCGCTGCAGGCACAAATCGCCTGTTGGGAACCGAGGGCGTTGTTCCGCGCAACCCGTTGGTGACACGACAAGAATGGGACGCGATTATGGCCCATGATCTGGCGGCGGGCACCGTCCGGGGAGAGGGTGCTTTCGAGGACATGGTGGATATGTCTTTCGCTCAGGCCGCAACCGACGCCCTTGCCAACAGCAACTAAAGTGTTGCGCCTTTGAGCCAGAGCCAAAGGCGCAACGCAATAAGCCAAGCAAACTTCAAACTCAGGGGCGCCGGTGATGCGTTTGTCTACCTTCAAGTATTTGCCCGGTCAGCTCGCCTTGGCGATGGTGATTTTCGGGCTTTGGGAAATCGCGGTAAAAGCTGGTTATTTGTCTGCGTACCTTTACGGGTTTCCATCGGGCATCGCCTCCCGCGCCTATGACCTGACCATGTCGGGCGAGATTTTTGGTCATGCCGCTGTGACTGCGTTGGCGGCCGTCATCGGCTTTGTCATCGGCAGCACTTTGGGCAGTTTTTTGGGCCTAAGCCTTTGGCTAAACGAAACGGTGGCCAAGATCGTGCGCCCCTTCATCGTGGCAATCAACGGCGTGCCGAAAATTGCCTTTGCGCCGTTGATTATCGTTTGGTTCGGGATTGGTATCGAGTCAAAGATCGCGATTGCCGCCGCACTGACCTTAATCGTTAGTCTGATTGCGACGTATAATGGCACCTTGGAAACGGACAAGGATTTGCTGAGGTTGATGCGCTCGCTGGGGGCGACACGTTTGCAGATGTGGCGCACGGTCGTTGTGCCTGCCGCCGTACCTTGGATGTTGTCGGCACTGCGGTTGAATGTGGGCTTTGCGTTGATCGGCGCGGTTGTCGGCGAATACATTTCTTCGCAATCGGGGCTTGGCTATCTCGTCTACCATTCGGGGGTCCTCTATGATCTCAATGGGGTCTGGGTGGGCATCATCGCCCTGATGGTTGTGGCGCTATTGATGGACAGAGCCGTTACCGAACTGGACCGGAGGATGCGTTGGTGAGCGATTTTACCCCCCTTGAAACCAAAGATCTGTCTGTCACTTTCAATCCGGGCAGTGAAAACGAAGTTGTCGCGTTCACCGATATCAATTTCAGCCTGAAACCTGATGAGATTTTGGCCATCGTTGGCCCATCTGGTTGTGGTAAATCAACTTTGTTCAATGTGATTGCGGGCCTCCAGCCCGCTACCAAGGGCGAGGTGTACGTTGATGGCACCCGTGTGCTCGAAGCGCGGGGCCAGGTCGGTTACATGTTGCAAAAGGACATGCTGCTGCCTTGGCGCAACGTGCGTGACAATGTTGCGCTTGGCCTCGAAGTCAAAGGGATGGCAACGGCTGAACGCTATGAAATTGCAGATCGACTTATCTCTTCTTACGGCCTCAAGGGGTTCGAAACCTCTAAACCCGGCACATTATCCGGCGGTATGCGCCAACGTGTGGCTTTCATGCGCACTCTGGCGCTGGACCCAGACGTTATTTTTCTGGACGAGCCTTTTTCGGCGCTGGATTTTCAGACGCGTACACTGTTGCAATCCGAAGTGCTGGATATCATCGCCAAACAACGCAAGAGTGCGATCCTGGTCACCCATGACATCGGGGAGGCTGTGACGATGGCCGACCGAGTGATGGTGCTAAGTCGCCGTCCGGGACGGATTAAACACATGATTGACATTGATCTTAGCCGAGAAGAACGCGACCCAGTAATGCTGCGGAGTAATACCAAATACCAAGAGTATTTTCAGCTTTTGTGGGCTGAACTCGATATTTGACCGGGCGTGAATAAGACGGGGAGTTTCTCTAAGGGACGAATTCTCAAGAGCCGTTGCGCGGGTTTCCGCTATCTTTGTTTCATCAATTCTTCCCTGACTGCCTCAGTCGGACTCCATCCGAGACACTTTCTGGGTGCGCTCTTCAGGCAGTCGCAAAGCGCCCTTAATACTGCGATTTAAAAGCGCGCCAAGCTGGGTTTTGCTGGGTAAGTAGTGGCGGGCCCGTTTTTGAGAATTTCGATGGGTCCTGCTGCCAAGGTGCTTGCGGGCCGCACAAACCGCTATAGGTGCCGATGCCGGACTTGAGCTTGCGCCAGGTTCAAAACTCAAACCCACGATCGAAGGTGATGGATTTACAAACTGGCTGGGGCCGGGGCACCCTGACATCCATCAGTAGTGAATGAAGTGCGTTGAACTTCGGTCTTTATTGCGGCACAGGATAACAAATCAAGTCGCCCGCTCCACCAGACAGGCGACGTTCATGACGCCCTAAGAGCATTCGGCGCTCTAGACATAGGTTCAGATTGTCGCTTGGCTGACCCGGATTGACTAACCAAGGTTTCTAATCTGTCTTGCGATTTACCCTATGGCCTAAAAGAGCACTTGGCGCCGCAAAAAAGCGTGACAGGGCCAGTTAGGGTGATCCATAGGCCGCCATTGTTACGCCCGATTGTACGGTCGAAAAGGGAGCAGTTTATACTCCCCTAGTATGTCGCCACTGGCAGGCGCAGTGCAAAGGGTGCTTCTGCATGACATGCGACGTCCTACAATTTCAGGCTATCTTCAATAGCTCGCCTGCGTCTTCAAAAAAGTGCTTTTGGCAGCCATGTCGCCAGATCCGGCAGTAGCCATATCAACGTGATGCCCACAATCTGCAGACAGAT
>JAUIEW010000367.1 GCA_030429365.1 Phycisphaerae bacterium
CACCCCCTACGAGTCTCGTTCCCAACGTCGCAGGCGATTTATCCGATACGACTGACCGGATCGGATGGTGCCCCGATTCAACTTGACCTGTTCGTCATTTCAGAACAACGGGCAGCCGGCGTGGGAATGAAGGCGTGGGTCTGCGAGCGCATGCATTCGTATAGGGAATATCGCAGTTTTGAAAAGTACGCCCACTCGCATCCCCCCATTTACAAGGCGCAAGGACTCCTCTCGCCGCCGGTCGGGCTGAATGGCATCAGCGACTTGATGTGGCCCAACTGCACGCTAACGCGTCTGCATGGCCGCCTTTCACCGAGCGACATGCAAAGCGACCTCACACTGTCGTGGCAGCCCCTGCCCAAAAGACCGATTCGGCTGCACAATCGCGAAAGCGCGTTAACGCTAAGCGGGATTGTCTTCGCAGCGATCGTCATTTTGGTCTTTCCGTTTTCCGTGAATCCAGCCGTGAAGCACAATTGGTCGTGGACAACCCTCGCCCGCAAGCGCCTCTCCGTTGTGTTCCTGCTCGCCATATTCGGAGGCGCTTTCTGTTACGCATGGCTCGATGCCACACCAGTTCGCGCGCAGAGTTCGGCCTTCTACCCGATGTTTGCAACTTCCGCGCATGAAGATGTCCTCAAGAAACTCAGCGATGGGCTCGGCGATGAATCGTTCATCGAAACCTATCAAAGAACTGTCGAAGTGACCAACGCGCAAGACGACGTCCGCATGGTGGCCGAATTGGAAAAGCCCGGCGACTACAAGATCAACGCAACAAGCAACGGCTGGGACCTGGCCATTCTGGATATCAACTACATCACCACAACCATCCACATATCATCGAGCGGCTTGCCTGAATTGGCGTCCGCCGAATGAGCACCGCCTGGCCAAATGCAGCCAGAATTTCATTGCCCCGGCTCCACACAGCCACCGATCTCCTAAAGCGCCATACCGCGGTACGCATGCAGTGATGCGCTTAACCCCCTTTCCACAATGACCTTGACTCGCTTTGCCAAAGCCCCATTTGCCAACCTCCTCCCTGGCATCGCAATTGCTCTGACGAATGTTATCGGTCGGGCGTTGACACCGCGGCCCGGCCCAATTGCGTCGCGCTCAAGAACAAATCACATCGGAGTGGAACCATGCATCAGACATGTCTCAGAGGGGCCTTTGTGCTCTCGGTACTGGCTGCCAGCTGCACAGCATTCGCCCAACAAGCACAGCATTACGCCCCGGCAGTTTGTCAACAAGCAGTGGATGCGGGCGGCCCAACTCCCATTCCCATTGAATGCCCGCAAGTATGTGGCGGAATCTCGGGCGCAACCTGCGACGACGGTGAGTTCTGCGAATTCCCTGTCGGCACATGCGACGTTTCCGATCGCCAGGGCGCATGCGTCGACGTACCCGTCGTCTGTCCGGACGATGTCGATCCGGTTTGTGGTTGCGATGGCATCACCTACGGCAACAACTGCGAAGCCGACGCGGTCGGTGCGTCAATCGCCCATGTCGGCCCGTGCAATAAGACCTTCGTCAACTGGGAGGACGGCCACGTTCATCCGCTGGAACTCACACCCGACGGCAATCGATTGCTCGCGGTTAACACTGCCGACAACCGTCTCGAAGTATTCGACGTATCGTCGTCGGCGCTCATACATGTCGGATCGGTGCCCGTTGGACTCGACCCGGTTTCCGTACGCAGCTTTGGAAACGACATCGCGTGGGTCGTCAATCACATTTCCGATTCAATCAGCGTCGTCAATCTAAATACGCTTAATGTTGTCGCCACCGTCTACACCGAAGACGAACCAGCCGACGTTGTCTTCGTCGGCGAACCACGGCGTGCTTTCGTGTCCTGCTCGCAGGCCAACGTCGTTGAAGTGTTCGACCTCGGCGACCTTTCTGCACCGGCTGCAACGATCCCGATAGAAGGTGAAGATCCGCGCGCGATGGCTTTCAGCGCCGACCGCAACACGGTGTACGTTTCAATCTTCGAGTCCGGCAACGCGACAACCGTGCTCGCAGGTAACGAATTCCTGAACTTGCCCCAACCCGTACAAGACACCAATGGTCCCTACGGCGGCGTCAATCCTCCGCCGAACAGTGGCACGGAATTCGACCCGCCGATGAATCTTTGCGACCCGATGCCGCCAGGATGCTTTGCCAACCCACCGTCTGACTGCGTCTGCACGCCGCCGCTTGTCTCGCTGATTGTGCGCAAGGATGAAGCGGGAAATTGGCTTGACGACAACGCAGCCGACTGGACCGATTTTGTCAGCGGGCCCAATGCCGAGGTGTCGGGACGGCCGGTCGGATGGGACATGCCGGATCACGATGTTGCGGTCATCGATGTGAACACGCTTGCCGTCAGTTACATCAGCGGGCTGATGAACATCAACATGGCGATGGCAGTGCGGCCCACATCCGGCGAAGTGACCGTCGTCGGGACGGAGGCCACCAACGACATTCGTTTCGAGCCTGTTATCAACGGTCGATTTCTGCGCGTCAACCTGGCGTTTGCCGATCCATCGGGCAGCGTCGCGCCGAGCATCGTGGATCTGAACTCGCACCTGACCTATGCCAACACCAGTTCATTTGCCCCAATCCCGCAGCCCCAACGTGATCTTTCCGTGGGCGATCCGCGTGCGATCGTCTGGGGAAGCGGTGGAAACCGGGGGTACGTCGCGGCGATGGGTTCAAACAATCTCCTGGTGATCGACGGCGCGGGCAATCGCGTTCAACCGTTGAGCGCGGCGGATGTCCGCCCCATCGAACTTGATGAAGGCCCAACCGGATTGGCGATTGATCGTCCCCGAAGCGTGCTATACGTGCTCAACAAATTCGCGGCGACGATTCAGACCATCGACCTTGCCACTGAAACGGTCGTCGATACTGCACCTTTGTTTGACCCGACACCATCGACCATCCGCATCGGACGAAAGCACCTCTACGATACGCACAAGAACTCAGGTCTGGGACACGTATCGTGCGGCTCCTGCCACATCGACGGGCGGACCGATCGACTCGCGTGGGACCTCGGAGATCCGTCGGGCGAAATGCGACCGTTTGATCAGAATTGCAGCAACATCGAGGGGGCCAATTGTCCATCGTGGCATCCCATGAAAGGCCCCATGGTCACGCAGACGCTGCAGGACATCATCGGCAAAGAACCGCACCATTGGCGCGGCGACAGAACCGGCATCGAAGAATTCAACGGCGCGTTTCGCAGCTTGCTCGGTGATGATGACGACTTGGACACGCAGGAGATGCAGGAATTCGAGGACTTCCTGGCCACCATTGTCATTCCGCCCAACCCGAATCGCGAATTGGACAACACGCTGCCCGCATTCCTTCCACTCGACGGGCATTTTTCAACGGGCCGCTTCAGCCCGGCTGGCACACCGCTTCCTCCGGGAAATGCACAGGCTGGCTTGATCAACTATCGATTCGGTCAACTCGACGGAGTGAATTGCGTCACGTGTCACACGCTGCCAACCGGAATCAGTTCGAATCTTGTCGTCGGCACGAATGGGACGA
>JAUIEW010000368.1 GCA_030429365.1 Phycisphaerae bacterium
CAATTAGTGCCGCCGGTCTATACCGCGCACAGGCTGGGGATCGACGCAATATTCAGCCAATAGCTGCCGATCTGTCCGATCGCGTCCATAAATTCTTGCACGGTATCGGGCTTTGAAACAAATGTGTTGCAGCCCAGTGCATAGCATTCCTGAACATCTCTCTCGTTCGTCGACGTGGTCAACACGACGATGGGAGTCAGCTTCAGGTTGCTCTGTTGGCGTACGTATTGCAGGATTTCTCTGCCGTCGAATTTCGGCATGTTCAAGTCCAGCAGGACCAGGATAGGCTGCGGGCATTCGTCGGAGTTTGTCCCAGCCTGGACGTTCTTGAGATAGTCAAGGGCTTCCTCACCGTCCGACATGACCCGAAGATCGATGTTGTCGTGGTGATTCTCAAGCGCTCTGCGAATCAACTCCTGATCGCCAGGGTCATCTTCAACCATCAGCACAACAGGGCTTCTTTCCTTCGACCAATTCAAATCCATCACTCCATTGCGTCGCTAAGGGTAAACATAAAATGTGCGCCTTGACCCAGTGCCGATTCCACCCAGATGGATCCACCGTGTTGGCGTACAATCTTTCGGCAGATCGGCAATCCCATTCCAGCACTTTCGATTTCTGTGTTCGACTGCAATCGTTTGAACGGCGCGAAGATGCGCTGTGCATATCGTGGATCGATGCCCATGCCATTGTCGCGCACGCCGAATACCCAAACATCGCGTTGGGTTGCGGTGATATGGATGTTTGCGTCTGTTTCAGGATTGGCGTGTTTCAATGCGTTGTCAATGAGATTGACATACACGCAGGTGATCAAGGCCTTGTTGCCGACGACCACTGGAAGATCGTCGATGACAACTTCTGCGTTTGCTTCTGAAATTCGAGACTCGAGCGCATCGAGCGCCGCATCCACGCATTCTCGGATGGCCACGCTCTGGTCGGTCGATTCGTTTTTGCCGCAACGCGTTAGTTCCAACAAGCCGTCGATCAGTGACTGCATGCGCTTGGCGCCCTCGACGATGTACCCAACGTCATCCTGGGCGCGCTTCGGAAGTTCCATCGGTATGTCCTGCGGGAGCAGTTGGCTGAAAGCCGACACTTTTCGAAGGGGCTCGCGCAAGTCGTGGCTGGCGACATACGTGAATTCATCGAGCTCTTCAATGGATCGCTGCAACCGCATGTTGGCGTGTCTGACGCGGGCCTCGGCCTGACGCAACTTGGTCAAGTCGTGGAAGTTGGCGAGTACCGCTGGGCCCTCGACGGTATCGACTGGTCCCCAATGTATCTCGACGGGTACTTGACCCCCGTCGCGTTTGATGATCTGAGCGTCAACACAGCCGTGTGACCCCGGGGCGGACGGCGAATCACCCAGAACGTTTGCGCACGAATCCGATGTGCACCGCACGATTTCGTCGATGGCGCGGCCTTCGATGTCGCCGATGGATTGCCCGGTCATTTCCGCCAACTGGCGGTTGGCCATGGTGATCATCCCGTCGGTGACAAGGGCGGTTGCCACGTGCGCATTGGCGATGAATTCGGAAAAACGTTTGTCGGCTGTCTTGCGGTCTGTTAGGTCATGCGCGATGTGCGCGATGCGATCGGGCATGCTGCCTGCCCCCCGCATGGTCAGAATGCGGTGTTCGATCCAGCAAAGGGAATCGTCGGGTCGAGTGATGCGGTAGCGCAGGGTTGGTTGCTCGCCTGCGGGCAGTTCATCCAAGGCGGCTCGAATGCGTTCGAAGTCGTCGGTATGAACGTTCTTGAGCCAAGCATCTGGATTCTGCTTCAAATCCTGACCAGTCATTCCCCACATTTGCGAGAATGCGGGATTGACGTGATCAACTCGATACGCTTGCCCCGTTCCATCGTTGGTAGGTGACGTGACCCAAATCGCATCAGCGACTGCGTCGAGCAATCGCCACTGGTTTGTTGCGCCGATTTGAAGGGCTGACTCTGCCCGCCTGACCGTCTCGATGCTTTGCAATTCGACCATGATGCCGAGCGAGTCGTCGTGGTTGGACTGACAACGACTGAGGCGTAGAAAGTAAGCCTCGCCGCCAATGTCAAAAACCTCATTCTCGATAACGTCGCCTGTTTGCAGCACTGATTGTGTGTCTGCGATTGGATCTTGCCAATTGAATCGCCGCGGGATTTCGTCGATGGGGCGTCCGATGTCCATCTTGCGAATGCCAAACATTCTGTTGATCGCCGGCGTAAACGTGCGAACATTGCACTGATTGTCCAGAAAGAGGACGGCGACTTCAGAGTTGTTGACCAGCGTGTCGAAGTCCTGCGTCAGTTGTGTAAGTTGCGATGCGGTCGCGCGATGCTCCGCCTCGACGCTGGAAAGTTCCTCGCTGACCGCTTGCAATTCTTGCTGGGTTGACAGCAGTTCTTCAGACACAGCCTGCAGAGCGCATTCTGCTTGCTTCAGTTCGTTGGTCTTGGATGCGAATTGCTCGGTTACTGCAGCGCATTCATTCTTGGATGTTGCCAGTTCCTCTTCCAACGCCTGGCAACAATCTTGATCCGAATCATTAAGCCCAGGTCCTTCGGATTCTGAAGAAACGGTGACGGCCTCGCCTTCCCTCGCGGCTTGCGTCAAGCCAATGAACAATGGATTTCCATCGCCGATTCGACTGCTTAACGGTTGAACCGTCACGCGTAGCGATTGTCGATCTCCGTCGATATCACAGATCGCCGATTCGAATACGACACCCGAAAATCCGCGCATGCCACGGGCAAACGCTGTCGTGATGACGCCCCGCATGTTTGGATGAATCAAATCGATGATGTTCAGCGAGACAAGTCCATTGAGGCTGTCAAGATACTTGGATGCGTTGCCAATTGAGTGTAGCAACTCCCCTTGGTCGTTGACCAGGTACCCCGACTGAACGTAAGCGTTAAGCAACTCATCGTAGGCGCTAAGCAGATTGCGTACATGCCCGACGCGCGATGTGGTTCCCACGCTGGTCGGCGGCTTCATGTTCGGGGTCAGTCCCCTAGTCTGGTATGTCACTGCGAGGGAGTCGATGTCCTTCTTGCGAAAGACCGTCGGCGAGCCCGGGATTGATTCGAACCTGCTTCGCAATTGTGGGGCGTTTTCGTTTTTTCCAAGAATGAGAATACCATCGGGCGCAAGGGCGTAGTGGAATTTCTCGAGGACTTGATCGCGCGCCGAATGCACCATGTCTGAAATCACGCCGCGACACACGATGACATCCAGTCGCGAAAATGGCGCTTCGTTGAGCACGTCGTGTCGGGCAATCACCATATGCCGGCGAAACGTATCCGTGATTTTCCATCGTCCATTTTCGCTGCACTTAAAATGGCGTTCCTGAGCAACACCGTTCGGCACATTGACCGCACTCTGATCGTAAGTGCCCCGTATCGCTGTTCGCACTGCCGGTCCGCACACGTCGGTTGCAAGAATCTTCAGCTTGCCGGTGAAGTTGTGCTTGTCCGCGCATTTGCTTAGCTGGACAGTCAAGGAATAGGATTCCTCGCCCGATCCG
>JAUIEW010000369.1 GCA_030429365.1 Phycisphaerae bacterium
ATCGATGACCACGGCGGCCAATCCCTTGATCCCTTTGGCCGAGACGCTTTCGTCATAAGGAACGCCACTGCCTCCACCGGATGAAAGCACGAAATTCCCTCCGGTAATCGCCACGTCGGTGGCGGCTGAAATTGCGTCGCCCTGCGCTATAACATCAATACCACCCCCGTCGATCGAGATGTATCCAAGGGATGCGTCAGATTCGTTGTCGGCCTTCAATCCGTTACCGCCAGCCGTAGCCGTGATTGCGCCGTTATGTACTACGAGATAGTCCTTACCACGAATCGCGTCATCGACAGCGCTAACCGAAATTGTCCCCCCCGCAATGACCAAGCCGTCTTTGCTCGCGATCCCGTCGTTGTAGTTTGCTTCAATGTTGAGTGCTCCATTGCCGGAGATGGTCAAGTCCGATTTGCTAAAAAGCGCCGCATTTGGCTCGTCGTTCTCTGAATCTTCAAGGACATACGACACACCGTCCGTAATCAGATTGGTCGTGTTATCTGCGAGGGTAATAATCGTCTTATTGGAATTCACGATGAAAACCGGCGCTGTCGAGGAGTTCGCGATCTCGACCCCGTTGAAAACCAGATGGACGGTGTCTGCATCATCAGCATCAACCCGAATTTGCCCGTGCGATATCCTTCCGGTGATTTCATAAGTGCCAGCGGATTGGATCGTCACAATGCCCTCGTCTACGATTGCCTTAGCGGAATCCACGGTGATTCCTGAATCATTCAGCACGATATGGGTGACGACCGCATCGTCCAAAACATAGTCTTGGGGATCTTCGTGCGTGCCACCATTGTCGGCTGAGAGGCTCGCCGTATCGGTGCTATCGACCGAGACGTTGCCGGTATCGTTGGCATTGTCCGCGCCGTTGTTGTCAACTGGGGATGTTCCGGTCACATCGCTTGGCCCTGTTGAGCAACCGTACATTCCGCACAGCATGGCCAAGAGCAATGCTGCGACAAGCGGTTTGGTCCAATGTCTATTCATAAAGCTTCTCCAGTCGTGTCGAATTTCACCATGAAGTCTGTGGAGGTATCGTCAGTCGCCTCGAAAAAGACAGCCACCATTTCGTTGCAGCGGAGTTGAATCCCGGTGGGAATTGACAGACGGATTGGACATCCCCACTCCGGCACAGCCGGATTGCGCCACAGGCGAACTGGAAGTTGAACGACGGCAGGTCCAATGTTGATGACTTGCGAACCGATTCTTTCGCTGGGCCTGGGAAACCTGAGCATTTCCAATTCCGATGGTGTTCCGGTGCGGATGTGTTCGGCTTCACCTGCGGTAACGTAGGCGACTACATCAGCGGGATGCGATGCCACCACGGTGAGAATGGGTTCTCCAACCTGGATGACTTCGCCTTCCCCACGCAATATTTCACCCACAGCACCGTCGAGTGGGCTGTACAAAACGAGTGCGGACCGTTCGAGCGAAAGCTCTGCGATCCGGGATTCCTGAACGCTCACTGCAGCCCGCAACGGCGCAAGCATTTCCTCCAGCCCGCTTGGTAATTGGTGCCGTTGTCCGAACGTGTCCTGCCGCGTCAGAGCGGCCTGCAAATCCACCCTTAGCTGTAAGAGCGTCTTTTCGCCTTCTTCAATCTCTTTCTCGGTTGTGGCATGGTCGACAACAGCAAGGTCGTACTCGAAGGACGTGGCTGACCCGTTCGGGCGCAGTTCACGTAACCGGTCCAACTCAATCTGCAAGCGCTGTAGCCTAAGGCGACCCGTTTCGATGACGACTGTTTGCTCGAGCATGTCAATTCGAGTGCGCTCGACATCCACCGCGAACCTCCGCGCCTCCGTCGTGAAGTCGAGATCCTGGCTCGCCAGTCTTAAGGCTAGATTCATTTCCACTGCGTGCAGTTCCGCTTGCAATCTTGCGGCTTCGGCGGATGCGGTAGCAAGTGTGGCCCGAATTCGGTCGTCGTCCAGAACGACCAGGGTTTGCCCCTTCCGAACTTCTTCAAACAGTCGCACCGGAACAAGTGCGACTCGGCCATCACAATGTGCAGCGATTTCACGTTGTTCAGCGCGTGCGATACCCCGCAATTCTGTCCGCGCCCCCCGCTGACCAAACAACCAGATGACAACGATCGCAGCGCCGAGCCAAACGAGCCCTGGGATCAGGTGCGCCCGCCAACGTCCGGAGACCGAGCCGCGCCAAGTTGCAAGTGCTTCTGTCACATCTATACCTCAAGCAACTCTTCCTGCATGACCAGACTGACATTGCCAAGCCCGGCGACTTCGCCCAGCGCGCCGACCAGCTCATCATTTCGGCGGTGATCGCGGAGCGACAATTGGTATGCGAATTCAGCCCAGTTGGAGTCGTCATTTCGCTGCGTCGAGACCAATGAATAACTGCTGCAATATCGTTTCAGAATCGACGGAAGCGGACATTCGGGCCCCACAGCGCCGGAAAAGTCGAAACGCAGGAAAGCATTCTGAGACGGATGTGCACCAAATGAAACAAGACGCAAGTAGATGACAATTGAACAGAGCATCACCGCTCCAACGATCGCGGTCGCATAACGTTGTGAACCGGCGGCCATGCCGATGACCAGCGCGCAAAAAATAAACGACATATCCCGAGTGTCTTTGAGCATGTTTCTGAAGCGAACGATCGCCAGAGCACCCATGAGTCCGAATGCAGTAATGATGCTGTTTCCGATGACTGTCATGACCAAAGACACGACCACTGTGATCAACACCAATGCTTGTACAAAGGATCGCGAATAGGACAGACCGGAATGCGTTCCGTAATATACCCAGGCCAAGACTTGCCCAAGGACGAACGCCAACAGTAACGACAGTACCACGCTTTCAGGCGTAAATACGCTGTCATAACCGAGTTCACCGTCAAGCATTTGCCAAAGTCTGTTCATCAGCCTGCCCTTCCAACAAATGATTGCCGGTGCAGTCGTTGTTCACACGCATACTTCACCGAAAGGGCGTACTTTGAGAACGATCGATCCCGAATTTCCAGAGAACGAACGAGTCGACTTAACCATGCGGGGAAAAAGGTAGTGAACTTAATCTCCAAAATGACGACAGCCCCCGGGAACTCGCGCCAACCATTTCCATTCATGTCGAGATTCGAAGTGGTCGTGACATTAAACGCCAGTCGTCGATCAAACGTGATTCGTACTTGACTGCCGCGGATGCTCTCATAGGCCTCACGCAGGTAGCGCACCCTCAAAACCGGTGCGGCGCGGAGTCGTGTTTGGTAATAGGAGAACTGCGCCAGGTCTCTCCGCTGTTGCCTGTCTTCATGGGGCCATAACTCCGAATCCTCAACCAGTGAAGCCGCTCCCTCCTTGGACAACCAAGCTCGACTCTTGGCAATGACACGGTTCATTCTGCGCTTGATCTCAACGGAGCACGGCGCTTCAGCAGCATCGGCGTAACTGCGAATCCGTAATTTGAAACGGTTCTTGGCTCCTTCGAGCGACTCTCGACACAAGCGCAAATCGGACGAATCCAGATAGAGACTGACGATGGGGT
>JAUIEW010000370.1 GCA_030429365.1 Phycisphaerae bacterium
CGCCCGATCTTGCAGACGCCAACAGCGCATCCATCACCCCCGCATTGCGCAAGCCTTCCTTCGCATCGATCATGCACGTTCCTCCGCGGACGGCATTCGCGAAGTCTTCCACCATCGCCTGGTACATGGCGAATGGTTCGTACTCGATTTCGCGCGTTTCCTCTTTTGTCTTGAGGATCAGTTTCACGGGTACATTGTTGATACCGACACCTTTCGGCAGTTCAATCGTCCCGCATGTCCCGCACGCGAGGATGCGATTGCGGAAACCTGCATCGAACCCGCTGGAGATCACGCCGAAACGGCCCGCTCCGAAATCGAGCAGACCGTGCAGCGCCATGTCCACTTTGTATTCAGGATGAAAATCCCCCATACCAGTGACAGCTTGTGGCATCGCGCCAAAGAAGTTTCTGCACGCGTTCACACAGTACGCGCCAATGTCCAGCAATCCGCCGCCGCCCCACTCCGGATTGAGTCGTACATCCGTCGTGCTTTCCATGTGATAGCTGAACGCGCCCTCCACCGTCCGCAATTCGCCGATCGCACCGTCATCGATGAGCCGCTTCGCTTCCTTAATCGAAGGGTGGTAGCGATACATGAACGCCTCGACCAGCAAGCGATTTGCCTTGGCCGCGGCTTGGATCATCTCGGCGCACTGCGGCGCGTCGTTGGCCAGTGGCTTTTCGCAAAGAACGTGCTTACCGCGCTCAAACGCCGCGAGCGCCAGCGGTAGGTGCAGACCGTTGTGCGTCGCGATGTAGACGGCTTCCACTTCCGGATCATCGAGCAGCGCTTCATAACTTCCGTACGCGCGTTTCGGATTGACCGATTCAGCGCGGGCGATATCGCGACTGGCCGCCGCAGCCAACTCCGCGTTCGGGGCATCGTTGATCGCCGGGACATACGCCTTCACCGCGATTCGGCCCACGCCGAGGATTCCGAACTGCACCGGTCGATCTACGCTCATCGTGGAACCTTTCCTGGGCGAAGCCCTGCTGCGGAAGCCGTTAATTCAAGTCATCCAAGCCGACGAGGCTCGGACACTCGCGGCGCCCATGCTACCCCAGCCGCCGTCCCAAACAAAACGACCGGCACCGCAATCGCGATGCCGGTCGTTGGCAACAGCTCCCAATGGGCACGGCACAACGCCAAAGGCGAAACGCCGAACACTCATTGTGAAGCACTACTCGCGCACATTCGACGCGTCTTCAAGTGTCTCCAAGGTCGCCCCGTCTTTTGAAGGACGCTTGGCCGGCAACTCCTTGATCAGATTGTTGCGCCGCAGTTTCTGCGGGCTGAATCCGCGTGACCGGGCGTACTTCTCAGTCAGCTTGATGTTCACCTGGCTGTTCACCTGAATCCGTTTCCCGTTGTGCAGCACGTCAAACGTCGTCCGCGTCGGAATCAGATCACTGCCAACTTCCGTGACCTCAAACTGAATGACTTCCTCTTCGTCGTTGACGTTCTCGGTAATGCTATCGATATCCGCGACGAATCCATCGGGCGGCTCGACCCCAACCGTCACATCCCAATCGCCAACGCTTTCAAAGACGAATGGATATTCCTGCTGGGTATCGTCCCAGATCATTTCTTCCGGTTCGATGATCAACAATTCGGAACCAGTGAAACGCCTCATCCGACAGGCGAATCGCCTTCCGTCGCCGCGCACAATCTGGAACAACCGAACGAATTCCGTTTCCCCACAATCGACTTGATGGGTCGGATGTCCGATCGGATCGGGCAGGAAGATCTGATTCAAATCCTTGGCGATGACGAAGTACTTGCCCGGTGGGACGTCGATCTCCGCATATCCGTTGGCATCGGTGGTTGCGCAACTCACCGGTTCGCAATTGTCAACGATGCACTGGAACTTACCAAAGAACTGTGGGCACTCGGTATCGGCACAACTGCCAGCCGACCGATCGTAAGCGCACACTTCCGTATCCGCGATCGGTTGTTTCGAGAACGACGGACGTCGGCCAAATCCGATGACGTATCGGCGCAGCTTGACGAGAATCGATGCGCCGTAGTCCACATCGACGTTGGCCGAGTCGCTTGCCGAATTCCCGCACTCATCTGTCGCCGTGAAGGTGACTTCTGTCATTTCACCTGCGGGGAATGCCGCGGGCGCGTCATCGGTCACCGTCACCATGCCGCAATCATCGTCGGCGATCACGGTTGGCAGCGAAACGACCTCGTCGCCCGAGCAGTCTTCATCAACCACTTCGATGAGACTCTCGGTCAGCGAAATGCTCGGCGGCGTGGTATCGTTTGTGGCGATCAACTGGTCGCAACCGCTCTCGTTGCCACATTCGTCACTGCTGACAAAGCTGCGCGTGATCGCAACCGTGTCACCACAGCCATTTGACGTGACATCGGTGTAGGTGATGTCAGCCGTACCGCACGCGTCGACTGCAGTTGCCGTGCCCGTTGCAGCGACGCTCGTGTCGGCGCCGCAATCCAAGGCCAGTTGGTCGGCTGGGCACGTAATCATCGGAGCCGTGGTGTCGCTGACGTTGATCAACTGATCGCAGGACGCCGTGTTTCCGGCGCCGTCATCTGCCGTCCACGTTCGGGTGATGAATTCCGCACCGCCGCAATCCGGATCGGAGGAATCGACATAGGTCACCGGCACGCTGCCGCCCGAGCAACTGTCTTCAGCCGTCGCCGATCCGAGCGTCTCGATGCTTGTGTCGGCTGGGCATTCCAGAACGAAGTCCTGCGGACACGTGATTTCGAGTTGTCCGCCCGATCCGCCTGCAACCTGGGCAACGTAAATGCCGAAATCGAAGTTGCTGAACTGTGCCAGGAATGCGACCTGGTTGGCGTCATTCAGACCGTTGTATCGTCCGGCCAACGAGGCAAACCCTCGATGGGCGGTGAGTTTCTTCTGCTGCGCTCCGAGCGGCGAAAACTCCCCGCCCAATTCCGCGAGCGACGTGGTGCTGTCAACGATGCGAATGGGTTGACCGCTGCAGGTATCCAGGAAGTAAAGCCCCCGCAGGCTTGAACCCGTATCGGTGACGCCACGCCCGTCAAAGACCATGTTGCCGGCTTCGTTGATTGCAGCGCTGAAAGCCTCAAACTGCGTGACACGCGCAGGATCGGGCAGACCCGGCGCGGTGGATGCGGCGTCGAGCACCAAACCGATGGTGCTGGCGTCGATGTTCGTGCTGTAGATTCCCTGGTTGTTGGCCGTGCCGCTGTTGCGGATCGTGGCGAAGTAGCCCATGGCTCCCGACTGATTGACTTCCGCGATACGGAGGATGTCAAACTCCGCGCCGGCGATATCACCGGGGACGGCTGGCCCACCCGCCTGCGTATCGATCACGGTTGAATACGGACCGCCCGGCACATCGGCGACGTACAATCCGGATGTACCGTTTGACAGGCCGGCAGAGAAAATCACGCGGCCGGTGTCGTCAATGTCCTGATCGGAGAAACCGCTGAAAGTCGCTGTGCCCGCGTCGGGCGCCGTGACGAACTCAAACACGACAGTTGTCGGTGGT
>JAUIEW010000371.1 GCA_030429365.1 Phycisphaerae bacterium
ACACAGGACAAAGAAATGAAAAGCTGCGTCGAGGAAAACACACAGGCCTGGATGAGAGAGATCAAATGCGTTTCGGTTGTCGAGGCATTTCGGCACATCGTTCGCGGCACGCGCATATTCATCGGTTCCGGAGCCGCGGCTCCGCTGACCCTGATCGAGGCGATGGACACCCATTCCGAGTATTTCGTTGATCACGAGGTGGTGTCGATTTTGACAGAAGGGCCGGCACCCTACGCGACGGAAAAGCACGCATCGCGGTTCCGCTACAACGCCCTGTTTATTGGCGGAAATGTGCGCAGTTCCGTCGAAGCCGGTTTTGCCGACTACACGCCGATTTTTCTGTCCGAGATCCCTCGGATGTTCAAGGAAGGGCAGATGCCCATCGGTGTTGCGATGATCCAGGTCGCTCCACCGCGCGATGGGATGTGCAGTCTTGGTGTTTCGGTTGACGTCGTCAAAGCTGCGGCTGACTCGGCAGATATGATCATTGCGGAAGTGAACCCGCAGATGCCGTTCACCGTGGGCGATTCGTGTATCCCGGTCAAAGATATCGACTACTTCATCCTCGGCGATCACGCGATTCCAGAACTGCGGGCTCGTGCTATTACACCTGAGAACAAAAGAATCGGTAAGAACATTGCGAAGCTTGTCGACGACGGTTCGACGATCCAAGCCGGTATCGGTGCCATCCCCGACGCAGCGCTGTCGATGCTCAAAGACAAGAAAGACCTGGGCGTCCACACGGAGATGATGAGCGATGGATTTGTCGACCTCATCGATCAGGGCGTTGTCACCAACCGATTCAAGAAAAAACACAAGGGAAAGACCGTCACCAGCTTCATGCTGGGCACCAAGAAGCTGTATGACTTCGTGCGCGATCGCGACGACATCGAATGCTACCCGAGCGACTATACAAATGATCCGTACGTGATTGGCCAGATCGACAAGATGGTGGCCATCAACACTGCCGTCGAGGTGGACCTGACTGGTCAGGTGTGTTCCGACTCGATCGGGGCGCGGTTCTACAGCGGCATTGGTGGACAGGTGGACTTCATTCGCGGAGCGGCTCGCAGCAAGGGCGGTAAGCCGATCATCGCGCTGCCCTCGACGGCCAAGAATGGAACGGTTTCGCGCATTAAACCGCGACTTCAGCGGGGCGGTGGTGTGGTGACGACCCGCGGCGACGTTCACTACGTGGTGACGGAGTGGGGAATCGCGTCGCTGCACGGTAAGACGGTGCGGGAAAGGGCGATGGCATTGATTGAAATCGCCCACCCCAAGTTCCGGCCTTGGCTTTTGGCTGAAGCGAAACAGCACAAGTACGTCTACGCGGACCAAGCCGACCCACCCATCATGATGCCGATTTATCCGCAGGATCTCGAGTTTTACTTCAAAGATCGCAATGGCGTCGACATCCTGATTCGTCCGGTGCGAATCAGTGACGAAGACCAGATGCACGATTTGTTCTATTCCATGAGCGACGAATCGCTTTACCAGCGTTTCTTCGCCTATACCAAGTCGGTTCCGCGTTCATCGCTACAGAACCTCTGCATGGTGGACTACCACAAGAGCATGGCGTTGGTCGCGAGTGTCGGGGATATGGACTCAGAACGGATCATCGGGATGGCCCGCTACGTGCATGATAAGGATTCCGGGTTCGCCGAAGCGGAATTCGCGGTGGCGGACGAGTACCAGAATCGAGGCACTGGAACGACGCTGATTTTGAAACTGGCCGAAGTGGCCAAATCAAACGGCATCAAGGGATTCATCGCCGACGTATTGTCCAACAATGCACAGATGTTGCACCTCTTCGGGAAACTGGGCGGACGACATGAGTCGCTCTGCAACCAGGGGATCTATTCGCTGAAGATTTGGTTTGACGAGGAGGAACCCACATAGGAGGACTGGAGATGACTGCGCCATCGAGCACACCACTGTCGCGGCTCGTGGAAAGACAGATGCGCAACTGGGAGTTGGCCAAAGCCCAGCAGACTGATTCGCCGGTTTTGCGCGAGCAAGCGGTCCACCATTTCATTGCCATTTCGCGCGAAGCGGGGAGCGGTGGAGGTGAAGTGGCAGCATTGTTGGGCGAGCGTCTTTCCTGGCCGGTCTTTGATCGCAACATCCTCCAGGTGATGGCCGAAGATGACGCGGTCCGCAAAAACCTCTATGAATCCATGGACGAGAACGACCGGAATTGGGTTCATGAGTTTGCCCAGTCGATGTTCGCCAACGAAATTCCCCGGAACGACTACTTCAGCCGATTGAGCAAGACGATGTTGACGGTGGTCCGGCAAGGACCAGCCGTTTTCCTCGGGCGCGGGGGTAGTCTGATTCTGCCGAGCGACTGCGGTTTGCGTGTGCGGATTGTTGCGCCGCTCGAGTATCGCGTCACGCGACTGACTTCCAAGAGTGAAATCAGCGCCAGCCGAGCAACGGCAATTCTGCGGGAGACGGATGGAAAGCGTGATCAGTTCATCAGATCGCATTTCAATGTCGATCCGCAAGATCCGTATGGCTACGACTTGATCATCAACATGGAGCGCACGTCGCCTGGTGCTGCTGCGGACACGATTGCGGCGGCATCACGTGCGAGATTCAAATGATTGTGCACCGTGAACCACCCAATGGTTCGCGAAACAGCCCAAGCGCGAAGCGCTACGATTCCCAACAAATCGAATTGCCATTCCCCATACATACACCAACGATGGCATTCGGCGGCGACAGCAAGTGCTGCATGTATGTGTTGCAGGATTCGCACGCCAGCCTCGCGGGTTCCTTTGACAATCTGGAAGACGTTCGAAACTACCGTCAATTTGCCCGAACGTCGCACGAGATTTGTGATTCGCTTGGCAGTCAGCCGATTTGCATTGCCCACGACTTGCATCCGTCCTTCTTGACGACAGCGCACGCCCGAGGCCTCATGTCGAATTTGGCCGAAACAACCCGACAGATCAGTTGTCACGCCGTCCAGCATCACCACGCCCACGTCATCTCTTGTGCAATTGACAATGGGGTGACGACGCCCGTCGTCGGCATCGCGTGTGATGGCAATGGGTATGGTTCGGACGGGCACAACTGGGGTTGCGAAGTTTTGGTTGCCGATGCAAGCCACTTTGTTCGGTTTGGCCACCTGGATTACTTCCTGTTACCGGGGGGCGACGCGGCAGCAGTGGAGCCTTGGCGGTGCACGCTGAGCCTGTTGTGGCAGGCGTTTGAGGGCAAGTTTCCACCGCATATCGAACGCGTTTTCGCGGCTGTCGCCCGCCCGAAATTCGATGCAGTCAAAGGGTTGATCGTGCACCGAGTGGCGTGCCCGTTGACGTCGAGCCTTGGTCGGTTGTTCGATGCCGTCTCGTTTTTGTGCGGGCTCTGTGAGCAGAATTGCAGGGATGGGCATGCTGCGCAACTGTTGGAGTCGGTCGCGGAGCCCGATTGCGAGCCGTATCCGTTCTTCGAATTGGCCGACACCAATCGCCATACGATCAATCCACTGCCATTGGTT
>JAUIEW010000053.1 GCA_030429365.1 Phycisphaerae bacterium
ATCGGAACAAGACAACCTGCAGCCGCGAAAAACGCTGACAAACCATAGCTGATCGCCACAACGCGTTTAACGCTCAACCCGCGATCGCGCAATTGATCATAGAAGTGACTTCGGTCGCCCATCATCAACGGTCGCTGGGCTCGCCATCGGCGAAGCAACGCCAATGTCATGTCCGCAATGGGCAAGCCGACAATGACAATCGCCCCGAGCATCCACTTGAGAATCTGCGCTTCGGCGAACATCAGAATCAACACCGCTGCGGTGAATCCCAGGAGCATCGAGCCGGCATCGCCCATGAAGATGCTCGCCGGATTGCGGTTAAATGGCAGGAACCCGAGCGCCCCACCCATCATCGACAGCGCCACCAGCAAGCGAATCACATTGTCGTGATGCCATCCACCGTACATGTGCAAATGCAACCCGAGAACCATGAATCCCAATGAGATGATGCCGAGCACGCCGCTGCACAATCCATCCATGCCATCGAGAAGGTTCGTCGCATTGCACGCCCCGACGACGATGAAAACCGTAACCGGAACGGTGTAAATCCAATTGAGCCATGCGTCCTTGCCGGTCATATGCACACCGAATTTCTCGGCTGCCGTCCCGACAAAATCGTCGCCCAACCCAACGAACACAAGCACCAGCGCCACGGTGATATTCCCCGCAAGCTTCACGACGGGTGCGGCCATCCGCAAATCGTCGAACAGCCCCAGTGCCATGATTGCGGTTCCACCGATGAGAATGCCAAGCAGCATTGGGCTATTGATGGAAAGCGGTGCGAGACTGGCCCACTCGACTTCGCCCCACGGATCGATTCGACCGATCCACCAGACGCCAAATAGGATGCCCCCTGCCCAGGCGAAGAAGATCGCCACACCGCCCAGATAAGGAATGGGTTGTTCGTGCGGTTTCAACCAGTCGTCCGGCCGATCGACGATATTCAGACGCCGGGCCACTGCGCGACACAATGGCGTCGCCAATAGGGAAATGCCAAATGAGAATGCCAAGACCGGCCAATAGGCTCTGACGATCTCACCCAATGATTGAACCGGTTGATGTTGGGCCAACAGCATCAAAGCCAAAACTCCCGACGCACGAACCAGCTGAGGCCCAATTGAAACATACGCGACGTTTCTCAGACGCTCATGGTAAGACGCATACTATGGTGCAGCGAAACATGGTTGTCCAGCGTGTTGCCAAACGGCATCTTTATATACGCGAACCGGCTGCCTGATGTTCATCGGCGGTTGACGACGCCCCCCTTAGACCCCGGCGGATTCGAGGATCAGGCCATCGTGGGCCAACGCCATGTTAGCCGGAAGATTGCCATTGGTTTCAGCGTGCCCGAGGGCGTGGGCAATGTGGGTGAAGAAGGTCCTGCGGGCGCCGATGCGGGTGGCCATCGCGACCGCTTCGACCAGATTGAAGTGCGTCGGGTGCGGCGTGTCGCGAAGGGCGTCGAGGATCAAAACGTCGAGATTCTCCAATCGCCTGAGCGAGTCTTGCGGGATCTGATTGCAGTCGGTGCAGTACGCGACATTGCCAAATCGAAATCCAAGAACAGGCAGCGGGCCGTGCAGCAGCGGAATGGGGGTCACGGATACACCATCGATCGTCAATGGCTCGTCATTGATCTCAACGAGGTTCAACGATGGTTTGTGCGACGGGTAGTCGGGGTCTTCCTGAAAGATGTATGCGAACATGTTGCGTATCGATGTCAGCGTCGGCTTGGTCCCGTAGCAGTCGAGCGTCGATCGACTCAGCCAGTTGAAGCGCCGCAAATCATCCATGCCCGTCACATGATCCGCGTGGGCATGCGTGAACAACACCGCATCGATATGTTTGATCTGGTTGGCCACGCACTGGAGGCGCAACTCCGGCGATGTATCGATGAGAAACGTCTTCCCCGCCGTCTCGACAACGAGGCTCGCCCGCGTCCGTTTGTCGCGTGCATCTTCCGACGTACATACCGCACAATCGCACCCGATCATGGGCACGCCGTGCGACGTTCCCGTCCCCAGAAAAGTGACCTTGACCCCTTTGTTTTCAGGCATGGTGCGATCCTCGCGCGTTGGCGGCCTGTCGGTTGACGGAGCAAATCACGCTTGCTACCGTCCCATCCATGTTTCGTGCGTTCGATCGTAGCACTATACCGAATCGCGGTTGCCGAGCCATTGCTCCAATCGCGGCTTGGACATTTGCCTTGTCCTCGGTCACCGTATCACTCAACTGCGGCTGCGCAACCACGCCGGAATTTGAAAGTCCCACCGTCCGCCAAGCCGTCGCCCAACGTTCCAACGATCCACCGCGGAAACCCAATCCCGAATCAGATCGTTCACAGCAACTGGCCTACGACAGACCAACGTCATGGTCCGAACAACTCGCCGCCGATGCGGACGGTACGTCGCCTGCCGAAAGCTCTCCCAAGACGGTCAACGGACTCCCAATTGCGACGATCAAAGGGCAAGATATCGCCCGCAGTTATATCGACCGCATGATGCTCAGGGAGCAAGGCGTCGATGCCCTCGAACCGCTCATCGTCTTGGAGCAGGCCATCCAACACTGCGAACAACTTGGTCTGATCGTGACCGATGTGGACATCCAGCGGGAGTACGATCGCCGCCTCATGGACATCCTGTCTCCCATTGAATCGGGGGCCAGTGATCCCAAATTCGACCGGACCGAAGCCGAACGCCTGCTCAAGGGCATTCTCGAGCGGCGCCGGATTTCCAAGCTGCAGTACCTGTCGGCGATCAAACGAAACGCATACCTGCGGGCCATCGCTTATAAGCAGATGCAATTCACCGACGCGGAGTTTCAGAAAGAATTCGAGGGCGTGTCCGGCGAGCAAGCCGTCATCCGCCACATCCAGCTTCCCAGCCAATCCGATGCCGAGAAGGTACGGGTGATGTTGATGAATGGCTTGGATTTTCGAGAAGCGGCCATCCGCCACAGCGCCAATCTGCGGACCGGCCCATCAGGTGGGCTGCTCAAACCCTTCACCCTACGTACGGGTGAAATCCCCCACCCTATCAGGCAAGCCGCGTTCGAATTGGCTGCGGGCGAAGTCTCAGCTCCGATCCCTGCCGGCTCCTGGTGGCACCTCGTCAAACTTGAGAAAAAAGTCGCAAACGGTGAAACTAATTGGGCTGGACACCGGTCAGAATTGGAATCGCGTCTGCGTGAGCAACGGGCGGATTCTGAAATGCAGGGTCTCTACAGGTCACTACTCCAAGGGGCCGATGTAAAAATCAACGATCCGGTGTTGGCTGAGCAATACGCGAATCGACGCGCTCAGCGCGTCGAGTGATCGTCGCTAGGGACGTGCGTGAGTGATTCAAAGAACCGTTGAGGTTAGTTGGAGGATCAGCCTTGGGTAGCGCAGCATATCGTGCCATCTTGTTTTTTGGATATCCCGGTTGTGGAAAAGGTACGCAAGGCGCCGCGCTCGCGGGCATGCCGCACCTCGTGCACCTGGCGATGGGCGACATCTTTCGTGGACTCGACAAGGAAAGCGAAATCGGAAAGGAGTTTCTCTCCTACGCAACCAAAGGCATGCTTGTCCCCGATGAACTGACCGTGCGGCTGTGGAATCAATTTGTTGGCGACAAGGTGGCAGCCGGCGCGATCAAACCGAGTTACCACACGTTGCTGCTAGACGGAATTCCGCGCACGCCGTCGCAAGTGGAATTGATCGGCGGCTACATCGACGTATTGAAAGTCGTGCACCTCAACATGAAGGATCAGAAAAAGCTGGTCGAACGATTGAAGTTGCGCGCCTCGAAGTCAGGCCGCCCCGACGATGCGAAAGAAGAAGTGATCTTGAACCGCATCAAAGTCTATGAAGAGTCCACGCGCCCGGTGCTGGAGTGTTATGCCCCGGACTTGATTGCACACATCGATGCCGACCAGTCTCCGCTTGCGGTGTTGCGCGACATCTGCGACGCAATCGACCCCGTCATCAAGACGGACATCTAGACACATCGCAACCCTGGGAGCCGATCGCTCCACAGTCACGCACGATGGGCTGGCACGGGGCTGGGGCTGGCACTGTGGGCTGCTCCTAGATCAGTTCTAGTAATAAATCGACACCGTTCGATGGTGCGGCACGCGCACTTCGGGAGAGCGGGCTTTAAGCCACAAGGTGTAGTCCAATTCCCAAGCGTTGATGTCTCGCCCCATGCCTCGAATCTTGCAAACCAGTTGATCGGCGATCCAGATCGTTGCAGCCCGAAGTTCCACTTCCTCAGCCGATCCGTTCGCAACCTCATGCTGCTGATCGATGACGGCGGCCAACTGCGGGCCAAGCGCGAGTGCGCCGACATGTCGAAACAACTGCGGCAGGCGATAATCAGCAAAGACGGTGAGCGACTCAAGCCCGCACAGCCCCTCTAATCCATTGGCGGTCAGCGTCCGATGCAAGTCCGCGACACAAATCTGCGCCCGCTTGAGAAACACAACCGGCTCGCCCGAATGTGTTGCGACGTCGCGAAACGATGGAAACCCTTGGGCAAGTGTTTCGGCGACCCGGGACGCATCCCGATCGGCTTGGTCCACCGCGTGGATAAACTGCCCATCGAATCGATCGCCCAGAACACGGCCGGTCTCATTCATGATGCGCAGACGCTGCTCGGGAAACGGGATGGCGCCTTCGCCCGCAAAGATTGTCTCGATGTCGTGCATCGCGGCACTGTGCCATCGATCTGCGGTCAGCCAGCTTTGATCGTCATTGATGGCCCGCAGCACACCGGCGATCATCGCGTGGGTTCGCGTCCACTGCTGCCCGGCGAATTCCAACGTCCAACCTTGTTCCGACCAGAAGCAGAAATTCAGCGCATCGCACAGGAGACAAAAATTCGCACACGCGCCGCGGTCGCCATGAAACAGCAATGCATCATCTTCCGGACCTGCGATTTGCGGTTCTTCGTAAAGTTCGCGAGCAAACCGTTGAATCGCCGCGTCATTGATCGAGACATGCTTCATGTGGCGAACGACCCTCTCGACCGAGTGCAGGATCGCGGCGACCGTCACATCGTTGGTGAATTCGTCATTCAAGGAAATATCTCACCCCAAAAAAAAAAGCACGCACCTGACGAGTCAGGTACGTGCCGTGAAGTTTAGATCAAAATCGCGCGCGGCATCAGACAACTGTTCAGCCGCTATTCCTGCCACGCACCAGGGTCGAGAAACTCGCGCTTGCCCTCATAATCCTTAAGGTCTTCAGCTTCGGGCAATGGATCTTTCTGGGCGTCGATGGTCGGCCATTCTGCCGCGTACTTCGCGTTGATCTCGACGTATTCAGACCATTTATCCGGCAGATCGTCTTCGGCAAAGATCGCTTCGGTCGGGCACTCGGGCACACATTGCGTGCAGTCGATGCACTCTCCCGGATCAATCGCCAAGAAGTTGATGCCTTCGCGAAAACAATCAACCGGGCAGACGGCTACGCAGTCGGTGAATTTGCAGGCCACACAAGGTTCGGCCACGATATGTGCCACGTCAAGTATCTCCAATCCAAGATGAAACGATCAACCGATTGATCAAGTCAATCAAACACAAAACCCAAGCGGTGGATTAGCCCTGGAACGCGTTGGGGTCCAGCATCTCTTTCTTGTCTTCGACGTCCTTCATTTCTTCCGCTTCGGGAAGTGGTGACTTCTGGGCATCGATCACCGGCCAATCCGGCGTGTACTTGGCGTTGATCTCCACATAGTCCGACCACTTCTCCGGCAGATCGTCTTCCGCGAAGATGGCTTCCGTCGGACACTCGGGAACGCACAGACCACAATCGATGCACACATCGGGATCGATCACGAGAAAGTTCACGCCCTCGTGAAAACAATCGACCGGACATACGGCGACACAGTCGGTGAATTTACAAGCCACGCATGGTTCCGCCACAATGTGTGCCATAACTTAATTCTCCAGTTGAGACACGGTCGGTTAGCCGCCCCTCTTGTGTTAGGGTGCCATTAGTCACTTCAACATCAACCGATACGTAACCCAAATCGCGCGAAGATTCTAGTGCGATGGGTCGTCCGACAGTAGCGAATTCAAATTTATTTTTCCACCCCTTTTTCATCTCTATCGAATCACAAGTGCTGGCACTTGTCTGAACCACCCGCTCGTCCTATATATACGCCCGTGTCACGTGAACATCGATTTGTTGGATCGGCCAAACTTATTTCGCTCATGACCCTGGCATCGCGCGTGCTCGGCGTCGTGCGCGAGATGGGCTACAGTTATTTCTTCGGTGCGTCACCGCTTCTCAGCGACTTTCGATTCGCATTTCAAATCCCCAATCTCTCACGACGGTTGTTTGGCGAAGGGGCGTTAACCTCCTCTTTCATTCCGGTTTTCACCAAATGCCGACAAGCCGACGGAGATGAAGCGGCCAAGCAACTCGCGGGTGGCGTCTTCACGTTGGTCGTCACCATCCTCTCCGCAATGACCGTGCTTGCAGAAGTCGCGCTGCTCGTCGTCGGATACGTCAAGCCATTTTCAGCCGCCAGCCTGACGATGATTCTGTTGCCTTACATGGTGCTAATCTGCGCCACCGCATTGTTGGCTGGCGTGCTCAACAGCCTGCATCGTTTCGCCGCGCCGGCAATCGCGCCCATTCTGCTCAACGTGGTATTGATCAGCGCAACGTGGCTCGGCGGAACCAGCATTGGTCTTGATCCCAAAACACACCTGCGCTTCATCGCATTCGCCACATTGCTGGCCGGCGCCCTTCAGATTTCGATTCAGGTTCTTTGGCTCAAGGCAATTGGTTTCTCAATCAAACCGAATTTTGGATGGTCGTCCACGCCCGTGCGCAGAGTGGTCGCGCTACTGCTGCCGATGATCCTCGGCGTTTCCGTTATTCAATTGAACACGTTTATCGATTCCGTCATCGCGTTCACCATGGTCGACGATGGCAAAGGACTCGCCGAACTCGGATACGCTCAGTTCCTAAGCCATCTGCCCCTCGGCGTGTTTTCGACCGCAATCGCCACGGCGATCTTTCCGCTCCTGAGTCGGCACGCCGCGGAAGGCGACGAAACCATGTTCGCATCGTCGCTGGATACGGGGCTGCGCACATCGCTGTTCATTGCGATCCCTGCCGGCGTTGGATTGATTCTGATTGCCCCGCACCTGGTCCGGCTGCTTTACGAACGCGGCGAATTCACATCGACGGATACCAATCGCGTCGTCACCGCGCTGCAATGTTATTGCTTCGGACTTTGGGCCTACTCTGCTCAGCAGATTCTGGTTCGTGGGTTCTACGCCAAGGAAGATATGAAAAGCCCGGTGCGAATCTCCGTGGGAATGGTCGGTTTGAATCTGATGCTCAACATCCTTCTGGTGCAGACCGCGATGCGAGAAGCCGGTGTCGCGCTGGCGACCGCGATCAGTGCAGCCGTTCAAATCGCGCTGCTCGCCAGCTTCCTTAAGAGGCGCGTCTGCACCATTCATTGGCCGACCATCATTCGCTCAGTACTCAAGTCATCATTCGCGGCATCGATCATGGGTGCAGCTGTGTGGGCGATGTTGCGAATCGGACCGCTAGGCCAATCGCTCGCCAGCGAAGGGCGCGCCCACACGATGATCGAGGCAACCCAGTTGGGCGTGACAATCCTGATCGGCGCCGGCATCTACGCGATCATCGCCCGACTCCTCAACGCCGACGAATTGAAGGTCCTGATCAACAAATAGCAGCCGCTACCGCTCGGCGTCGCGGGCATGATTCGCGAGCGCGATCCGCGCATTGCGGCGAAGCATGTCCGGCTTGGCCCGCTTGATGGCGCTGCCTTTGAGTTGCTCGCGGAATTCGTCGTCCGTCATGTTCTTCATCGCCTCAAGGTCCGGGCGCGGTCCCGGCGGCCGGATGGCAAACTTGGGCTCTTGGGTTTGGGGCACATCGTTGTTGTGCGGGCAGACCTGCTGGCAGACGTCGCAGCCGAAGACCCAATCGCCCATCGACGACGACAACGCATCCGGAACAGTTTCATCGCGAAGTTCGATCGTCAGGTAGCTGATGCAGCGGGAGGCGTCCATCTCATAGGCGGCAGGAAAAGCATCGGTCGGGCAGGCATCAAGACAGCGGGTGCAACTCCCGCAATGATCGGGCGATGGCGAGTCGGGCGGAAGTTCCAGCGTCGTGACAATCAGCCCCAAAAAGAAGTAACTCCCCAACGTCGGATCGAGCACCAGCGTGTTCTTACCGATCCATCCGATGCCGGACATCGCGGCGTACTCGCGCTCCAGAATCGGGGCTGTATCGACGCAAACCTTTGTTTCAAAGGGCATTGCAACTTCCGACCGCAACTGGTCCACGATACCGAAGAGCTTCCGCTTGATGATCTTGTGGTAATCGCCGCCCCATGCGTACATCGCGACTTTGCCACGCGGACGCCCGGCGTCGTTCAATGTCATTGGATCAGATTGGTGATAGTTGAGGGCACAGACGATGACACTCTTCGCGCCTGGAAGTAATTTCCCCACGTCGGTGCGGAGTTCGGTGTTGCGATGGAGGTAGTCCATCTTTCCCGCCCGCCCCGATTTCAACCAGTGCCGATAATAGTCACCACGTTGAACAGCCATCGCGGGGGAAATGGCGCACTTCTCGAAGCCGGCGTCAGCCGACAGGCTGATAATACGTTGCTTCAAGTCTGTCGGATTCACAACGCACGCCCCCGGTCAAAACGGACGATAACAGTACGCAGGGCGTGATTGACAGCCGACTTCAACCGCCCTAAGGTCAGTCGGTTCTCGCCATTTCTATTCGGCTCGAATCTGGCTACCGACTCCACACTTTCGCAAAGAAGATGACGCCCATGTTTGATTACGACTGGTTCCATGGTATCGCGTTTCAACAGCAGCGAGAAGAGGCCCGCTATCGTTGCACGGCGTCGCATTACCCGGACGTTGACCACGAAACATGCCTGGACAACGACGATTTTCGAAAGTTCTTCGAGTCGGTCGAAACGCGGGAACTTATCTACCTGCGCGATGGTTTCAGCTATGAAATCAAGCAACTCGCCCAGGTGCCGACCAAAGCCCACCTGACTTTCGAGTGTGAGCCGGTCGACGACCAATACCGCGTCGGAGCGTTCGTCGTCAGTGTGCCCTTCGAGGAGATCGTGCGCGTCGAGGTGTTCGCAGTCCATCCATCCGAGAAACCGGAAGACAGCCCGCAGATTCAAGGGTTCCGCCGAAGACCGGAACCACAAGCTCCGGAAGAAGCCCACATCCCCGAAATCCAACCAACGATGAATGAGTCGTAGGGAACGAGCCGTAGGAAACCGCATCAATGGCGCAAACAAGTGTGCCACTGCTCTGTGAGCAGTACAGAGCAAGTGCGCCCAGCGCGCAACGACTACAGCGCCAGGATCAAATCAGCAAACCCGGAGGCCCCCATCCGAATCGGGTCGATCGCCGGCAGGCCCGTCAATTCCTGCGTCGCGCAAACCGCATCGTCTGCCGCCTGCGGATCCATCCCAAAACAATTCAGCGCCACCGCGATCACCTTGCACGGATAGAGCGGCTTCATGATCGCTTCATGCAGGTCGATCAACTCGCGCAGGCCGGCAACAGGATATTCCGTCGCGCGCATGTTCTTTCGCGGTGGATGGTGGCAGATGATCATCGCATCAGGCATTGCCCCATGAATCAATCCGAGCGTCACCGGTGAAAATGCCGGATTCAGAATCGAACCCTGCCCCTCAACCAGAATATATTCGGCATCGCCGCGCTCGAGCACACCGCGCTCGATGTAACCGGTCAGAAAATCTGAAATGACCGCGTCGGCTGGCACACCCGATCCGGAAATCATGATGCCCGTCTGGCCGGTGGCGAGAAACTCGACATTGACGTCGCGATTCTTCAACTCGCGGGTGATTTCCAATGCCGTCACGCGCTTACCAACGTTGCAGTCGCTGCCGACCGTCAGGATTCGCTTGGCTTTGGTGGATGCAGCTTTCCCACTGCCAACCGGCGGCGGTGGTCCGGGATTGCGCACGTCGTAGAGCGTGCGACCATGTTCCCTGGCCAGTTGCGCAAAACGTTCGTCGTGGTTGAGCCTGGCGTGCATACCGCTGACGATATCCATGCCCGATTGAAGACCCTGCTCCAAGAACTCGCGCCACGCCACCGGAAGCTGTCCACCCGGCAGAGCCACCCCCATCAGCAGCTGGTTGGCTGACAGTTGCTTGGCGGCTTCGATCGAATCGATGATCGGAATGCCTTTACCGGTACCCACCAAATCAACGAGCGATTCACCCACATGCTTGCGATCAAGGACAGCCACCACCTCTTCCGGGCAATAGCGCAGAAGCCCCAACGCGGTCTTCGCCGTGAAGGTGTCCAAATGCCCGTCGGTCAATATGCAGATTCGTCTGGGATTCAACGTCGTAGTCCTTGGAAAAAACGCCGCAGCATTTTGGTTTGAAATCGACTGGCGGTCAGGGGCGCTTGGCCACAAAGAAATCGCGATTGAGTCGCGCGTCAAACAATCGGTCGCCTTCCTTGAGGCTACCAATCTGCACACCAGGCGGGGCTGCGTGCAACACGTGCTGGTCGCTGATGGCGATACCGGTGTGATAGATTTTTCCGCTCGAGTCCATGAAGAAGACCTGGTCGCCCGGCTCCATGCCCGACCGATCCCAAGACGTCGCAGTCAAGTCACCGGCGATTGCCTGTTGCCACGCATCGCGCGCGATCGGCAGGTTGACCCGCTCGCATACGTTGGTCATCAACCCGCTGCAGTCGAGTCCCAGCGGTGACCTGCCGCCAAACAGATACGGCGTCTGCAAGAGATCGAGCGCCGCACGCACGCGCTCTGCAGCACGATCGCCCTGTGCATTCTCAGCGCGAACCGAAGACGATGAGATGGGAAATAACTCACCCGTGGGCAGCAACACCTGCATGCGGCCGTCCTTCTTGCCCGCAAGCGACAGCGACGCGCCACGTGGAATTCGCATGCCTTCATATTCGATGTCGGTGACCACCGCCCCGCGCGGATGGGAACGGTAGTGGTGAAACTCCTTAGCATCCATCATGCGGATCGACGACTTGGGCACCCATCCCCAATATCCGTCGCTCGCATGGGCCAAGATAAAATCTCCTTCCCGATCAAGCAGGTAGAGCGGCTCGCCATAAAGCAACTGGGTTTGCAGCGCTCGCGAGGTCATCCCGTCCGCACTGCCCGGCCGATCGTATGACCGGACCATGCCAGCCGTGCAAACGCCGTAAATCTTCCCGCCGAGTTTTTCGTGATCGGGAAGTGATCGCACGTGATTTTGAACCCGCTCGATCCCGACTTCATTAAGGGCAAACAGCAGTCCGTTCGCGACCTTCGACACGTTGCTCGCCCCTTCTAGCCGAAACGCGCCTTCGTGGGACTTCGCCGAAACGTTGAAATAGCAAAGCGTCGAATTGGGCAGTGCGACGCGCTTGTACATGCCGACAAACCAATCGACTTTTTCGACAGGGAGACTTCCCCCGGGCCAAATGCGCCGGGCAGCGCTTCGCGCCCGCGACGCGCCGACACGGTCGAAGCCGTCAGGCAGTGAATCTGACTGGGGTTTTGATTCAGGCTTCTCGACAACCTGTGCAAACGATCGAATCAATCCTTCGCACAGTTGCTGCGCCGTTTTTCGACACACGGCGCGATCGCGCTGTTCGCGACGATTTCCCCGTTCCGGACATGGCAACACGATCTTGCAGACCGACGGCGTCATCGCTGCGAACTGGCTGATCATGTTGGGCCCCTTGGTCAATTCGACCCGAATAGAATCAGACTGAACCGATGCAACTTCGCGAAACGCACTCGCGTCAATCAGCGACTGCGCCAATGCGTTCTGCCCATCACCCGATGGATTCGAATCCGCAAAGTGAATCGTCCCTTTTTCGATGGAGCGATCAAACTGAATCGCAAGGTAGGCCGTCCGCGCAGGATCGCGTGCAAATTCCAACGGTGTTACCGAACCGCTTTGATCGAGGTCGGCTGGCCCGTCGCCGAGCCGTCCGACGATCGCTTTTCCCCCCGCTTTTCGAACAAAGTGCCAAAGATACGACGCGGTCAGCACGTTGTTGTCTTCGCAGGTTCGCGCGGATGCCGAATCGGCGCTGCCTCCGATTGGATCGATCACGACCGTCACACCTCTCAGCGAGTGAACCGGCGGCTTCCAAAATGGTTCGAACGACTCGATGGTTTTGACCACCACCGTGTCCGCCGTCGAAGCGTTGCTGGTGTCATGTCCGATCGTGAGCATCAGTGCGGCCGCCAGATAGAGCACGTGAAGCATGTCTTTCTCCCAAGCATCTTGTACAACCGTTTAACAACCCGCTACTCTACCCACTTGCGGCTGCGAGACAATCCTCGACGGACGTGGTTTCGAGCGTTTATGATGGCCGATCGCGTTGGGGCCCAAGCGACGATTCGCCCCGCCCCCCAAGACGAAAGCGACACATATGATGCATAAAACAACCCCTAAAAGCGCCGTGATCACAATCCTGTTCGGTGGTTTGATGACCGGCTGCCTTGAATCGAAGAACCCCTGGAGTGATTCACACATGCCCGACAGCACCGAAGTGACGTTCAAAGTTCAGTCGTTGACCCCCGCCGACGGCGCATCGGCGGGCGAATCATTTCCATATGCCGTCCACCTGCCTGAAGACTACTCCGCCGACAAGCGTTGGCCCGCATTGCTCTTTTTGCATGGACTGGGCGAGCGCGGCAGCGACGGCGTCAAACACACCACCGTTGGGCTTGGCAAAGCCATCCGAGAAAATCCCGATCGCTTCCCCTGCGTCGTGATCATGCCGCAATGCCCGGACGATCGGCGCTGGACCGGGTCGATGGAACCCGTCGTGATGGCAATTCTCGACGAAGCGATGAACGAATACAGCATCGATCCGGATCGCGTTGTCTTGACGGGATTGTCGATGGGCGGCTTCGGGACATGGGCGGTTGGTCGCACTTATACCGATCGCTTCGCGGCGCTTGCACCCGTTTGCGGTGGCGGCGAACCTTTTGACGTTGGATCGCTCACGCAGATTCCGATCTGGTGTTTTCATGGCGACGATGACAATGTCGTCGCGCCCGACCGCTCGCGTGAGATGGTGGCAGCCGTCCAAGCCGCCGGCGGAAACATCAAGTACACCGAATACCCAGGCGTCAACCACAACTCGTGGGACCCGACATATGGCGATCCGGAAGTGATCGCCTGGATGCTGGAGCAGCATCGAAGCGCGCCGGGCTCACAGTCGCAGGAATAAACAACGGAAGACGTGCCACTGCCCAAGATGTGCCACTGCTCTGTGAGCAGTGCCAACGAAGCATCCATCACCGACCAACACACTGCTCACAGAGCAGTGGCACGGTCGGCTTACTTGTAGAGCAGATACTTCGCGCGGGCCTTGCGAAAATCTTCCACACCGTCGTTCCACTTCGCGAGGATTTCTTCGATGGGCTTGCCAGCCTCAAAGAGATTCCGGATCTCATCGGTCCCGCAGGCTTTGTCGAACGAACGCTTCCGTTTGCTCTCAAAGAGCTTGTGCTCCGGAAATGAACTGCGAACGACATCCATCACGTGGAACTGAATCGACGTGAGGTGCACTTTGTTGGGATCGGTCAGGTGAACTTGGGCGCCACCGCACACCTTGCCTTTGTTGGGACCGTAATACGGCTTGAAGTAAATCGGGCGAAAACGCACGCCAGCCAGATTGCGTTTGTCGAGCTCGGACGCGATCAGCCCCGCGTCGGCATCGGGCAATCCAACGAGTTCAAACGGCAGCGGGTATCCCACGCCCTCGCTGACCACGTGCAGCTCGCCCATGATCCCCGTCGCGGCATAGAACATCGCCGACTCAGCCCGTGGAACGTGCGGGGACGACGGCACCCACATGAGCCCGCAGTCGTCGAAGCCCATCGACCGCTTCCACCCTTCCATCTTCACCACGGTCAGGTCGCACCTAACGCCGCCTTCGAGCCAGCCCTCATTGTTGATCATCTGAGCCAACTCCCCCACCGTCATCCCGTGCAGGTATGGGATCGGCAGAAACCCGATGAACGATCGGAATTCCATGTCGAGCGGTGTGCCTTCGATGCGATCTCCGCCGAGCGGATTGGGACGATCGAGGACGACAAACTTGAGTTTGTGTTCAGCCGCCGCTTGCATCGCGACGGTCATCGTGTTGATGAATGTGTACGAGCGCGAACCGATGTCCTGTATATCGAAGACCAACGTGTCGAGACCTTCGAGCATTTCGGCGGTCGGTTGACGCGTGGCGCCATAAAGTGAGTACACGGGGAGTTTCGTCGTGGGATCAATCGTGTTTTCGACCTTATCTCCTGCGTAGGCGTCACCGCGCACACCATGCTCCGGACCGTATAGCGCGACGAGTTTCACGTTCGCGGCATCGTGCAGCAGATCGACGGTGGATTTGAGGTCACCACTCACGCCGGTCGGATTGGTGATCAACCCCACCCGTTGCCCATCGAGCAATTTGAATCCTTGCTCACGTAGCACATCGACGCCAAGTTTGATGTTTGGACCACCAGCCCACGCCGAGGCGCAAAATGCCCAAGCCAATAGAATTCCGACCGATCGTTTTGTACTCATGGTTGTTGCGTCTTCTCCAATTCGACTTCCGGCTGGGGGGATATTTGTGGCTCTGGCGGCCGTTGCAGTTCCTGCGGCACGACGGCACCGCTCTGCTGAACCGCGACTTTTGAGTCGGGAATGAACGAAATCGTTCGCTGCGGGAATGGGATTTCGATGCCTTCTTCTTTGAAGCGCCGATCGATTTCGTAGCGCATGTTGATCATGCCCGTCCAACGTTCGCCAGGCGTGAGGAACCACATCGCAGCTATGAAATCAAGGCTGCTCTCGCCAAAGTTGACGAACCAAACCTGCGGTTCCGGGTCAGCGACCACCGAAGGCTCTGCCCGCGCAATCTCCAGAAGTAGGTCACGCACGCGGGCGACATCGGTGCCATAGGCCACCCCTACGGAAATCTTCCCGCGAATCTTTGTATCGTTGTTCAGCGTCCAGTTGGTCACACTGCTCGTGATGAAATCGGAGTTGGGCACGATTCGGTCGATGTTGTCGAATGACTTGATCTGCGTCGATCGCATGCTGATGCGCACAACTTCACCCAGTTCTCCGTTAACCTCGACGATGTCGCCGACTTTGACATGACGTTCCGCAAACAGCAGCAGACCGCTCATGAAGTTGACCAGCAGCGGCTGCAGACCCAACCCCAACCCAAGTCCCAAACCGCCGAAGAGGACAGCCAGCGCCCCAAGATTAATATGGACGAGTCGAAACGATATGTAGAGACCCAACACGATCAGCATGTAATGGAGCAGTGCGTTGATCGTCGCCTGCGCCCCACGGTTGATGCCCGCATACGTCGGGTAGATTTTTGCGTTCAGTGTCGCCCGGATGGCTTTCGAGATCTTCAGGATTGCGAACATTGCCACAATCGCAGCGATCACCCGCCACACTGTAATCGCCCGATCTTCAACGCCCGCAAGTCTGTAGGTGAGCACGGCACGCGCCGATAGACTCGTCATTCCCCACGCAGCACAGATCCAGACGATCGCACCCACCCACACGATCCACTGCAACACGCTCGTCACACCGCCAACCACCAGGCCCAACTCACGCGATTCAACACCGCCAAGCAGTTCGTCCAATTCGTGATCCGCATCACCCTCTTCATCATCTGCATCGTCGGCGACCTTGGCCGGCGCGGCTTTTCGGCGAAGATCACCCAGCACATCGCCCAACAGGACAGCCAGCGCGAATGCAGCGACCGTATGGACAACGTTGCGCGCGAGGTAGTCAACAAATGCTCCGTACCCCACGACCTCTGCGATCAGAAGGGCCACCAGCGCCAATACCAGAATCGGATAAACCTGAACAATCGCGCCGAAGACAATTGGTCGGCGTTGGGCAAACTTGCGCCCCAAGACACGCACCACCGAATTGCGATCGCGCAGGAACAGGATGGCAAGCACCAACGCGGTGATGCAATACGATGCCCACAAGCCATCGTGCAGCGCGGTCGCCGCTTCGAGCGTCTTTAAGAAGACGACCGGAATTCCAAACAGGATGGCACACCACCAGAAGATACCGCTCCAGCGCCGATAGTATTGGGCGACATTATTTGAACACGGGATGATTCGAAATCGCGGCTTGCCCGACCGAAACAGGTGAACGAGCGCCGCGCGGGTGATTGCCGAAACCACACCAAGCAGACTCAATCGCATGATCAGGACGGCCAGCGGATTGCTCCGAAAACCCGACGTGAAAATCCAACCGCCAATCAATGCCAGTGGTAGTGCGACGACGATGCAGTAAGCGGTAATATTGGCGATCTGGATGCGAAAGCGGCTGGTCATGCCCACTTCGGTAATCTCGCCGGCTTGCAGGGCGGCTGTCACCTTGTCTTCGGTCTTGGCAGCCAGCCGATTCGCCCGGGCGCGCACAATCACGCCGAGAATAATTCCGAGGACGATGACGAATCCCCCGACCCGATACACAGACGAATCGATTCCGCCAGCTTTCGGTTTGATGCTATTAAGAGCCGCGGTAACCTGCGCCGCACTCTTGCCGCTTTTGATCTCGTCATAAGCGTCCTTGATCTTCCCACCGATGTGCTGGCTTCGCGCGAGCGTGTATGACCAATAAAGACCCTGACGGAATCGCGCCAAATCTTCAAGAAACACAGTGAGTTCTTTGACCGATTCTTCGAGACGGTTGACCGAACCACGGGCCGCCGAAATAATCTCGCTGATTGTTTCATCGAGGGCTGGTCGGTACTTGGATGCCAGTTCAGCAGAACGCGCGGCGAATAGTTCCTGCTCTGGCAGTTCGGTGATCTTCGACGTCGCTTCTTTCAATTCCGCACGGGCGGCGGCCATGTCCTCAGCCGCGTCATCCTGAGCAATCAGCAATTCGTCGAGTTCAAGACGGGCCAAATCGAGTTCCCGATTGAGTTCGGCCAGTTGAGCGGCATAGTCGCCAGAAAGGTCAATCAGCGTACGGTACGCCGATGTTTTTTCCGAACCGCTGATGCGCGAGAGTCGATCCTGCAATCGTGTGTACTTCGCTCGCACCTGCTTCATGTCGCGCGAAAGGTCGTTCTTGTCGCTTTCGCGATACCGATTGCGGATGTCGTCGCGATGGCTCAGGAATTTCTTCTGCGTCGTTGCGATTAGGTTTCGATAATTCCAATATGCCAGTTCCGCAGGCGACTTAGCCGCCTTAAGTTGCTGCTCAATCGTCTCCGTCTCATCAACGGATGCTCGGGTTTCCAATCGCGTGCGATAATCGCCAAGCGCTTTGACATACGCCTTGAGGTCTGGAAGCACCAGATCTGTCGCCGACATCTCCAGGTTCAGGTTGATCTTCTGCGCGGCAAGTTGTTCGATGCGCAGGTCTGCGAGAAAAACCTTCCAGGAACTTGCAATCAAATTGTAGTGGTGAATCTCCCGGGCAGTTGCGGCATCAACATCTTGCGCCGACTCATTCGGGAGCTTCTTGATCACCGTGTCCAACTCGAATCGAGCGTCAGCCGCCGCCTTGGTCGCGTCGGACTCACGCTGTGTGAATTCACCTATGGTATTGGTTCGGTTGGTCTGCTGCTTGTTCGTGGTGTCCGTCAGCGCGTTGATTCGTTTGTATTCAGCCGCAATGTCCGCCCGGCGTTTTTCCAACTCGGCTTGGGTCGCACTGCCGGGTTTTTCCTTCATCCAACTCTGAAGCTGGGCAGTTCGACTTCGGTACTCGTCAACATCAGCGCTGCGCCGATTAATCTGCTCGTCCGAGCCGAGACTTGCGGCCTTTGCCAACATCTCCTCGTAAACGCCAAGTTGCTCGAGGCACGTCGTCAGCACTTCACGTGCGGCTGACGCTGCGGCAAGTTTCTGTTGCAGCGCCGGGCTCGATTCGGGCCCCACGGTTTCCGCTGGCAACTCTTCCAGTTGCTTGTTGATCGCGGAGCGAACACGCTCAAACTCTTCCGGTGTCTTCGGAACGGGAAGCGGTGTGATGGCTGCGGCTGATTTCTCAGTGGGTGCGGGGGTGGGCTGACTATGGGCAGCTGGCACAAACCCCAGCATCAACACAAGCAGCATCGGGATCAACCGCCGGTAAGCCCCCACTTGAGGTGTCATCTCTTGAAGCTTGGTTCGCATGATACTGACGATTGTAGGCGACACCTCGAGGCATACAACCGAGAATCTGATTGCCGTCGGTCGACGGGGTCGCGCGTGGCAACAATCGCAGCCCGTGCGGTACGTGGGTGTGACTCGAAGTGTCTGCGGAGGCGATCGTAACTGTTAGGTCGCAACCATTTCTTTCGCGGATGGTGACGGCGCCCGCCTGTCGGTTTGTTGCGACAGATAGTCGGCGACGGCATCGGGTATGCCATCTTCGTACTTGACGGTCGGCGTCCAAGCCAGCTTGTCGCGTGCTTTCTGGCATTCAAAAAACGTCTTGCGCCCCATCAACCACACCGAGTAGCGGGTCACCAACGGCGGCGTCTTACGCCTGAACATATGCCCGATGACTTCAAACACGAAGGCGGCTGAATACGCTACGCGATACGGAACCTTGCGGGTGACTTCCGGTTCGCCCAACGCCTTGGCCACCATGTTGAAATACTGCTTCTGCGTCAACACGCCATCGTTGCTGCAGTTGTATGCCTCACCGGAGCTTTCGGGAGACTCTGCCGCGGTGATGCCGCCTTCCGCAACGTTGCCCGCATGCACCACGTTGAGGCGATTGTTACCGTCGCCGATCAGTTTGATTTTGCCCTTGCGGATCGAATCGCACAGGCGTCCGATCGTGGCCCGATCGCGCGGACCGTAAAGCCAGCTCGGCCGAATCACCGTCACTTCGATGTCGCCACGCTCATGGGCAGCCCACACCAGCTTCTCGGCTTCCACCTTCGCCCGCGAGTAGTAACTCCAATGATGCAGATTCACGCCCAGTGGATCGGACTCATCAATGACCAAACCCGGACGGTTGGGATGTCCGTACGCACTGATCGAACTGATATGCAGAAAACGTTTCACGCCAGCCGCGATCGCCGACGTCAGCAATTTACGCGTTCCTTCAATGGTGATCTCGACAAACTCGTGCCAAGGGCCCCAATCCCCCACCCGGGCGGCAGCATGGTAAACAATCGACACACCCTCGCACGCCCGGCGCAGCGACGCCTCGTCGGTCATGTCGCCCTCGACCAGTTCGGCCCCGACCGACTCGAGAAAACGGGTGTCGCTGCCTGGACGAACCAGCGCCCGCACGCGGCGACCGCGCTTGACGAGTTGCTCAACAAAATGGCTGCCGAGCAGCCCCGTACCGCCGGTAACGAGATTCAAACCTGCCTGCATATTGTTTTGATCCACGAAGATTCCTCGCTTGGTGCCTTGATTCAGCGCCAAACATAGAAACGATGGGCGCGGTGGTCAACTCGGAATCCGAGTCGCACCGTGGCTGTGAGTTTTTGATGGCCTTGATCTTTGGGGATTGCCTAGAAGTTGATGACGTCCGGGTCAAAATCTTCCGGCGAGTATCCGGGGTTGAGCTTCACATCGGTGTAGATGTAGCTTCCCAGGAGGTCGTTGCCTTCCTTGTCGCTGTATGCGTAGCAGGCGACCGGCAGAAGCGTCTCACGATCAATGTGGAACACCAGCAGGTTGTCAGGATAGTTGGCTTCGTCGCCATCGTATGGCAGCAATCGCTCAAACTGATACGTGGGCCGACCATCGACTGAACCCTCGCCCGCATACTTCAATGACAGCGCGTTTTCGGATTGGGCTTTGACCGAATAATGAATGATAAGTTCAAACGACTTTCCGAACCCGAATTGATCAATCGTTCGTCGCGAGGCCTTTTGCGCCCGTGCGCCGTGAATGGGTTGGAGAATCTTTGAGATCAGGAGTCGAACGATTGCGCCACCGGGCTTGGCCCAGGCCTGCTGGTTGCCTTCGTCATCGACCCACTTGTCGGCGACGTACAACGCCCGAGCGCACTCGCCAATGTTCTTGGTAAACGTCATGTCCACGCTGAATGGATTTTCGCGGAAACGAACGTCGGCAATCTGCTCGGGTTTATATTCACCACCGATGCGTTCACGCTTCGTAAACGTGCAACGATAATCTTGAACGTTGGTTTTGTATCGATCCCAGCAGAACCGCAGAAATCCGAGGGGATCGCGCTTGGCAAAATCTTCATACTCAGCCGTCTCGGGCAAACCGACCGGTTTGGCCTGGACCGAAGCGACCGAGACCATCGCGCCACCCGGCGCCATGTCCGCGTCATCGGCTTTGGTTGGACGGGCGTCCGCAACCCGCATTTCAGGTGCGGTTGACGTTTCAACGTGGCGCGTCCCAGTCTTGTTCGTCTCAGCCTTGTTCGTCTCAGTCTTGTTCGTCTCAGCCTGGATCGCGATACTTGACTCGCTCGGCGCGTTGGCCGTCTCAGGACCTGCAAACATTGCGACTTTGGCATCGCGCTGGCAGTGCATGCTGAACACCACCATGACACAAAGTCCGACCATCGCTGCATCGCGCCGATTTCTATTCTGTGGATTGATATTCAAAAGCGTCACTCGTTTGGAAAAAACAAACTCATCTATCAGTTGAAACGTGGGTTATTGAACACCGTGCCATCGCGAGGGTCGCCACGAAGCGAGCCTACGATATCGACTTTCTACTCACCCCAGCGTCCAATGGTCCCAACGTCCAATGGTCCCTGCGTCCTGTGGTTTTGGTGACCCCCCTCACCAGAGTGTTACCCCTCAATGCGTGATCCGTTGCGTGTGGGCCAAGTTGCAATCAGTTGCGGAACCCAACATTCCCCTGAATGGGATTCCCAAGATCGGGGGGCGATCAAACGCGGTGGCAAACTTACCTCACCAACTCACCCCAAATGCAACTCGCCCGGCGACATACCTCCCACGTCCCTGGATATCGGCAGGGTTCCAACTTTTGCTACAACGACCAAATTCACCCCATGGCCGGGCGCCGGCAACTTCTCCCTACCACTCGCACCTTAGACGCCTGCATTCACCATGACCACCATCAACGCCCTGCGTGGCCCTGGCCCGTCATTTGACTATCGTGGAGGCAATCTCAAAAGCACATCTTGGCTCGAAGCAGGCGAGCGCCAATTCCCACTTCATTGCCGGAAGTATAGGCAGTTTGTGGAGGTTATGCCAGCAAAACCAAAAGGCAACTCTCACTTAAGATTTTACGTGGAGGGGATTAACGTGAAACATCGTTTTCAGCATAAGGAAGCGTGACCAGGAATTCAGCCCCGTGCCCGGGCGTCGATTTGACCGAAAACGACCCGTGCAGCACCTTGAGGATACCGTGGGCGACAGCCAATCCCAGCCCGCGGTTAAACGCCGGATCCCGGTCGGTCCGCTTGGTCGTATAGAACGGTTCGAAGATTCGAGAAATCGATTCCTCGTCGAGTCCGAGCCCGCTGTCCGCCACGACAATCTGGGCACAATCGCCACCATCGGACAGCGTCATTGAAAGCTTGCCGCCATCGGGCATCGCCTCGATTGCATTGTCCACCAGATTGCGGAGCATGGTCATCATCGCTGTCCGAGGAACCGGCAAAACCGGAATCAGATCGACGCGGGTTTCAAGTTCAATCTTCGTCGACTGCAACCGTCGCTGCGTCTCGCTCACGGTGTCGATCATCACCTCGCCCAACTCGCAGTAAGTCGCGTCGCGGAAGTCCCCCTCAGCAAACGCAAGCAGGTTGCTCACCAGATTGGTCGAACGATTCAAGGTGTCAGCCGTCTTTCTCAAAACGCGCGACAGCACCTCCGGATCTTGCGATTGGAGGGCAAAGTCAACACTTGTCACGATGCTGCCGAGCATGTTGTTGAAGTGATGGGACATGGCGCCGGCCATCTCGCCAAGGGCGGCCATCTTCGTCTGATACGCGAGACGTTCCTGCAGAACCAATCGATTGGTGATGTCGCGGACGCATGCCAATCCGCCAAGCGGCTGACCGTCGGATCGTGCAACCGGGGTGACGATGACCGCCAACATCCGCCGCTCGCCCAGTTCGTCGCGCATGGCGAATTCGAACTCAGCCACCGAACCGTCGTTCAGACATTCGGTCATCAGCCGCGTGGCATTTTCCCGCTCCCCGAGAGGAATCAACGATTCCCAATCGCTGCCCAGCATTTCCGTCGCCGACGCACCAAAGATCCGCTGCGCCGCCCGGTT
>JAUIEW010000372.1 GCA_030429365.1 Phycisphaerae bacterium
GCTGCGCTGCTCATCCATTTCGCGTTGGTTGTCGGCATCAAAATCAAAATTGGCCAACCGCATGACATCCTGTGGATGTCGCACATCGGACTGCTGACGACAGCCGTCGGTTTCATTGCACAAAAACCAGTACTGGTTACTGCCGCGTTCATCGAACTGTTGGCGCTGCACAGTTTGTGGCTTTACGACTGCATCTCGTGGATGATCACCGGGTCGTTTCCGATGGGGCTTGGGAATTATCTGATCAATGCCGACGCGCTGGTTTGGATCGCCACAGCCCACCACTTCTATCTGATTCCGCTGCTCGTTGTCGCGGTTCGATCACGACCGCTCTATCCGAAAGAAGCCCTGCTGATTGCGATCGCGACGTATCTGATCTTGACGTGTTTGTGCCGCGTGTTTCTCTCGCCAGCGCAGAACATCAACTACGCATTTGGCGTGCGGATTGCCTGGGAACACTGGTTTTGGAATTGGGCAAACCGAAACAGCAATGGGCCCTTCTACCTGCTCGGGCTCAACACATTCGTCACCATCGTGATGTTCGTACCGGTGTATGGATTGGTGCGCCGCTGGACCAGGTTACAAAGCGCACGCCCAGCCAACCGCCCCAGCATCCCGAACGACTACATCGGCAGGAGCGATGAGGAATCCGACCGATGCGATTCGATCGGCTCATCCACAACCTGCACGACCTGACTGTGGGCAATCGATGTCTTGAGCTTGAGGACCGCGTGATCCACGACGGACTTATATCGCTTGGCAAAATCTTCGGGCGACATGCGGGCCTGCTTGGCGATAGCCGCCAACGATTCCGGCGAATCAAAATCACCCTGCTCCAAACGAATCATGTATGAACGAGCCACCCGATACGGCGTTGACGTCAAATCCACTTGACGCACCTGGGTCCGGTTCGTCACCGGGTCGATCATCTGCTGGAAGGGAACGGCTTTCAGATCACCGCCCTGCACAGCCACCATCACACCCGCAACCGCCCGCTCATCTTCCAAGAGAAGCGAGACGGCTCCGAATCCAAGGTCGCGACAGTAGGCCATATCAAACGGCGTGGGCCGGGCACAACGCAACTCGTAGCCGAGCGTTTCTGAAACGATCGTGATCGAATCGCCGCGTTGGTCGAAGCGCTTTTTTACTTCATCTTTGAGAATCTGGTCGAGCGGGAACTCAGCCAACCGCGGGTGACCGGCTGCATCGACAGGCACGTCGCGGCCGAGGATCTTTCGCAATTCTTCAACGTCGCCAAATTTGAACGCGACGCCTTCAGCAATGACCGCCACCCCATCAGGTCGGCCCATCGCGCGACGCTTGAGAATCGCGGCTTCGAGAATATCGACAACATCGCAAACCGTCGCATGCTCGGGCAACTCCTCCGGAATCACGCTCAGCGTAGCGCCGGCGGCTTTCCCGATTTCGTAGGCGAGGAATCCGGCATTGCGCCCCATCGCGACGACAAAATACCATCGCGAGGTCGTGCGCGAATCTTCCATCAAATTCGCCACCAAAGCAGAGCCAAGGTGTCGCGCGGTGTTGAAACCAAAGGTCGGCAAATCGCTTGGTAGCGGAAGGTCGTTGTCGATCGTCTTGGGCACGTGGGCGACGCGGATGCGCCCGCCAGCCGCCTCGGCGAGAAACCGCGCACTCAGCGCGGTGTCGTCCCCACCGATCGTCATCAGATGGGTGATACCCGCTTTCTCGAGATTCTCCAGCACGTTCTTGACGCATTCCGGATCGGCGATGACCTTGGCCGACTCGCTGACAGTCGACTTGTCGAGCAGGCTGGTGCGCGACGTGCGCAAGATCGATCCACCTTCAAAGTGAATGCGGGCGACATCGGGAATGCGCAAGGGGACGCTGTTCCGCTCAAGTTCGAATTGATTCGAAGTCAACCAGCGGAACCCATCATAGAAACCGCGCACCTCGAATCCGTGGTTGATCGCGTTGATCGATGCGGCGCCAATGACACCGTTGATTCCCGGCGCAGGTCCACCACCAACAATGATTCCCAAAGTCTTTGCAGGCATGACTGGTCTGTTCCTAACTCCACTGCCGCTCACATCGACGTCACTTGGACGTCGAATTCTGCAAGCGTTGTCATCTTCAAATGATCCGCCACGCGAATCCCATCGCCTACCTCGCAGGCACGATCTTCACCCAGTCTAGTGGGCGATACCGCACTATCGCAAATTCGATTCGGTCTGCAATCCCAATGCGCGTTTAACTGCCATGACAGCCCTAGGACACCGGCAATTGAACCGCTATACTTATCGGCCCCCAATGAAACAGTTCCGGGGAATTGCGTTCCACCTGAGGAGCAACAGACACTCAAATGGCAGATGAAAGTTACAACCCATTTCGTACAGCCCAGGCGCAGCTTGATCACGCGATGGAAGTCCTCGGACTCGAACCATCCATGCGCGAGTTGCTTCGACAACCGATGCGCGAATACCGCTATCGTTTGCCGGTCCGCATGGACTCCGGCGAAATGCAAGTGTTCGATGCATATCGCGTTCAATACAACCACGCACGCGGACCGACGAAGGGCGGCTTGCGCTGGCACCCAGATGAAACCATCGACACCGTTCGCGCGCTGGCGTGTTGGATGACGTGGAAGTGCGCCGTCCTCGACCTTCCGTTGGGCGGCGGAAAAGGTGGCGTGACCTGCAACCCGACGTCGCTTTCAACCGGCGAAAAGGAACGACTCGCCCGCGCGTACATCCGAGCCGCAGGACATCGCATGAGCGTCGATCGCGACGTCCCCGCGCCCGACGTTCACACCACGCCGCAGATCATGGCCTGGATGCTCGACGAGTACGAAACAATGATGGGCTATCACCACAGCGGCGTCATCACCGGTAAACCCATCCCGCTCGGCGGATCACCCGGACGCAACGAAGCCACATCGATGGGTGGCGTGGTCATCGCGGGCGAAGTCGAACGCGAAATGGGACACCGCATCGAGGGCGCCCGCTGCGCGATTCAAGGGTTTGGCAACGTCGGGGGAATTCTCGCTCGCCTGCTGCACGAACGCGGGGCACGGGTCATCGCCATCAGCGCTGTTGACGGCGCCATCTTCAACGACAATGGCATCGACATCCCCAAAGCCCTGGCCCATTACAACCGCAACATGCAGCAGATTGCCGGGTTCGATGGTGGCGACGCCATCTCCAACGAGCAACTGCTCACCTGCAACTGCGAAATCCTGTTCCCCGCCGCACTGGAAAACGTCATCACCGAATCCAACGCCAAAGACATTCAGGCAAAGGTGATCATCGAGATGGCCAACGGGCCCACGACGCCCCAAGCCGACAAGATCCTCCACGAACGCGGGATCTTCGTCGTGCCCGACATCCTGGCCAATGCCGGCGGCGTGACCGTTTCGTACCTCGAGCAGGTGCAAAATACCTACAATTACCGCTGGTCGATCACCGACATCCACCGTGAACTCG
>JAUIEW010000373.1 GCA_030429365.1 Phycisphaerae bacterium
ATTGATTTCTGATCAAACTAACGGCATCCGGAAATGATCGACACCAAGAGTGAAACGCAAGCATATTCAGGCCTCCTTCCCGAAGATGCCAAATGTCTTCAGTGCAACTACCCGTTACGCGGCCTACCAGAGATCAACTGTCCTGAGTGCGGTTTGCCGTTCGATCCTGGCAATCCAACCTCGTATCACACCCCGACCCTGCGGTCATGGCTCATCCGATACGGTCAGCCCCCGGGGAAACGGTGGATTGGGGTGCTGCTTGCTGCGGTTCTCTTTTTCCTTGCAAGCCTCAGTGATCCTTTTCTGGAACCTCCTGTCTGCATTTGGACGGCTGCGCTTTCATTCTTGCTTGTTCTGCTTGCATTGGATTGGTCTCTCAGACTTGCGATCCGGATATTCTTGGGCGGCGGTTCAAAGGCTCACCAACGACACCGCTGGTTGTGGGCACCGCTGATGTTTGCGTTCATAGCGACCCCGTTTCTCTATCCCTGGCCCGCATACCTGCGATTCCAATTGAATAAGCCCGACTTTGAAAACGCCATCCAGAACATAGCCACTCTTCAAACCAAGACGCCAATTCGTGTCGGGTCATACATGATTCGATCAACGAGTGTGCAATCCGATGGAAGCATCTTCTTGTCGGTCTACACCGACAGAGCGCGGGCGCATGGATTCTGGTATATCCCGACCAATCCGGATACGCTCCAATCTAACTGCATCATCGAGCACAGGCTCAATGCGAATTGGTACATTGGGGGCAAGCTTCATTTTAATTGACGTTATGACTGACCAATTAACAACTCCAGCCAAGCACCTCATCCTCGGGACAGCCGGTCATATCGACCATGGCAAGACTTCGTTGATCGAGGCGCTGACCGGGACGAACGCCGACCGTCTGCCTGAAGAGAAGCGGCGTGGGATGACCATCGAACTTGGGTTCGCTCAACTTCGGCTGAGTGATTCCGATGGTTTGGGCGATTTCGATTTTGGCGTGGTTGATGTTCCGGGGCACGAACGTTTCGTGCGGACGATGGTAGCCGGGGCGACGGGGGTTGACCTGGCGCTGATCGTCGTAGCCGCTGACGATTCGGTGATGCCCCAGACCGTCGAGCACATCGAGATTCTGCAACTGCTCGGCGTGACGCGGGCGGTGGTCGCGATCAACAAGTGCGACCTCGTCGATGAAAACCTCGTCGAACTCGTCGAGACCGAGTTGGCTGAGATGCTTGAGGGTACGCCGCTTGCCGGCTCGCCGATGGTTCGCGTCTCGGCGATCAAGCAGACCGGCTTGGATGAACTGCGAACCGCGATCATCACCCAAGCCGGAAAGGTCAATCGCGTGCAAACCGATCTGCCTTTCCGCATGCCCATCGACCGCGTGTTTTCCGTCGCGGGCCGCGGCACCGTCGTCACCGGTTCGGTCATCAGCGGTTCAGTTCAGTCCGGCGACACGCTCGAACTTTGGCCTCACGGCGAAACGGTCCGCGTGCGCGAAGTTCAGTCGCACGGGCAAACCAACGACCAGTCGCAAGCTGGTCAGCGCACCGCGATCAACCTGCAAAGCACGGGCAAAACCGCACCCCAGCGCGGCGATGAGTTAGCCGCTATCGATGCCGTTAAACCCACCCGCCTGCTCGACGTCCGCCTCGAATGTCTGACATCCCATCGCGAACCGATCCGCAACCATTCGCGAATCCGCGTGTGCATCGCCGCGACGGAAGTCATGGGCCGATGCGTGTGCCTGACGGGTGATCGCATCGACGCGGGAAGGCGCGAATACGTGCAGCTTCGACTCTCCGAACCGATCGTCGCAAGTTACGGGCAGCGTTTTATCGTGCGCGATGAGAACGCGGCAAGGACAGCCGGCGGCGGCGTGGTTTTGCGGGCGACACCGCGTCGCAGCAGCCGCAATATGACCGCGAGCATCAAAGGGCTCAAAGCGCTCGACACCGGAAGCGCCCACGAGCGCATCGAAGAATCCATCCGCAGCGCCCAGTTCGACATGCCCACGCCCAAGCGCCTCTCGCTCGATGCGTCAGTGCCACTTGGTGACATTTCCCAACACATCGACGCACTTCGCAAGGACAAACGCCTGACCGCGATCTTCGGCGACAAACTCGTCAGCACCGTTTTCCTCAACGCATTCATCACCCGCGCGACGGCATGGATCAAACGCTATCACCAGATGCACCCGCAGGAACCCGGCATCCTTGAAGAAACGCTTGTCGGATGGCTTTCGCGCAAGAGTCAGTCAGCCGCGTTGGGCAAGCCCCTGCTCGAAAAACTCATCGCCACGCGGGACGTGCGCCGCATTGGCCGATACATCTGTCATACCGAATTCGCCCCGCAGCTATCAAAGCAGGACGAAAAACTGCTTGGCCAACTGCTGGCGATACTGGAGGAAAGCGGCTTCGCACCGCCCTTGCTCGACGCGATGATCAAACAGACCGATTCAAACAAAGCCCGCGTCGACAAGCTCCTCAAGATCGCCACGTCAGCCGGTCAGGTTGTCCGAATCGATGCGTCGCTTTATCTTCACGCGGACGCCGAGCGAGAGTTGCGCGATCGCGTGTTGGAATTATTCAACGCGAAGGGCCCCTTTACCGTGTCGTCCCTTCGCGAGGCGATCGATTCGAGTCGCAAGTATGTCGTCCCGTTTGTCGAACATCTGGATCGAACAGGTTTCACCCAGCGCGACGGCGACGTGCGCGTGGTCCTAACGCAAGGTGCATCGTGAGCATGACGCCCAAACAACAAGAACAACTTCGAAAGCTCCCTTCGATCACAAGCCTGCTTGACGATGCGTCGGTCAAAGGCTTGCTCGATGCGTTCCCGCGCTCGCTGGTGGTTGGCGCTTTGAACCGCGCCATCGACGACGCCAGAAGTCGCATCACCGAAAGCGATACCGCTCCCGATGCCGGCGCGATCATCGACGGCGCGAAGGCCATCCTCGACCAGCAATCCGCCCCATCCATTCGCCGCGTGATCAATGCCACCGGCGTCGTGCTCCATACCGGATTGGGTCGTTCGCCCCTTTCGCAAGCCGCGATTCGGGCGGTCACCGAATGCGCGAGCGGTTACTGCAATCTCGAACTTGAACTCGATTCGGGCGCGAGGGGCCGGCGCGTGGCCCATGTCGCGTCATTGCTCGCAGAAATCACCGGTGCGGAGGCTGCGACGGTCGTCAACAACAATGCAGCCGCCACGCTGATGATCCTCAACACCGTCGCTTCAGGCAGAAGCGTCATCGTATCGCGTGGCGAACTCGTGGAGATCGGCGGATCGTATCGGCTGCCCGACATGATGCGGGCCAGCGGGGCGCAGCTTTGCGAAGTGGGCACGACCAACCGCACGCGCATCACCGATTACGCCAAAGCCATCGACGAAAACACAGCCGCCCTGATGCGGGTGCACACGAGCAATTACCGCGTCGTCGGATTCACGCA
>JAUIEW010000374.1 GCA_030429365.1 Phycisphaerae bacterium
GGTCGGTTGGAGCGACCCGTCGTCAAACCGCGTAAGTGGATCAGCCGGATCACTGGGTATCTGCGCGATGTCGCCTTTGGCAAAGCAGAATTGGCCACGCAGCTCTCGGGCACGCCGTCGGATCAGACGATCAACCAAGCCATTTTGCCCGCCGATCGTCCGCCCGTTCAGCAGCGCAAGTCCTGCATCATCTTTGACAACGCAACATCACTTGAGCCACTGCGCGTTAGGGAGACGCTTAAGGGCAAACACATCCTGCTGGCTGGTGTGACCGGATTCATCGGCAAGGTCTGGTTGGAGCATATTCTGAGCGACATTCCGGATGTTGGGCGGGTCTATCTGCTCATCCGCAAGACCCGCACGCGCAGCGCGACCGAGCGTTTCGAACGGGTGGTGGCTGAATCTCCGGTGTTTGCGAAGCTTTACGAGCGCCATGGCGACAATGCGGCGAAGTTCATCTCCGATCGGGTCGAGGTCGTCGAAGGCGATGTTTGCGCTGAAAATCTTGGCCTGGCTCCGGAAGTCGCCGAGCGGATGCGGTCGCAGCTTGACATCTTCGTCAACAGCACAGGGCTAACCGATTTCACGCCGGACATTCGCACGGCGATCGATGTCAATGTTGACGGCCCGCTGAATGTTCTGAAGTTTGTGCAGGGTTGTGATCACGCGGTGTTGATGCACCTGTCGACCTGCTTCGTCGCTGGGCAGCGCGATGGACGCGTTGCCGAGGTGCTGCATCGCAACTACACCCCTCGTGACTTGCCCGATTTCAGTGCCGAAGAACTCTATGCGGACATCAAGAGCAGGATCGCGCTCGTTGAGAAGGAAGTCGAAAGCCCCGAACGGACAGCCATCTTCCAAAAAGAAGCGGAAGCAAAAGCCGGCGAGCCGTTGAGCGGTCGAAAGCTGGCCAAGCAGCTTCACAAAGCCCGCATCCGCTGGACCCGCGGTCGATTGACCGAGCGCGGCGTGCGGTTGGCCCGCAAATTCGATTGGCCCAATACCTATTGCTTAAGCAAAAGCCTCGCCGAATCGCTGCTGGCCAGCCGAAAGGGCGACGTGCGACTGTCGGTGGTTCGCCCCGCGATTGTTGAAACGTCAGTCAGGCAGCCCTTCGAAGGTTGGAACGAAGGCGTCAACACCGCCGCGCCGCTTGCGCACCTTTTGGGCACGTATTTTCGCCAGCTGCCGTCCAACAAGCGCAAAGCCCTCGACATCATCCCGGTCGATATGGTCTGCCGCGGTATGACGCTGGTGGCGGCGGCCCTTTTGACCAATCGCCACAACGACGTCTATCAGTTGGGCACGTCGGGCGACAATCCATTCGAAGTCGGCAGAACGGTGGAACTGACCGGGCTCGCCCACCGGATCCACAATCGCCGGCAGCATGGTTTCCGCTATCGATTCCGATCGCGTTTCGATGCGATTTCGGTTTCCAAGACGCGCTACGTCGCCATGTCAGCGCCGAGTCAGCGTGCACTGGTCGGTATCAGCAAGCGCATCGCCAAAGCCCTCGGGTTCAACGAATCGCCACTTGCAAAAGCCGAGCGTGGACTCAACCGCACCGAAAAACTGATCGAACTGTTTGAGCCCTTCATTTTGAGGAACCAACAGTTCTTCGAAACGAGCAACATCCGGGCGTTGTCGTATGCACTCGACGACGAAGAAGCCGAGAAATTCGCGTGCGACATCGAGTCGATCGACTGGTGGCATTATTGTCTCAACGTGCACATGCCCGGTCTGCGTCGGTGGGTGTTCCCGTTGATCGAAGGCAAGACCCCCGAACAAGAACAACCGCGAACCTTTCAAATGCCGTCGGTTGAAGCGGCGACGTCAGCAACCGCGTTGCCCGACGATCCGAATTCGGCATCAGGAGGAACTGCATCCCCATGCCCATCTTCCTGACCGGGTCCACCGGCTACGTTGGCGCTCACGTGGCCTCCGAATTACTAGAAAACCACGGGCAAACGCTCAACGTTCTCGTTCGCGCCGACAGCGTCGAGGAAGCGCAGCATCGTTTGTGGAAATCGATGCAGTTGCACCTCGAGTTCGATCGCTTTTATGAACACCTCTCGAAGCGGATCAACATTTTCTGCGGCGATCTGACCGGCGCGCGTTTCGGGCTCGATGACAGCCGCTACGGCCAACTCGTCGACTCGACCGATTCGATCATCCACTGCGCGGCATCGCTTAATCGAAAGTCGCACAAGGCCTGCTTCAACGTCAACCTGCGCGGCACGCTCGAAATGGTGCAACTCGCCCGTCGAATTCAAGACAAACACGGGTTGCGGCGCTACAGCCACGTCAGCACAGTCGCGGTGGCGGGCGAAAGGCAGGACGAAGTCGTCACCGAGGATGGTTCGGTCGATTGGGCGCGCAGCGATTACGATCCATATGCCCGCACGAAGAAATTCACCGAGCACATGGTGGGTAATCTGCTTCCCGATGTGCAGACCACAATCTTTCGCCCCAGTATTGTTTTGGGCGACAGTCGCCACGGCGAAACGACGCAGTTCGACATGGTGCAGGCGTTCGTGTTTCTGGCGTCGCTGCCGATTCTCCCATTTCGTCCGGACGATCGCATTGATATCGTCCCGGTCGAATACGTTTCGGAAGCCATCGCAAAGATCCACGTCGACCCGAATCCGAAACATTCGATCTACCACCTTTCATCCGGCAAGGGTTCGCAAACGTTTCAGGAATTAACCGACGCGATCTCCAAAGCCCGGGGTAAGTCCGGTCCGACGTTTGTGCCGCCGCTTGAGAAACCGTTTCAAGGCGCGATCAACTTCTTTTCCCGGTTTAGAAAATCCAAAATCGGATATACAGCCACGCTCATGAAGGTGTTCGTGCCGTATCTCTTGTGGAATACGGTTTTCGACAACGCCCGGGTGGTCGAGGCGATGGGGCGGATGCCCACGAAGTTCTCGGAATACTGCTATCCGCTCTACAAATTCAGCAAGGACAACAACTACAAATACAAATACGTCAACTGGCCAGCAGAGGCCAAGCCGATCGCGAGCACGGAGGGAGTCGGCACATGATGGATTATACTTTGGGCCTGTGGACCAGCGGTCTGATTGAACTGTCCAAGTTGGGCTGGATGCTTGGGGCCAACGAAAGTTGGACATCCGACCGCAAATTGCGATTGCTGTTCGCCGGTTACAACGGTGCGCGCAACACCGGCGCCGACGTTCGCGTTGAGGAAATGCTCCGCCAGATTCGCCGCGTGCTCGGCGCCAACAACGTCGACCTCAGCGTTTTCACGCAGGACAAAAACCTGACCGCCGGTTACTTCAAAGGCACGCAGCAGATTCGCTTCCCCGACGTGTTTCCGCCGTTTCTGTTTCGCGAACTGCGCAACCACGATGGCGTCGTCACCTGTGAAGGGTCAATGTTCAAGAGCAAATTCGCCAACGCCCTAACCATCATGATGATCGGG
>JAUIEW010000054.1 GCA_030429365.1 Phycisphaerae bacterium
TGTGGAAATTGCCTGCGAGACCCGGCTGCAATTGATGTGCGAAACGTTTACAATCCCTACGATGACGAGCCGCCAGACGATTCGTTGGAGGCTTTGTCAGCGAAATCTGGAATTGAAGGATTTCAGGGAATGAGCACGCCAAGCAGACCGAATGAGCCCGTTTCGGCGCAAACCAGTCCGGAGCGTCTCCGTATTCTGGCCGCGCTGAACGAACTGCATTTGAAGTATCGGGAACTCGGTGAAGGAGCAGTCGCCGATTACATCCCCGAGTTGGCCCGGGCGAATCCCGACTGGTTTGCAATTTGCGCGGTGACAGCCGACGGTCAGACTTACGAGATCGGCGACTATGAACAGCAGTTCACGATCCAGTCGATGTCCAAGCCATTTGTGTACGGACTGGCGCTGGAGGACCACGGTCGCGAGGCCGTGCTGCAACGCGTTGGCGTTGAACCGACTGGGGATGCGTTCAACTCGATCATCAAACTCGACTCTTCAAACCGACCGCACAATCCATGCGTCAACGCTGGGGCGATTGCCACAACCAGTATGATCAAGGGCAGTGGCCCAACCGAGCGACTCAACCGGATGCTCGAACTCTTCCGTAAATACATCGGTCGCAAGGTCTATGTTGACATGTCCGTCTTCATGTCCGAGCGAACAACCGGACACCGCAATCGGGCAATCGCATATCTCATGCTCAACTTTGGCATGATCGAAAACGAAGTCGAACAAATCCTCGACCTATACTTTCAGCAATGTTCAATCCTCGTCACGTGTCGCGACATGGCCGTCATGGGTGCGACCCTGGCCAACGGCGGAATCAACCCGATCACCGGTGAACGCGCCCTCGATCCGGAATACATCCGCGATGTTCTCACGGTCATGTACACGTGCGGCATGTATGACTATGCGGGGGAATGGGCTTACAACGTGGGCTTGCCGGCAAAGAGCGGTGTGGCTGGCGGCATTCTGGCGGTCGTGCCGAACAAACTGGGTATCGCAGTGTATTCGCCGCGCCTTGACCCACGTGGCAACAGCGTCCGCGGCATCCGCGTGTGTGAGGAATTGTCGCAGAATTTTGGGATGCACCTGTTCGACGCATTGTTGGACGGGCCTGCGACTGGTTTTTCGGCTTCCTCGGAGGAAACGCCGGTTACGGGCCGCATGGTTGATCAAATCACACCGCGAACAACCAATGGGAATGGGCGTTTGACCATTGGATAAGACGATCATGACCATGCCAAACAACAATGACGTTTCCGCAAGTTCCGACAGCGATACCAATGTCCGCATCCGTAACGCGATCAACGAATTGCATGTTCGCTATCGCGACTTGCATGAGGGAGCCGTGGCGGACTACATCCCGGAACTCAGCAAAGTCGATCCAGACCTCTTTGCGATTTCGGTTGTGACGATTGACGGCGAGCAGTACAGCGTCGGCGACGATGGGCATATGTTTACGATGCAGTCGATCGCGAACCCGTTTGTGTTTGGCATGGTGCTTGACGCCATTGGACGGGAGCGCGTCCGCGAATTTGTGGGTGTCGAACCGACGGGCAATCCGTTTAACGCGATTGTGCTCGACCGCACGACCCATCGCCCGATGAATCCGATGGTCAATGCCGGTGCAATCGCCGTGACAGGTTTGATACCAGGTGACAATCCGACGGATCGGCTGAATCGCATGCTGGCAACCCTTGGCAAATACATAGGCAAGGTGCCCGATGTTGATTCAGAAGTGTTCATGTCGGAGAAAAGCACGGGCGATCGCAATCGATCGATTGCCTACCTGATGCGAAATTTTGGAACTTTCGTTCGTGATATCGACGAGGTGCTCGACCAATATTTTCAACAGTGCGCTGTCAGTGTGACCTGTCGCGATTTGGCATGTATGGCTGCCACGCTGGCGGCTGGCGGGGTGAATCCGCATTCAGGTGAAAGGGCAATCAGCCGAACGGCGCTCCGTGATGTGCTGACGATCATGTACACGTGCGGGCTTTACGAATCGTCAGGCACGTGGGTCCATGGTGTTGGCATTCCCGCGAAGAGTGGAGTCGGTGGCGGATTGCTTGCGGTGGTTCCCGGAAAGATGGGGATTGCGATCTTCTCACCGCGACTCGACAAGCAAGGCAACAGCGTTCGAGGCGTCCGCGTATGCACCGACCTCGCCCGCTCACTCAATCTGCATCTATTTGTAGCAGGCGATGAGTCCGTAGCAAACGAGGACTTGGCTCAGGGTGTCAATCATGGGTAGTGCTCCCGCCCCCAACGTGCCAATCTCGGATGATGATTGTGAAAGCGCTTCGGAGCATGGCCCAGATCTGTTTGGACCGCTCGCCGCGATCAGCGACCGCGAGTTGCTCGATCGCTTTGAGACGCAGAAGATCCGCAAGGATGAATGGACGCATGCGGAGCACTGTCGTGTCGGGTGCCTGCTCATCAATCGTTACGATTGGGCGGGCGCGGTCGACCGGATGCGCAAAAGCATCATCAAACTCAATGAAGCACAGGGCGTTCCAAACTCGGAAGCGCGCGGCTACCACGAGACGTTAACCATTTCGTGGCTCCGCTTGATCGCGGCGGCAATGGAGCGCGAAGGCCAATTGAAAAGCTCGTTGGCGTTTCTTAAATGCAACAATCAGCTTCTGGATAAAAACGCGCTGGCAGCTTATTTCTCAAGAAATCTGCTGATGTCCACTTTGGCCCGTCAACTCTTCGTGCACCCAGATTTACAACCACTCCCATAAGCAAATTCGCCGAACTGAATAATCTAGTGGTCTCCTGATCGCCATCGGACCTAAAAATCGCCTTAGATGGTTTTCAGGGCATCGATATCCGCATGGATAAAGTTGTTTGTGGGCACGGGGAAACGAGCGACATGTGGCCAATGAAACACGTTGGCGATGGCGACTGGCTGCGACGTCTGGGAAGCGCTTTGCGTCATGACTGGCGACGACAACAGCGACTTCGATTTCGATGAAATCGGGGATGAAATTGAAGATGAATTCGAAGATGAATTCGACGATGAGTTCTGATGAATTGTCAGAATTTGTAACGCGTGCCTTGCGTTTCGAGGTGGCGTCGGATTCATTCAAAACGACTGTACGCAAGTCGAGTCATTTCAATTGTTCGCCCATCTTAACAGCGTGCACGTCTCGGCTCGGACGCATTTGTTGGCGAGTTATGTGTTTCAACTCTGTGACCGTGATTTTGGCAACCTTTTCATTGCCCTGATATGCGACTTTGCGTAAACTCACCCCAACATTCGCTTGATTGCGGATGCTCTCTCTATCTCTCGATCTGGAAGGGGAAAACAGATGAAGAAGGAGCCGCGGACGCCCGCGTTGCGTCACAAGGGTGTGATGCGCACGATCGGGGTCTCTCTTTTCGCACTTTCCATGATGACCACGCCGGCTTGGGGTGGTCTGGTGGATTACAATACTCCTGGCGATCTTGTCGGTAACTTCTCCCTCAACCATGCTGGAGCGGGCATTCGATATTCAGAAGTCGGCGTAGGGGGGATCGGTGGTTCGGGCTCGATCGTTCCGTCCAATGCAATCGATGCGGTGCATACGACCGCTCTGTTTAACCAGGAAAATTTCGACTTCAGCGTCGTCGGTAGTTCGGTCACGGTTTCGCAATTCGTGTTTCGCCAGAATGATGCAGGTTTCCCCTTCGAGTTTTCATTTCAGCAATTGGGAGTTCTTCAAAACACAGGCGATCGATTTGGCGTTGATGCCGGACCCGATTCATACGTGAGTTTGCGCGTCATGTCGGACACCGTGGACAACACGGGCGTGTTTCTTCAAACAGAAGTTCGTGGCTCGGCCGACGTCTCGCGCACCCAGCAAACCGTTGCGGGTGAAACAGCGAATCTGGTCGAGGGCAACTGGTATCGGATGTGGGCGACCTTCGAAAACGTCTCGTCCACGCAAGTGAAGATCACCGGCGCGCTTGAAGACTGGGGAACAACAGCCGCCGCCTTCCAAAGCACCGTGTTGGAGTTGACGGCTGGCGACGCCGAGAGCAACGTGGACCTGAGCGGCCTTTCCGGTACGACCGTCTTGAGTGACGGCGACGTATGGGCGGGTTGGCGCGGTTTCGGTGAGGGCGGGGCGAATCTATTCGATAACTTCTCTGCCGTGCCCGAACCGGCTGGTTTCGTGTTGATTGCGCTCGGTGCCGGGGCAGTTCTGAGTCGCAGGCGTTAACCTCGCAGCGACGATTACATTTGACACATTCGATGTCTAATTCGCTGAGCGACTGGGACCATGCGGAACCCGAGCGACAACGCCAATGTTATCGCCAGGGCCTTTGTCCGAGTTGCTGGGTTGGTGTTGTGCCTGAACTGTGTGGAACAATTGATCGCCGCACCTCATGACTCAACAGCCGACGCGGTGATCGGCCAACCCGACTTCACCACAACCGATCCCAACCAACCGGCATTCGCTCCAACCGCAAGCAATCTATCCTTGTCAAATGCTGCCGGTGTGGCCGTTGCACCGGATGGGCGACTCTATGTTGCCGATTCCGACAACCATCGCGTTCTAAGTTGGCCTTCGGCATCGTCGTTTACCAACGAAATGGCCGCGGACCTTGTCATCGGTCAGCCGGACTTTGTCAGCGGGTTCCCGAATCGTGGTCTGGCATCGGCGGGGGCCGACGGATTCTTTCTGCCGCAAGGTGTGGCCGTCGATGGTAGCGGGAATCTCTGGGTGGCCGACGCGTTTAACAGTCGCGTGTTGCGTTTTGATGACCCGAGTGCAACGGATGGCATTGCGGACCTCGTCATCGGGCAACCGGATTTTGCAAGCAACGACGAGAATCTAGGTCAAGGCGGGACGGGACCCGATGTGGCGCTGCCCGACAGTCTGCAGTTTCCCGGGAGGGTGATTGTTCGTGGGACGGATGTATATGTCGCCGACTCGGGCAATAGTCGAGTCCTTCATTATGCAAATCCGACAATCAACAAACCGGCGGCTGACGTGGTCTTCGGCCAGTTTGGCAATTTCTTCAAACGCGCGAAGAACAACGACGGTTTGGGTAACAATGGATCGACTGCTTCTGCGGAGAATCTGTTGAATCCGATCGGTATCGCACTGGATGCCCATGGCAGTCTGTACATTGCTGACTGGGCCAACCATCGTGTGCTTCGTTTTGACGATCCGCTGACAAGTGACACGGTAGCCGACGCAGTGTTTGGCCAGCCCGATTTTGTCAGCAATTCATTCGACAACGGTGGACTGATCAGCGGTCTTCAATTGCCGATCGATCTGCATGTCGATGACGACGGCGTTTTATTCGTCGCCGATTCGCAAAACCACCGTGTGCTGGCGTTTTTTGATCCATTGTTTGAACAGACGACGCCTGATCTGGTACTCGGGCAATTGGGAAGCACGAGCACAGACGCTATCAACCACGGACTGGGCCCCTTCGCAGCAGATGCCGATAGCCTACAAGGGAGCACTGGGTTGGCCGGCGATGCATTCGGGAATGTGTTTGTTCTCGACACCAACAACAATCGGCTGCTGCGGTTCGACGAATTGCTTGAGCCGGTCGCGCCGGCGGACTTTGATCGCGACGGGGATGTTGATGTCGCAGACTACGGGCGACTTGCGATATGCCTTGATGGACCAGATGAGGTTGGAGAGATTCCGGTGTGTGGTGTCGTCGATTTGAATGGCGATGCGACGATCGACTTGGCCGACTTCGATCTATTCCAACGATGCAATCTGGGCAGTGGCGTGCCCGCGGAGATTGATTGTGCTGACTGACGACGCCTTGCAAACTTGGGGTCACCGCAACTGTCAGCCGAAAGTCAATCGTGCGTTTTCGCTTGTTGAACTGCTTGTTGTCGTCTCAATCATCGCATTGCTGATCGCGGTACTGGTACCGGGACTGCGAAGCGCACGCGGCAATGCTCAATCGGTCGTGTGCCGCGCCAATCTTAAAAACCTGATGACGGGCACGCTCGCCTACGCAGGTTTCAATCAAGATTTCGTCATCCCGTCGTACAACATGCGCGGTGTGACGGGCAGTACCGCGAACCCTTTCGACGGTTGGGGGCCTATCCTCGACAGCGGGGGGTTCGTCAAAGGCAGCGACGAATTAAAAAGCAATCCATTTGCATGCCCGAAGACGCTTGATCGGGCGGCGACTCCGTTTCTGGGGTCGTCAACTCCAAACGACAATGCCCAAGGTTACATGGATTGGCCAGCAGTGGTGACGATTTCCGGGTCGTTTGCATTGACGCTTCCGAAGCGCGGCTTTGGCAAACTGACTCGCGTGTCGTATTGGATCAACGGAGATAATCCCACCGGTTTGCCGCAGTCGTTTGAACCCGGCGCATACTTCACTGGTTCTGTGGGATACGGGCCAAACCTGAGCGGGCATGTGATGACGCACAATCGATTTTCCCGCATCAAACGCACGGGTCAGTTGATCGCGTTTGCTGATGGTTTCTATGCGGGTAAGCAAGAGGCGACGCGGCCCGACGATAAGAACACTCGGATCGGGTATCGACATCGAAGTCCGAAGGAAACCGCCAACGTCGCGTTTGCCGATGGTCACGCCGGTTCGATCCGAGGCGATCAGTTTCCACGAAAGCCCGGAGACAACGTAACTGCCGAAGACGCCCAAAGAGAAAACACCGGAAGCGGCCCGACCCTCTTTTCCGATCCGGAACATTTTTTTGACCGATAGCCAATCGGTGTGCATTACAAGTAATGCGCCCACGCTGTCTGATTTAAGAACTTATTCTGAATTCTCTTGGGCGATGTTTCATTCTTGGGGAGCGTCGGGGGCCTTCCACTTCAATCGACGCTTCGGTTTCCACAAGTTCGCATCGTCTTCTGGAAGTTGCCCTTCGGGAAATCTGAGCTGTGCGACGGCTTCATCATACTCAGGCCAAGACTCTGACGGTGGCAGTTCAACCTTGTATGCGTGCGCGCCCCCATACAATAGTAAACCAAAGAGTGAGGAGTTTGCGAACTGCCTTGCGTCGTACTCCAAATCGCGCCACAGATCGACGACGAGCACGCGAGTTTCTCCGGTCGCCAGATTGACGGCTCCCCAGTGAGGCGGGCAGTCCTCGTGATCGCGAAGAAAATGCAGCCAATCTTCATGAACTACCGATGAGTGAATGCTGCTATCCGTGGACATGAGGACGCCAGCGAAGTTTCCGTGATATCGCTGCCATCCGAAATCGACAAGCAACTGCGGACGGCTTTCTGGCGTATCAACTTTGAAGACGCCGTGTCGGCGGGCGAAGCCTTTCATCGTTGAATAGGCTGATATCAGGAAGTAAGAACCCCTGTGTTCGATGCACTCGGCCATTGGCGGCCATTCGAAACTTGTGCCCTTGCGGTAATCGTATGGGTTCAAGTACAAGCCGTGCATACGACTTATCGCAAACACATCCGGGACGGCATCTTCTGAGATTTTCGAAATCAGTGGATCGAAGCCAGGTTGGCCGGAACGCTCCTTCGCAAATCGATCGGGGAGATTGATCTCGTTATTGATGTTTCGATCATCGATCTTGAACAACTGCCCTTCGAGCCTGGGGGGGCCGTTCGAGTTGACCGTCCAGATTTCGTGGGCCGACCGCCATGCTCCCTCGTCGCTGACGTTTCGGCTTTTGACCATGGCCCTGCCAGGAGCGAACGCCCCGAGCGTCTTGAATCCAGGCAGTTCTTGTCGCGCGACGATTTCCCCGTCACTATCCGCAACGAGCAGTTCAGTGTTGGTGCCAATCCACAGATATCGTGTATCCCACGCGATTCGTGGAAAACGGCCCTCGTGGATCTTCTCAAAAGTGTAATGCGATGTAGCGCGGTATACGTCTTTCCGTGTAGCGATAAATTCGACTTCACCAGGACGGGCGACGATCCAATTCATGACGCGAGCAGGTGAACCAGGGATCTCTATCAGTTTTGGCAATGCACGGACGATTGGTGACGACAATCCAGCAGACTGCTCGAGCGCCTCGCTCAGTCTCTTGCGGGATATGGCGAGAATCTGACCGCAGACATCGTCCGAGAGTTGCAGTTCCTTCCTTGATTTCTCTAAGAGCGCCTCGAAATTGGCAAGATCGTCTTGACTTTCAAGCTGTCTAATATTCTCGCTCAAATTTAGTAACGAATCCAAACGCCTAAAATCAGGCGGGCAGCAGTCTTGCCAGAATCGTTTGTCTCGATTCGATCTGGCATCCGGACCGGATTTATGATTGAGAAACAATTGAATGACGTGGTGTTCATCACCTGGTGCGGCTGCAAGTTCGTGTAGCAGGTCGATAGTTTCATCGTGGGCAGGATCAAGCGATCGCCATGAGTCTGACGACAGTCGGGAAACCAGCATGCCCAATGCCGTGTCGCGTGATTTGGTATCCAATTCGCCGTATTTACCACCAAGGATGTCTCTCAACGTTCGGCGATAGCGTGTATTAAACGCAAAATAGCGTGCCACGACCACTGGAAACTTCCGCTTCACTTTTCTCGTATAGGACAGATATCCATTGTTGCTACGAAATCCACTCAATGCATGAAGGTCTTTGAGCCCGATCGTCCTACGGCGGACCATGTCCTCAAAGGCATCTAACGTTTGCTCCAGCAAACCCACAAAATGGGCGAGTTCCTGCTGTGTTTCTGTTGTGCCCACAGAACTTGCAACCATTCCCTCGAGCGTCGCGAAAACTAGCCTGCGGAGTTCTAGGTTGTCTGGCGCCCAAAGCGAAGCAATCTTCAGCAGTGGCAGTGCATCTTTTCGCTCGCCCATGTGAACCAAGGTTAGGGCATGAGCAGCCAAGGCTTCGCTTTCCTCACTATTGCGCATAAGTCTTTGTTCATCGGTCGTTTCCAATAGAAGCTCTGCAACCGCCGACGAAAGTGAGGCGGCCAGTTCGTCATCACTTGAGGCCGTGATTTTCTTCGAGCCGAATGCCTTGTTGGCGTTGCGCACTTGGATGGCCAACGTTGTTGTCGGTTTCGCCTTGGACTTTGACGTGATGTATTCCCCGAGCAGAAAGTGAGGGGCCGCTCGTCGGGCGGAATTCGGCGCCAGATTGGATTCGCGAATAAGTGACTCGACCTCGTCCACCTCCACAACAGCCACGCCGGGAATTCGCATCAGTGAATCCTCAGCTTGCGCCTTGTAGATCGCTTGTTTGTCAATCTTCTCATACGAAGCGTCTCGACATATGAAAGGGGAGACACACACGATCTTTATTGACTCGTCGTCAGCCAACGCTACGGCCCGGCTGACACTCGCGAGGATCATCCCCGCTAGCTCTTCAGGATGCATTTCATCCCAAGGCGCACCGCCTTTGGAAAGCCTCAAACCTGCCGGCATTGACGCGACCGACCATTCGATGGCTTCCGACCCTTCGCTCTTTCTGCTCGTCAATAGGATCAACAGGTCGGCACCGGCGATCTTTCCGACTTTCCGGCGTATGGCGGTCTCCTCCGGCGCAAAAGCTTGTGCCAATTCTTGCTCGCCGAGGGTGCGGTTCAGGTTCGCACGGTCCACCACGGGATAGCCCTTTGCCGCCAATTCCACTGCAAGGAGGTCGGCGACAATGACGCCGGTGGAGTCGGCCTGGCTGACGATGATGGCGCACTTGGGAAGCGTATCAGCCGCGCTCACCGGGCCTGTGGTGAGTAGCATTGCAATGACGGCCAGTACGATCCGTTTCTGAGAACAGCGAATGTCCGGCATTTGTGAATCCTCTTGCGGTGGGCGTCGTATCCTAGCAAACTTCATCCGAGGAACCCGACAATATATTTGATTGGACGGTCAATGGCTCGATTTGTTTCACAGCAGTTGATTCCAGTCCAAGGGTATGTGATCCATTTGGCATGATTCATGGGCGAAAAACGCAAAATCAAGAGATTTTTGTACGACCCACACAATTTCTGCGAAACAGCGGAACACAGGTGCGTCTAAAGATATGAACGGCGTGGCCACAGCGGTGAGCAGTCGAGATCTCGATCAACTTTCAACGGAGACAGCCTCGACATGACGAAGGGACGATCACTCGACATGGCGTCCCACGTACCGCGCATGCGACGGGTTGCGTTGCGATTTCTGGGCGATCGCGATGACGCCGATGAGGTTGTACAGGAAGCGTGCTTAAAGGCAGTTCGTTCACGCGCGTCATTTAATGGGGATTCATCGGTTGCGACCTGGCTTCATCGTATCGTGATGCGCTGCGCTCTGGATCGACTTCGGGTCCGTCGTCGACAAGCGCATTACCTGGCGCCGTTAGAGAGCGGAATGCTGCCTGACTTGCAAAGCAATAACACCGCCAGCCCACTCGAACAAGCCGAGCAGACAGAGCTTCGCTCGCTGATCATTGATGCGGTATCACGGTTGCCCGACGACTGTCGAGATGCCTTCATGCTGACTCAACTCGACGGTTACACATACGACGAAGCCGCCAACATCGAAGGGCAGCCCCGGGGCACCATCGCCTCGCGTGTGTTCCGCGCGAAACAAATACTGACGTCGCAGTTGCAAAAGGAGTTGGCTCGAGAGGTGAATCATGAATAGCGAGGATTTGAAGCCAAGCTTGTCGCAGTTCGTTGATGGCGAATTGGCCAGCGATGAGGCGAATGCAATGCTCCTGCAGGCTCTGCAAGACGAAGGCAGTCGATTCGAACTTGTTCGTATGCTCCAGTTGCGCGCATCGCTCCAACCATGGCGGAGTATGGGCGAAGAATTGTCTGCTCCGCATCGCCCGAATAGCACGATTCATGCCGCTTCGCACGTTCGAACGGTATTGATGGGGATGGCCGCGATTGTGGCGGTCTCCGCTGCGGCTTGGTTATATCAAAGTTCCAAATATGAGAAGCCTGGATCGCTTGATCATGGTTCGGGCGTCGAACAGCATCTCAAAGTTGCGACGTCATTAAGTCGCGAGGATGCCGCTGAAGTTTTCAACCTGCACGAGTCAATCGCGGGGCCGGTCGCCTGGCTTGCCATTTTGCCCGAGAGTGTTCGCGTGCAGAAGATGGCCGATGGTGTTGAAGGTGAGAAGGCGGATCAGGCGCAGGCGATCGCTTGTTTCTTGAAAATCGAGACGCACGGCGATGGCGTCTTCCCGACACTACCGGACACGATCATTTGTCGGCTCGACAAGAAAGCCGTGATTACCGTTCCCTCGAGTGGCGATCACTCAAAGTCCATGCGGATTCAGCTGGTGGCTGTTCATCGCGAGGAGTCAATCGGAATTCAATACGCGATCAGCCTTGAAAATGAACCCACGAATGGTCAACAGACCTCGGCGCTTTCCGGATTCATACCACTGAGCGGAGATTCGAACGCGGTGGGGCGGCTGGCCCAGGCAGGCACGACTTTGGACATTGCGTTGAGTGCGTCACTATTGGACCAAGGCGAGAACGGGTAACGCAAATGTCAGATGCACTGACCATGGCATTGTTGTGTATAGCGCCCGGGGCGACTCAAGTGCCGATCTACTTCCATGCGTCGGGAGCCGACGTATCCGTTTCTTTGAACGCGTCTGACGGAGACAGTATCGACGTGGTTGCTTTCGGTGCCCCTCTTATCGAAGCGTTGAACGTGGAGGGTGGCGCTGTACGTTTTCGTGTGCCTGAAGTTCATAGCCGTACCGTTCTGGATTTGCTCAATCACCGGCGGGCCGACGTCATTACCGGGCAAGTTGTCGCGTATCCTCCCAATCTGCACGTCTGGGGTGATGCAAAAATAGAAGTCTGCACGTTGGGAACACCGCCCTGGTTTGTGCAATGGGCGAATGCGATGGGAATGGCGCAGACTCAGTTTCTGTCAGCCGATGCTTTGCGGCGAAGTACGGCCAAGCATGACCACCAACGGATCATCGTGCTCGGTCGCGAGTCAGGCATCGACCATCCGAACGAGTGCATTGAAGTCGCCCGCATGTGCGCTGCGAATGTCGTCGTTCTGGAAGCGAACTGGTATGAGGAGCGTGTTCGTAAGGCGGTTGCATTGCAGAATCTTGAACTCGAAAACCCGCTGCAGAATCTTGGCAAATGGGCATGGCGCGACCTACCCGGGTTCGAATCAGTGTGGCGGCCATCCTTGTTTTGGATGAATCGGACGGTTGTCGCCAATGATTCAGAGAATGTTCTCATTGAGATTTTCATGCAGCCGGGCGACACGCAAGTCATGGTCGCGAGCTTTGTTCCATGGGAGGAGCAAGTCGGCCGTTCGGATACCGCGGACGCTTTTCTCGCCACGCTTCTGCTGGAATCCTCGCGGGCCAAGGCGCCGGAATCCTTTGACGGCCGACTTAGGACCCACGCAGGCGAAGTAAGTTGGCCAGACGCGCAAAGACCGGTGTTGTCGCGCGCTAGCAGCGCATCGAACTTGGCACCCGACTCGCAGATGGTCCATGTAGTCGATGTACGAGGCGACTTGAGAAACGGGCTGACTGCAGGGCAGATCAATGGGTTGCAACGTTCGGCGAAAGGTGAGTTTGTCCTCCTGCTTGGGGACGATTCAATCTTGCGCGACGTCCGACGATTGCCCAAGCCCAATGTCATACCGACCAAGCAATCAACAACCATCTGGTTAAACGCCGACAATCTTCCCCCAAAACCTGCTGACCAGGAGGCACTGATGCGCGTCCTGACGGCTTTTAGAATACCTTTGAACTCAACTCTGGAGCAGAACCCATGAATACCCGATCAACTTGGCCGATTCTCGTGATCATGCTGATGGCCTCGCACGTCGCTGCCACTGAGCAAACCGCAGACACCGATTCCAAGGCAACATCCAAGTCGCCGCCGACTCGGCTGGCCGTTTTCGAATTGCAGGTGGATAAGAAACTGCCTATCACGCCGGAAGCAGCGACCGATCGCGTCCTTGCGCTTTGCGGTGCGACGGAAAATCTGACTCTGGTCGATCGGGCCGAGTTGGCGCGCGTTGCAGATGAGCACAAGATCTCACTGTCTGGCCTGACCGATGCAGGGGCTGGCGTCAAGTTGGGTAGATTCGTCGCAGCGACGCACATCCTGGTTGGCCGGCTCTCCACGATCGGGCAGTCAAACTACTTGATCCTCAAACTTGTCGACGTGCAAACAACTGAACAAAAGGTCATTTCGTTGCGGGCCCGTGCGGGTGAAAGCATGGACATGTTGTTTGATCCGCTCGAAGCGAAGCTGGCCGAAGCACTCGCGCCGAAACCCGTACCGAATGCTGTCGGCGATGATGCTGATCTCAAGCAGTTTGCAGGATGGTTGAATGGCAGCACTGTGATCATTGACATCAGTGAAAGCCACGTCAATCGACCGCTCGCCGATCCGAGCTCAGCCGTGGCGGCATTCAATTTGCTCCAAGAATTAGGGGTCAATGTGGTCTTGCCGAATGCACCGCCCGCTGGTTGGAAAGACGGCGTCCGAACTTCCGGTTTGTACCAGGATGGAAAAGTCGATTACCTGCTGGAAGGGGAAGGCCTCAGCAGTTTCGCAGCAGAAATACAGGGGTTAACCAGTTGCAGGGCTCGCGTGGAACTTCGGCTTGTGCCTGTTCCGGGGCGTAATGTGATGATCACCGAGATGGGCATCGGAGCCGAGGTCGATCTTGCCGAAGCGCTCGCCGCAAAAGCGGCGCTAGAGGAGGCGACTCGCGATGCAGTTGCGAAAGTGTTGAAGACCGGCAACCGTCGCATGTCGCCGTAAGTCAACGCACGCAATCGGAATCGAACCAAACCTGTCTGCAGAGCAGTCGTCTGTTTAGCGAAGGCCAAGAGGACGAACGACGTTGATGCAACGCAACTGGCCGATACCCGGCGACAACCAGTCAACCGCGAAGCCCGCATGCGACCGTTATCCTCACGGTGGCAATGCCGCCGATATCGGCTTCGTTTCATCGACCGGCCGATCGCGTGCGCGTGGCTCTTGCGTCTGCAATGTTGGACGCGCGGTCGGGATTGCGGTGATCGCCTTTGTGGTCATTTGCGCTACGAATCAGAATGTGGTCGCTGACGAAACAACACCGATTACATGTGCGATCATCCCGGACGGTTCATTTGATTCGCAGTCGCTGGCGTTCGTTGACCTCTTGGAAGCGCGATTGGCGGAGTCGTCGGATTTGAACGTCCTTTCGAGATCAACGCTCGAGAACATCAAGGCCGAACATGCGCTCGGACTGGCATTGGGAAGCGATGCAAATGAGAGTCGCCGGCGGGCCGGCGCCATCTTACGGGCCAACCTGCTTGCGATGCTCCAGATAAGAAAGGTCAACAACGAATCGGTACTCGATATTGAAATCAGCGAGACCCAGCAGGGTTTGCGGTTGTCCAGTGTCACGCTGAACTGGGATGATGCCCGGGAATCACTGGCCAAAACAATCGCAAGTCGAGTCGCGATAGCCGCTCAGTCAGTGAGGACCGGGCTGAAATACGTCGTAGCCGTCCCGCCATTCGAATCAGGTGATTTCGACTATGAATCGGCACACTTAAAAAACGGCTTGGCAATGGTGACGGAGTCGGTGCTCTCAACGATTCCAGGCGTGCTCGTCGCCGACCTTAGCAATTGTGAGAAATTGGCTCGTGAAATCGCAGTATCAGAGGGGCCCGAAAGCATCCAACGCGCGATGCCATTGTATGTCATCGGACGCTTTGAAACCAAGAAGATCGACGAAAAGCCGAAGATCGATCTGCAAATAGACCTGAATCATGGGGATATGCGCCTTGCATCCGCCACGACCAACGGAATTGATATCGACAACGTCGCTCAATTTGTACGTTCAGCAGCACTGCAGATTGCAGCATCGATGACCGGAACCAATCAGGTTGGCCAGTTGACAGTGAAGGAATCGGTCGCCGAGGCAGATTTGCTTGAACAGCGCCTAGCCGCGTTTCGGGCCACCGGGGAATGGGAGCAAGTGATCCAACTTGCCGAGGCATGTTTGCTCCTGGATCCTGAGCGGGAACATTTGCACTGGAAGGTTTTTGAGGCAATCAATCGACTGTATGTTGAAGACCGTTCATTGCAACTTGATCGCATACGATACCAATGGATCTTGAGGGCGCTCGTGCATCTGGAATATAGCTTTCGTGATCACGAATCTTGGCCATCCCTCCCACGAGGGAGAATCCATGCATTCTTTACGAACTCTGAGCCCCGCGGGCGATTTCGCTGGAACAAAGTCGACGAATCTTTCAACGAACTGATACACGAGTGCCAATTGGCGAAATGGCGAGTGTTGTTTGTCCTAATGGACCACCTTCCCGATTCCGGCCGAAGTCGTAACATGATCGAGGCCACCAAGGAAGCGTTTGTGCGAGACTTGGTTTATCGCGCTGTAAGACAGATGTTTGCGACAAGTGTTCCACGCAAATATCGAAACTTCCCTCTCGAGACAGTCGCCAAGGTCGTCTGCGGTTTGGATCGGACCCATGGATCGTTGCCCGCGCAGTTCAGAATCATTGACCTCAGCCGCAAACGAACTGATGACTTCGATAGACTCTTGAACATTATTCACGATCGTTCAACCGGTAGCGCAAGATTTGCTGTAGAAATCGACAGGATCGTCGAGGCGAGAATGGCATTTGATGACGAGGAAACGCTGGTCGAACACATTCAGAAGCTCGTTGAACCAAGAGTCCATCACCCATATCTCGTTGAACAGATCATCACTCGAGTCCGAAGGAGGATCAGCGGCTACAAATTTGATGCCGGGCTGGATTGCGACAAACCAATTGTCATCGGTGACATTCGCTTCACGCCAATCGAGTTTGAAGAGAATAGTTTAAAATGGAGTAGCAATGACACGAATTGGTTGACCTTCGGGAGTGATTTTGAAGTTCTTCATGATGCCAATCAGGTTTTTCTGCTGCGGGAGCCATCGGTCCTCGTACCGTGTCCGAAGATCACATCATCCGATCGAATTGACGATGTTGTTTGGGATGGTCGGTATTTGTGGATTTCGAAGCGGAGCGCGACTCAGCCGGTAACCGTATACGATCCTCAAGGCAACGAAGTCGTCGCGATGTTCTCAAGCCAAGATGGGCTGCCTTCAGCGGACCTGGCGTGCAAACTCGCGCCTTTGGGAGTCGGAGAGGTCCTCGTTGCCGGTGCATTTGGACGTTCTTGGCTGGCAACGTTGTCGTTGCCCAATTCACGCAACAGTGAAAAAATGGTCAAGATTCTGCACAAAGCAAAAACGATCGGCGACATTTCATTGGAGTTCGATCCGCAGTCGACTGACCTCGCCTACTTGCCAAGGCGGGCTTATACCATTCCGCGCGACGGGACGAGTCAGCCTTGGGTTTTATTGTTTCGTTCATTTCAATTCTATCCCTCCGGTGCTCGTCCATTGCTTGTGGATGTGGAAGCCGGATCAGTGCAGGTCGCACCGAAGCGCTGGTTGTGCGACGATAGGAACGGAGCGCTCGACGAGACTGCGTTCGGCTGGGCTTGGTGTCATCCGCAACATGAGTTCTTACGCCAATCGCGACACCACCCAGATTCATCAAGAAATCCGCCGATTGCAACGCTTCGCCTTGGTCAGAAGATTCACTCCGTGTACGAAAACTGGGTGACTCTCGATCTTGAAACTGACGTGGTGGAACGTTGCACGGAGATGCCGAAACTTTGGTGGTTCGGCGGCTTGGTCGACTCACAATTTCACGGACTTGTCCGATACGCAATGTCCGGCGAGCCAAGAGGCCCAATGCAAGTATCATTCGACCACGACAAGGAAGCAGGCATACCTGAGTGTGTACCGCTATATGGGCCCAGCAAAGACTAGAGTCTTGCTTGCAAGAATGACCGCGTAACTTTGTGTATGGGGTAATGTCTATTCAAGGATACGAATCGCTTGGGCACTGTTTGGCGAGCGAACCAGCTCTGCATCGATTGAACATGCATCCGCGGTAAGAAACAAGGATCTGAGTGCGCAAGAAATCCACCAAGGTTGATGCGGCTGCTCACCGCTTCGCGATGCTGGAATCTTGGTGCTGGCGGACCACGGATTTCTTCTGCGTGCGTTCGAAGTCGCGGCGCAGGATTACTTGAGCGTGGCCGCCTTCTTTGGAATCGAACACGAGCAGGCTGTTGCCGTAAAACCAGAGGATGCCGGCATTGGAAAGTGATTCTGCCGAGTTGCCGTAGTAGATGGTTATGGTTTTGCCGAAGTCGTCCGGGTGTCTGAAACTGCATAGCACCGACTGGCTGGCTACCGAATAGTCTACACCATCGATTTCAAATCCATTCTCGCCAAACCGAATTGGGCACTCCGATCGCTCAATCAAGGACTTGATCGCTGGCTGCGTGACGGCTTGTCCGATGATGACGAGGGCATTCTGTTCAAGCTCTTCAGCGTTGGGGCCTGAGACTTCGACTGCTGGCGACTTTGCACGTTTTTGTTTTATGTCGCCAGCAAAGAGCTTGTATCCGTCCCATTCACTTTCATCCTCAATGAGCAGCGTGTCCTTGGAACGAAGACTGCCGCCAAGTGTCGGAAGCAACTCCTCGTCAGCCAACTTGCGCGCAATCAGATAGTCCGGATCGAGTTCGACTTCCGTCGGATTCCCTGAGCCGTCGAATTCAATACTTGTCGTTGCCTCCGTGACGGATACGTCGATGTCTTTGGAACTTCCGTCTGCATGGTGAATGCGAAGTGGGAGTTTGACGGCGAAAGTGGGGGCATCCTGTTCGATTTCGATGTGTCCGATTGCGGTTGCAGAGTCCAGCAACACGCGCGTCAGCAGAAGTCGCGGCGCGCCCGCGCCATGCACCCATTGATCGAAAAACGGCTTGAGGTCAACGTTTGAGACCTCTTCCATGGCCGTGCGGATCGTTTCCCAGTTGACGTATCGGCCAGTGTGGTCTTGCGTCAGGTTACGCATCGCCTGCCAAAAGTTCTCGATGCCAATCTCGCGTGCCATCATATTGAAGACCACCGCACCTTTTTGATAACCGATGCTCCGACTTGCCCCGTCGGTTTTGCCGAAGGTCGCGAGTGGTTTGTCGTTCTTGTCTGAGATGCGGGTAAGAATATTGCAGGCGTCGCGGCGGATCTTGCGAGCGCCTTCCGGATCTTCATCCAGCGTATATCCATAGAGGTTTCCGCCAAAGCTGGCCAATGCCTCGCACCAGTTCCCGTCGTTTGGATCGACGTAGAGGCCGTTACCCCACCAACTGTGAAGGAATTCGTGATCGAGGTAGCCATGCCGCAGGGCCCGATCCTCCATTGCGATGACGGCTGGGCCCAACAAGGTGAACGTTGGGAACGCGAAACCGGAACTGAAAAAGTTCTCGACGATCGTGAATTCATCAAACGGATACGGACCGACCAGCGGCGTGTAGCGATGGTAGTAGTCCTCTGCCGCATCTAGAAAAATGTCCGCACGTCTTTGCAGGGCCGACGCGTCCACATCTTTGGGATTCAATAGGATCGCGAAACGCACGCCGTCCACGTCTCGCGACCATTGCTGGTATTGTCCGCCTGCAATCGCCAAATCAGTTTGTGGAAACGTGCTCTCAAATTCGAGGAATTCTGGATTCGACGCATCGCGATTGCGCCGAGGCGCGCTCGCGACAAACTCGTAGCCGTCGACCGGTTCCAACGTCACCGCAAAGTGGGGGAGTTCAGCATGTTCCTCGTCCGATTCAAATCTCGGATACCATGCCGCCGATGCGAGATAGATGCCATTGGTGCCAATGTGCGCGGAAACGCCGAAGTTATGAATCTCGCCGCGTTTCTCACCCGCAGCCACATCCTGCTCAAGGTGGCCCGAATACTCAACGGTCAACTCAAAAACCTCAGGTGCATCCTCAAGTGTAATACGGTGTAGGCGATACGATGCTTTCTTGTCTGATTTGGCGGGTGGAAGCGTCCGCATGGATGCCACTGTCGCTTTGTCGCAACTCAGCTTGTGGATCTGCAGGTCACGATGCAGGGCAAGGTCAAAGGTCAGCGTCTTCGACGCTTGAGTCGTTTCCGATTCAAGGACCCGACATTGCACGTTTGCGGTCGCGCTCATGGCGTTGTCAGAAGGGTCGATCGCAAGATGCAGTCCATAAGACTCAGCGGAAAGGCCTGTCGTCACCGTTGAGCAACCGGTATTTGCCATTCCGGAAACAGAATACAGCAAGAGTCCAATTACCAGCCGAGCACGCATCGCGATTCCTCCCGAACCGTAAGGCCACAAGATGTTGAATTCCTAGACTGCCAATCGAACCAACTATACCGGCCAATCTTCCAAACGCCACCTTCGCCGTGCTGACGGTAGTGGTTCACTTAGCTTTTAGCCGTTCGGAACGCCATGTGATACAATAAACGCATGAGCGACAAGCCGAAAACCAACGAGCCATCGCAAAGCGATCAATCCAAGGATCAGCCCACCAGACAATCCCCACCCGATGGGCGCGGCGAGCGTCCGACCGATCCGAATGAATTGGCTAAGTGGATCGTCGAGCAATCGACTGGCGACGAAGAAGATTAAAGCTTGTCCGGCGGACGAAGCCAGTCGTCCCATTGAAGTTGCCAAGGATCGACCTTGAATACATAGTCGAATTTCTTTCTAAATTCCTGCATGTCTGCGCACGTGGACATCATCCCAATTACTCGCTGGAGTTGATTGTTGACTTTTTCGCGACCGTGCTTCTTGAGCCATTGATGGTGATTTTTCATAAAGTGCGGATTTGGGTTTTTCTTTCGCAGTTCGCGCCCAACGTCTTTGTCTACAGCATCATAGACAAAAGCCATAACGTACTTCCCCCATCGAATGGGCCGATTTCGCGGCGAGTATTTTATCCCTTCTAAACGAGCAAGTTCGATCCAAAATTCGTCTGGAAACATCAGGGCCCATTCTTGCATTTCTTCTGCAACAAACGCTTGAAGTTTCATTTGAAGGGCGCGTTTGTCTCGAATGCGCTGAAACCCTGTGGCCTCATCGATCAATGCAATAATGCCTATCTTGGCGCATGACCGCATTACGATTTCTGCCTGCATGGCAAGTTTCAATTGCGATTTCTTGAGCATGCCTTGGTCGCGGGCCTGAAGATATGCATCGCACAATTCAATTAGAAGCGTTGCCTCATAGCCAATTGCGAGATTACTTGATCCAGGAATCTTAAAGCTGATTGTTTTGCCTTGGCCAAAGTTGTCCGGGACAATCGGGTTTCGACTTATGTATCGTCCAAGATTCCCGCTTTCTCGGCCTCCGCTCAAAACGCGCACGACTTCGCGTTGCGTAAGTACGCGCCGCAAGTCATTTAAGACATGACACTCGATTTCGAGGTTTCCTAGCTGCAATGGCCCCCGAAACATTGAAAATGGGCCCGTTGATTTTTCGCCTGTTTCTGGCGCTAAATCGCCAGTTTCTTCGCCGTTTTCTTCCTTAACCTTGTCCCATCGGGCCCGAACAGCTTTTCTTGCAATCTCTGTTCGTTCTGCCGGACTGAGAATCTTGGCTCTAGCCTTCCCGCCTTTTGAGCCTGCTTGTTTTGAACCAAACTCTTCTGCCATGGGCATCTCTCCAAAAAATACACACGTCGTTACTTGCCAGCTAAGTATAGTCGTGTATACTTGGCTGTCAAGTATGAAAGGTGAGGCGATGCGAAAGCTATCCAGAGAAAAGCGAACGATGGTTATTTCGGCTTTGGTTGAAGGGAATTCGATCAACTCAACGGCCCGCCTGTGCGGCGTTAGCAAGCTGACGGTGCTGCGGTTGTTGTCCGACGTGGGAGTGCTTTGCCGCGATTTCCACGACATCACAGTTAGGGGACTGGCCTGCAATCGCATCCAAGCCGACGAAATCTGGTCATTCTGCGGCGCGAAGCAAAAGAACGTCGAGGCGGGCAAGCAGGGGCACGGCGATGTTTGGACGTGGATCGCGCTGGATGCTGACACCAAACTGGTCGTGTCCTATCTGGTCGGTCAGCGCAACGCCTCATGTGCCAATGAATTCATGTGTGACGTGGCCGAGCGCATAGTCAATCGAATGCAGCTAACTACCGATGGCCTTAAACTCTATCTGGATGCTGTCGAGAACGCTTTCGGCTTTGAAGTGGACTACGCTCAGTTGGTCAAGATGTACGGCTCAGACGGTACGGGTAAGAGCCCAGAACACAAATACAGCCCCGGCAAATGCAACGGCGCGAAAAAGGTTCTGCAATGCGGTGTACCCGAAAAGGCCCACGTCTCGACCAGCTATGTCGAACGCCAGAATCTGACGCTGCGCATGTCGCAACGCCGATTTACGAGACTTACCAACGCATTCTCGAAGAAACTGGCGAACCACGAACACGCGATAGCCTTGCACTATTTCCACTACAATTTCTGCCGGAAGCACAAAACACTTGGAACAACGCCAGCCGTGGCCGCTGGGATTGCGGGTAGAATCTGGACGGTGGCCGATCTGGTGGCCATGCTTGAGGATGAAGAAAAGAAGCTGAACAACGGCGGACGGATCAATCGGCGAGACAGAAGTTGAAGTAAAAATGAAAACGCCCCCACGAGGAGGGCGTCGGCCCAAGGGGACTACCCTTGGGGATGTTGAGCAATTAGAACTTATCACATGAATGCCAGAAAGTCCAGAAAAATGACGCAAAGAGTAATGACCTATATCGATGGCTTCAACTTATATTTCGGCATGAAGTCAAAGGGTTATGAGCGATATTTGTGGCTAGATGTGAAAAAACTTGCCGAATCTATTCTGATCAAAAATCAAAGACTTGTGGGCGTACATTATTTCACATCTCATGTTTCCGGCACGCCCG
>JAUIEW010000055.1 GCA_030429365.1 Phycisphaerae bacterium
ATAAGGAATTCTCAGCGGTTCTCGATCTTTGTCGGGTGAATGCCAGACAACGCATCCGTCAGGTTCTTTCGCCTCCCCTCCAGCCCACTCCGGAAACTCTGTAACGGCGTACATCAATTCGCCTTGGTCGGTGAAGAACACATCCGCGACTTCGGCGTTGTTCGTATTGACCAAGCGGCGGTCAGGGTCGAACGAATACGTGCAAACGTCCCAACGCAAAGCACGATTTTTGGTTTCGTCAAGCAGTCGCTCGACGAGATCAGCATGCGGTTTCGAACCGGGCGAGGCCTCAAAGGCAACCGTGGCCGGCGTGTCTGAATCACCGGTGCTGTCCCACGGGCAGTAGATTCGAATTTGATTGCGCTTTCCCCCGTCGCAAACGGTTATTCGATACAAGTCGGCGTCACAAACGTTGTCGCGCGAGAACGAACTTAGTTCAAAGGCACGAAGCGATCGCAGATCCGAAAGCAAGCGATGATATTGTCTGCGACCCATGTTGCCGATCTTGGTGCGACCTTCCGGGTCGGTCACCGATACGTGAATCCACTTGTCTCCCCAGTCGACAATTCGCAACGTGGCGATGTGTCCCCAGCCATGGCTGGCTTCCATGTAAATGAAACCGTCAGGCTCGGTTGATAACCGTTGATCGCTCCTGCTTGGGCCGCAGCCAAACGAAGTCAATGCAAAGCCCATGCAGCATACAACCAAAAAGACTCGGACCATTTTGGCACATCTCCTGACACGCATGGCGTCGTCAACTAGCCGACACAACATGAGGATCCTGCCTTGCCTGGATCAAATCCAGTTTCTCGCTGCGCGTCATGGCCTTAATCGCCAACTCGCGTTTTAGCGCGGCACTTCGATTGGCGACTGATTCCTGGTAGACGAGTCGAACTGGAAGACGGGCTCGCGTGTATCGGGAGGCTGTCCCGGCAGTGTGCTCCCGACACCTTCGAGGCACATCCGTGCTAACGCCGGTGTAGAGTGAACCGTCGTTGCAACGGAGCAGGTACACGAACCACGGGCGATTGGATTCTTCTTTCACGACTCATTCTCACGAGTCTCAAGGCGATGCCACTTCTTTGGGTGGGCGTCTTTCATTTCGCAACCGCCCTACTGGCCGATGACGGCTTCTACCTCATTGATGAGGTTTTGAAGATCGCCGCCGCAATGTTTGTGTGCAAAATGAGCAAGCGGTACGGGGGGCGGATTGTCTTTGCAACTTTGACACATGCCATGCGATGCCAGCACATCGAATGCGCCGGGATGATTGGTAAGCAAGTCTCGTACAGTGGTGTTGCCGTCAATGTTCTGCATGATGCACGTGCTCCGCGGGTGTCTTCTTGAAAGTTTGCGCCACGATTGTACCCATAAATGCTTCTGAGGAAAGCACTGCAGGGGTTCGCCCCTGGATCAACACCGCTTCGAGCGGCCCGACGGCGATTTCACTGACTTGCCGAATGATCCAGGTTCTTGATTTCCGGAGTTGAAGTTACCTCGCTTGAACACCGCAGCCACTCACTCGCCTCGATTCAAAAAATAAAGAACGGCCGTTGGACGAGAACGGGCTGCGGCGATATTTTGCTGCCTTGGACAATCAATGGTCGATTTGTATGAACGCCGCCGGAATTCATGGGTTCGATAAGCTCTGTCTGCCGCATTCATTGATTGCAGCAGAGATCGTGGCAATTGATTCTGTCGCATGAGGACGCTTGAGTTACCTGTAGCGAATTTCGGCTTGACCGCAAAGCAGGAGGGGAACGCAATGAAACCCAATACCTCGCCTGACGGCATCCATCTGCTGGGCGACTTCTACGATGTCGATCAGCGCACACTCACGGATTCCAAATACACGATGGGTGCGTTGGAAGTAGCGCTGCGAGACGCGGGTTTTGGCGTGCTTAAGACGGCTGTGCACCAGTTTCCCGATACCAATGGATTCACGGGCGTTGTTTTGCTATGTGAATCGCATGCAGCGATCCATACGTACCCGGAGTTGGGCTATGCCGCGCTGGATATTTTTTCATGCGGAGCAACCAACCCGCGAACCGTGATCGAATCGCTTCAAGAAAATATCCTGACCGGCACGGCAAAGATCAATGAAGTGCGCCGTTCTCTAAACCGTGACAGCCAACTGACGTCCACCCGTTAAGCGCCACATTTGGCGGAGAAAGGCCAAGGACTGACCCATGCAATGCCCGTCGTGCGGGATGCCTGTTGATGCCGATCAGCGTTACGCGAAGCTCGTCGTGTGCGCGGCATGTCACTCGTCAGTTGTCCTTGACGAGAAAGCCGCCCGGCTCTCAGGCAAGATGGCCGTCCTCGCCGAAACCCCAAGCCCCCTCTACATCAACGCAACCGGAAAACTCGGTGGAAAACGATGGAAGGTGCTCGGCCGCGTGCGCTACGGCTACGCGCGCGGGTACTGGGATGAGTGGTATCTGCAATTCGATGACGGCAAGGCGGCTTGGTTCAGCGAGGACGAAGGCAACTTGGCGATCGAAGTGCAAGAGGATATTGATCCCGCAGCCGTCGATTACGCCTCCGTCTCGCCCGGAGATACGCTCAACATCGGAGGCATCGACTACCACGTTGATGAAAAAGACGTGGCGCATTGCGAAGGCGGCGCCGGTCAACTGCCGTTTGTCATCGAGCAGAACGAGCAAATCCCTTTTCTGGAGCTGAGCGCCGACAAACACTTTGCGACGGTGGAATTCGATATCGATGACCACCAGGCGCGGTTGTTTCGCGGTCGCCGTGTCGATTTGAATGACCTCGAAGTGGACATGCCGCGCGAGTTGGTCGGCGCATCGGGGGTCCCCTCGGCAGAACGGGCTGGTTCCGGCGACCAGCGCGAGCGGGTGGTTCGCAGCGATGATCGCGCTCGCTCCCTGAATTGCAATTGCTGTGGCGCGCCACTGGCAATTCCAGACGGAGGCGCAGACGCCGTCAAATGCGATCACTGCGGCACGTCGGTCGATACATCAACCCGGCGCGTGACATGCAAGTCATGCAACGCCACGATTCCCATCTACGGTCACCTCGCAGCCAAGACCGTAGTCTGCCCGAAGTGTCGCGCCCAGTGCGACATCACCGGTTCGGAATCGAGCCTGCTGGCTGTCGTCGCGCAGAAGGATCGGCCGAAAGTTCCGTTTCGCATGGGCCAGCGCGGTCGACTACGCGGTCTGGACGTCGTGATCGTCGGACACCTGCGTTATCGCGAGCGCGACGAAGGGGTCGATTACGATTCCGATGAGTTTCTCCTGCATTGCCGCGGCGCCGGTTACCGCTGGTTGATCATGGAGAACGGGCACTTCACTTTGGCTGAGGAATTGGACAACCGCCCCAAAGGGGTTAACGCCGCCCACATTCCACCGGGAGAACATTTCAGATTCGACGGCATCCGCTACCGCGTCTTTGAACGCGGACGGTGCAAGATCATCTGGGTTGACGGCGAACTGCCCTGGGTAGCCAAGGTCGGCGATTCCAATCACTACATGGATGCCACCGCGCCGCCGACACTTCTCTCTGCGGAATGGACGACAACCGAGCAAGAGTGGTACCGCGGACATTACCTCGCACGCGAAGAAGTAACCAAAGCGTTCGGTTTGCGACCAACTGAACTGCCGCGGCTGCACGGCATCGCCCCGCACCAGCAATTCATTCGGTCGGCGTTTCGCAAGCAGGCCATGGTCATGATGGGTATCGCAGCGCTGGTGTTCGGCTTCATGACCTTGGGATCACTGCTGAAGTCGGGCCATAAAATCGGCACGGTCGGCTTGCAGGCCAAGGACTACGCAGAGGAATACATCACCGAACCGTTCACCACGACGATGCCGAACGCCCTGTGCGCCGCTCGGTTTGATTCGCCGGTGAACAATTCCTGGCTCTATCTCGACGCAGCCGTACTCAACGATCGCGACGAAGTGCTGTTCGATTTTTCTGCGCAGGTGTCCTATTACCACGGCGTTGAAGGCGGCGAGCGCTGGCGGGAAGGAAGCCAACACGACACCAAACTTTTCCGACTCGACGAACCTGGAACATATCGTTTTCTCGTGTGCGGCCAAGCCGGATCTGGTGAAACCAATGTCTATACCGCCGGCATGGGACCACCGGTCACCATCGAGGTGCGCGAGGGCATGGTCTTGGCGCGGTACTTCATCATCCTTATGGTGCTGTGCGCGACCTGGTTCATGATCGAGGTTATCGCAAGAGCCAGTTTCCAGAGTCGCAAATGGAACGAAAGCGATGTTGAAGATGACTGATAGGGTTGCCCCGAAGGAAGCCAAACAATGAAACTGGCGGGTTGGACACTTTTGGGGTTGCTCGTTGTCACGGGGGCTGCGGCGACGTGGGCGAGTTATCACGGTACTGGACTCCCCCGCCCGGAGAAGGAACCGATCAGCGTGCGCGAAGGCTCAACCCGTGGCGCGCAGCGGAGTGGACATCTCAGGACACGTTATTTCGTTGGTGGCGGCATCCACCGCGGCAAGTGAATCGCGTTGCGCGCCACCGAGCGTGAACCCAAACTGGCACCGTTGTGCCATCGAGAATTGGTCTGGTTGCAAGGAATCCATCATGCCTGAACTGGTCAGACAGGAACTGTGGGAACTGATCCCAACGGTCATCTATTTTGTGGTCGGCTTGGTGCTCTTCGGGTTGAGCGTTTGGGTGATGGAAAAGGTCACGCCCTTCTCGCTGCGCAAGGAGATCGAAGAAGACCAGAACGTTGCGCTGGGGATCGTGATCGGCTCGGCGCTCATCGCGTTGAGCATCGTGCTGGCTGCGGTCATCAAGTAGCCCCGACACTCCGAAAGAAAGAGCGTTCCCTTGTCCAATGTTTCGCCCGAACACCGCTTGAATCGAACCGCTGGTGTGGTCCTGGTGGTGTCGATTTTCTTCCTGGCGATCTGCGGGCTCGTCTATGAATTGATCGCCGGAACGCTCTCAAGCTACCTGCTGGGTGATTCGGTCACGCAATTCTCATTGGTGATCGGGTTATTCCTCACGGCGATGGGCGTGGGCTCCTTCCTCTCCAAGTACATTCACAGTCACTTGCTCGCCTGGTTTGTCGGGATGGAATTGGCCGTCGGCGTGATTGGCGGGACGACAGCCCTCATTGGATTTGCCATCTTTTCCTACACCGAATTCTACGAGCCCGTGCTACTGGGACTTGTCGGCATCGTTGGCGTGCTTGTCGGGCTCGAGATTCCGCTGGTCATTCGCATATTGCGCGAACTCAGTGAACTGCGGGTCACGCTTGCCAACGTGCTGTCGGCTGATTACATCGGCGCGCTGGCCGCGTCGATCCTCTTTCCGTTTGGACTCTTGCCTTACTTGGGTTTGGCGCGGGCGGGGCTTGTGATGGGCCTCGCCAACATCGCCGTCGCCGGGTTGGTGCTGTGGCGCATTGGACCGCGCGAAAAACCAGTGCGACGCCGGCTCACCGTCTTTGCTGGATTGGCAACCGTTCTGGTGGGCGGTGCGGCGGTGATGAGTGGCCGCCTCGTCGCACACTTTGAAAACCGTATCTACCAGGACGAAATCGTATACGCCGCCACCACCCCCTACCAGCGTCTGGTGCTCACGCGTTGGCGAGACGATGTTCGCTTGTATCTCAACGGACATCTCCAATTCTCCAGTGTCGATGAGTATCGCTATCACGAAGCGCTCGTGCACCCGGCGATGGTCGCGGCCGAGCAGAGGTCAAGCGTGTTGATCCTTGGCGGAGGCGACGGCCTCGCAGCGCGACAGGTACTGGCATACGACGACGTCAAGAGCGTGGACATCGTCGATATCGATGGTCAGGTCACCGAACTGTTTCGGACCAATCCGATGCTGGCCAAGCTAAACGATGGCGCGCTCAGCGACCCGCGCGTGCACGTCCACAATGTCGACGCCATGCGTTTTCTCCAAGAGTCCGATCAGTTCTTCGACGTTATCCTCATGGATTTGCCGGACCCCAGCGCCGCCGAGTTGGGCAAGCTCTATTCGCAAGCGTTTTTTGGACTCGCGGGTCGACGGTTGGCAGCCGGCGGCATGCTCGCGTGCCAATGCACCAGCCCCTTTCGTTCGCGCGAAGCGTTTTGGTGCATCGTGCACACCATCGGCGCGACGTCGTGGGGTCTGGGCAATGAGCGCTTCCACGTGCGCCCCTACCACACGCTGGTTCCGACGTTTGGCACCTGGGGATTCGCCCTCGCCGGACAGTCCGTACCCGAACCTGCCGAGCTTTTAATCCAACTGCCCACACGATATCTCACAACGGACTTGCTACCGGGCCTGTTCGTCTTTCCGCCTGACATGGCCGAGGTCGACACGCCGATCAACCGCTTAAACGACGCGGTGCTCACGCGCCTTTATCGCATGGGCTATCACAAGTATCTCGATTGACTTTCGAAGTTGGTCTGCCAATCATCGCGGGAATCAAATGAATCCGCCGATCGATCCAACCAAGACCCTTGTTGTCATCCTCGGAAACCAACTCTTTCCGTTTGCCCATATCAAACCCCACCGCAACTGCAGATTCTTCATGGCGGAGGACTTCGGGCTTTGCACGTACGTACGTCATCACAAGCAGAAGATCGCCCTCTTTCTTGCGGCCATGCGCTCGTATCGCGATGAGTTGATCGGTCACGGATGCAAGTTGCACTATGAACAATTCCCAGTGAACGGCCCACGTTCTGACGGCCGTTCATATGAAGACAAACTGCGGATCCATCTCAAAGGCAAGAACATTGCTCGCCTGGTGCTTTGGGAGGTGGAAGACAAACTCTTCGAGCGCAGGCTGCAAGCGTTCGCAAACGAACAGGATCTGGAACTTCAAATTCTAACCAGTCCGATGTTCCTGACTTCGCGAAGGTGCTTTGAGAGTTGGCTCGGCGACAATCGACCGTACATGGCCAACTTTTACAAGTGGCAACGCCAGCGCCTCGGTCTGCTCATCGACGATGACGGTGATCCCGTGGGCGGCCAATGGTCGTATGATCACGACAATCGCCGTCGACTCCCGAAATCGCAGGACATACCAAGACAACCCCGTGCCAAGGTGACCGATCATGTTGGCGACGCCATTAAGCTTGTTCAACGCCATTTCCCAGAGCATCCTGGCGAGCTTTCTGAAGATGCGTGGTGGCTACCGACCACACGACGTCAGGCGCTTGGTTGGTTGCGTGAATTCCTGAAAGAGCGCTTTGAATGCTTCGGCGCTTTCGAAGATGCGTTGTCAACGCGCGGTCCCGTCTTGTTTCATTCCGTCCTTACGCCGGCGCTGAACATGGGCTTGATCACGCCGCATGAGGTCTTGGAGCACGCGATCGAATTTGCAGAATCCAATGACATACCGATTAACTCGCTCGAAGGCTTCGTCCGTCAGATTTGCGGATGGCGCGAGTTCGTACGCGGCATCTACCAGCACTTGGGCGAGGAACAGGAGCGTTCAAACTTCTTCGGGCATACACGCAAGCTGACATCGGCATGGTACGATGCGACGACCGGGCTACTGCCCCTCGATGATGTCATTCGCAAGGCCCAACGGTTCGGGTGGGCGCATCATATCGAACGGTTGATGGTCACCGGCAATCTGATGACGCTATGCGAAATTGCCCCCAGTGACGCTTATCGCTGGTTCATGGAGATGTTCGTCGACAGTTCCGACTGGGTTATGGTGCCAAACGTCTACGGCATGGGAATTTTTGCCGACGGTGGGATATTCGCAACCAAACCCTACATTTGCGGAAGCAATTACATTTTCAAAATGAGCGACTACTCAAAGCAATCTGCTGAATTACTTGAAGGATCGAAACCGCCATGGTGGGACATATTGGATGGACTGTATTGGCGTTTCATTGATCGCAATCGGACGTATTTTAAGGGGCAGGCGCGGATGGCTACGGCCGTCAGTACACTTGATCGAATGAAAAAAGATCGGCGCGAATCAATCTTCACGGCAGCCGAGTCATTTCTTGGTCGAGCAACCTTGTAGAGTTGATCACTTCTGCGCTCCCATGCTCAAGACGCATCAAGTGTCCGCAATGCGCTGCAAATCAAGAGACTGGGCCCGGTCGAGAATCAACGCGTCGTCAGCGTCGTTCGAGTTCGACCGGGCCCCAAGTCCAAGATTTGCTTGGCAAGGCGCAGGTAATCTTAGGCAGTTGCGGGCATCGGTTCGGCTGACCAACGCGTTTGAATGGCTTTCCACTGTAAAGCCTGAAACACACCTGCGAAACCGACCAGCGAGTAGACGATTCGACTCAACCCGCTACCCGCGCCAAAGAGGGTGGCGACGAGATCGAATTCGAACAATCCAACCAGGCCCCAATTCAAGGCGCCCACGACGACCAAGACTGCTGCGACAACATCGATTGACTTCATTTCTTTTCTCCAATGCTTGTCTGGAATTATCTCTGTTGTAAATGCTCAGGAAACTGAGTTACTGATTCATACCGTACGAAAATGTCTCGTACGCCTCATCCAATGCGTGACGCATGATCCACGCATTCTTACTCGAATCGCGCGATTGCGCGATTGACGCCAATGCTGACTTCAGGCGAATTTTTTCGTGCTGCGCAATCGATTGATCGGCTGCATTCAAGAGCCCCATTGCGGCCACCTCGTAGACGGCTGCACACGCAGCGTGATGACCATCGTTGTAGAGGCGTGCCCCATGTTCGACTGCCCGCTGAATCAATTCGCGATTCGACTTGGCCGCATTGGCCTGACCGGCATCTGAAGGCAACAACACCGAATCAACGACGTGAATGACACCATTGGTAGCCTTCACGTCGGTCTTGACGACGTTGGCCTTGTCCACCTTGACACCATTGGATGTGTCGATCTTGACGGTTTGACCTTGAAGCGTCCTGGCTTCACCCAGCTTGACGACATCTTTGGCAAGCACTTCACCGGACACGACGTGATACGTCAGAATCGCCTTGAGTTTTTCCTTGTCCTTCAGCAGACTTTCGACCGTTCCCTTTGGCAATTTCGCAAAGGCATCATCCGTCGGGGCGAATACGGTGAAAGGCCCTGCCGTTTGAAGCGCGCCGGTCAGATCCGCCGCCTCAAGCGCGGTCAGCAGCGTTTTGAATGAGCCGGCTGAGCGCGCGACTTCGACGATGTCATTGTTCGGGATCAACACGGAGTCGATGACATGAATCACGCCATTGGACGCCTTAACATCGGTCGCGACGACGTTGGCTGTTCCAACTTTCACGCCGTCTGAGGTATCAATTGCAAGCGATTGGCCCAGTACAGTCTTCGCATCTTTTAGCTTCACCACGTCGGCCGCGAGAACTTTCCCAGCTATGACATGGTACTTGAGAATCGCGCCCAACCGCTCTGGATCGCCCAGAAGTTTCTCGACCGTGCCATCAGGCAACTTCGCAAACGCGTCGTCGGTCGGAGCAAACACAGTAAGCGGCCCGTCTGACTTTAGCGTTTCGACCAAGCCTGCAGCCTTTGCTGCCGCGATCAGCGTTTTGAAGTTGCCTGCAGCAGCGGCGGTGTCGACGATGTCAGCTGACTTGTGCGCGTCCCCGCTCCCGCATGCACCGCAGTGCGCCCATGTTGCGCTCGCATTCATGGCGATCACAACCGCCAATCCCGTAAATGCACTTTTGCGTAGATTCTTCATCTGAGTACCTTTCGTCTGTTCAAATTTCACTTTGGCGCCTTGTGGCCTGTATAACTTCACGGTGTAGAGGATTGCTGCATTGATGTCGCTGCATGCATCCCGGTCACGTGTTCGCGTGATTGAAGAATCTGGATTCGTTTTGACGTGGTTGGATTTGTCGAATTCTGTCAGAGGGGCTAAACGACTGATGTGTTGGCATAGCCCATAACATCGAGAATTTATTTTGTGAATCCAAGCGGTCGTGTCAGGCGAAAGGAACAAAGGGAAGCGGTGCGCTTGCGACGGAGCGCCAACGTATGGCCGAACAAAACCACTTGCGGTTGAAGGTGTTATCCGGCATCTTGACCGATCTACGCGATGCCTCGCGTTCTCGGGTTGTATTCGTGAGCAAAAATGATTGAGTATCGTCCTTGCAGGTGCAGGGTTGAAATTGAGTGACACACTACTCCAACGAGTCGCGGCCGGTGATGCTGCCGCCGTCGCTGCGTGCGTCGATACCTACGGCGGATTGATCTGGTCACTTGCGCGTCGATTTCTCGGACGTGCCTCGGAAGCCGAGGACGCCGTTCAGGAAGTATTTATCGAGCTTTGGAAAAACGCCGGGCGATTCGACCCATCCATCGGCAGCGAATCCACGTTCGTCGCGATGATTGCACGGCGCCGCCTCATCGACCGGCGCCGTCGAGACGCGCGCCGCCCCGTCAACGAAAACATTGAGATCGAAAACCTGCCCTTGACTGCCCCTGATGATCTCCAGACTGTCGAAGTCAACGATGAAGCCGCCCAAGCCGCCACCGCGATGAATCGGTTGAAGCCCGATCAACAACGCGTTCTCAAACTCGCCGTGTGCCAGGGTTGGCCACATCAGGTCATCGCAGACAAATTGGGCCTTCCGCTTGGCACCGTTAAGACGCACGTGCGGCGCGGATTGATCAAACTCCGCGAGGAGTTAAAGGCGCTCAAAAGTGAGTCTGGAAAGGAGGCGGTGTGATGAACGATGCTTTCACGCATGCTCCTGAACGACTCCTTGATCTTCTCGCGGACCGAGCGACCGAAGGTCTCGACCAACCTGAAGCAAGTGAGCTTGGCGCGCTGCTGCTTGACCACCCTCACATCGATCAGGATGAATTGGATTGGGTAGCGGCAACGCTCGATGTTGCGCTGACGTCGCAACATGTTGAACCCCTGCCCGAGAGATTTCGTGACCGCGTCCTTCTGGGCGCCGATGCTTTCTTCAACGACGCACGCACCAATAGCGCTAAGTATCACGGCGACATCGAGAAGCCAAGACACGCTCCGCGTGGAAGTCGGTTCGCGTGGTATCTTGCAGCCGCATCAATTGTTTTCGCGCTGGTGGGATGGTGGCAGGTGCTGCTTCCCGCTGGCAGCGAATCGCAGTCGGCCGCCTTTGCCAAGTTCCTCCGTGAGGCGGACGATGTCATTCAGGGTTCGTGGAAGGGTGAAGTCGCAGGATATGAAAACGTCACCGGAAAGTTCGCGTGGAGTGGCGCCAGGCAAGGCGGTTTCATGCGGTTTGAGAACTTACCGCCCAACGACCCCAAGGTTGCCCAATACCAATTGTGGATCGTCGATCCTGACCGCGACAAACATCCGATCGATGGCGGCGTGTTCAACGTCGGATCAGACGCGGAAGCGATTATTGCGATTGACGCCAAATTGCAGGTCGATCGCCCCAGCGTATTCGCCGTTACGCTGGAAAAACCGGGAGGGGTCGTCGTTTCGGATGGGCCGCTTCTGGTCGTCGGAACCGCGGCGGGTTAGCTGCCAAGCATTGAATCAAGAGCGGATGATTGGGCAACGCACACGAGTGCACTTTTGAGAATTGTCATGGACAAGACTGCAAGACTAGCCAGCAACATCATCGATTCGGTTGCCAAGGCCGTGGCAAATTGGACGGTTGATGAGCACAAGGTGATCAATCCCTACCTGCCCGCACGATACGGCACGCGCTGGCGCGAGGATTGGACGGGTCACACGCTGGGCGTGCTCCACATGCTCGCACAGTCAGTGGCGGTTCGCAGCGCGGAGTTGTTTTCGCATTCAATGCGTTGGACACACGAGTCCTTCAAAGCCCGAGGGGTTGACGAAATCGACCTGCTGCAAAACGCGGAAACAATGCGGGAAATTCTTTCAAAGGAGTTGCCCCCTCCCGTTCATCAGACGACGCTCCCGATCGTTGATGCAGCACTGGATGACATTCGCGCAAAGCGATCTGGCGAGTTGGCTGCTGAAGCGGGAGAGACGAGCGAAAAAGAAGCAATCTTGACTTACCTGACCGCGATCCTCGAATCCGACGGTGCGGCGGCTGAAGCAACCATCATGTCGGCGCTCGATCGGGGCGTTTCTGTCCCCGAGATTTACGAAAGCATTCTGGCCCCCGCGCAAACGCGACTCGGACAAATGTGGCATCGTGGAGAGATAAACGTTGCAGATGAACATTTTGGCAGCGCCACAACGCAAGCCGTGATGTCCCGCCTTCGTCCACATTTCAAACCCGCGCCGGCGAAGAACCGACTCATGGTGGGAACATCAACGCCGGGCGATCTTCACGAGATTGGCCTGCGCATGGTCGTCGATCTGTTTGAATTAGACGGATGGAACGTTGTCTATCTTGGCGCCAATACTCCCATTGCCGACCTGATCGAATTCCTCGAACGTCGCCGCCCTGATCTGTTGGCGCTTTCAGTCAGCACGGCGTTGATGCTGCGCGACGCTGGCGAATTGATCGAGTGCATTCGCGAAAACGCACAAATCAGTACGACGAAAGTTTTGATTGGTGGACCGCCTTTTCGATGCGTCGACGGACTATGGCGCGAGATCGGGGCTGACGGTTGCGCATTATCGGCCACCCAGGCCATCGCGCTTGGCAACCAACTCGTCAACCCATAAACCCCTATCATTCAAGAGATTGCGTACATCAACGTCAAAGAGCGGCTCCTTCAGGAGACGGCTCTCAACGATGCCAATATCCAACTGAATCCAAAACCGCACCGCAATCGAATTCACGTGCGTGAGGCGTTCGATCGAGTGCATCGCACGCGGCAACAGGGATTCGAATGAATTTCGGCGCGCAGTGGCTATAGGCGCATTCGACCCGATTGAAAGACCTATCGTCGGCTTCCCGCCTATCAGCCTGGGTGGGCCAATCACGATAGACAGCGGGCAGGGGTGGTCCAGTGTGTGGTGACGCAGCAGTCAATTCTCAATGCCAGAGTTCGCAGACTGCTGCCAGGCCAACTCCTATTGGGGAGCGGTCGAACTGGCGCATCTGTCAAAGGCCCGGACAGGTGCGCCATGTTTTGTCCAATTGCAATTGGCACAGACCTTCTGACCAACCGTCTCGATCGCAACACGCGCGTCAAATCCTCTTTAGCTTGGTCGTGCTTTTTTCAACAGTTCTTTTGACGTCCGGCTTCGCGGTCGCGGATGAAGTTCATCAGCAAGACTGGCCGCAATGGCGCGGTCCGAATCGCGACTCGATTGTCAATGGCGGCCCCACGTGGCCTTCCTCGTTTGAATCCATCCAAGAACGATGGCGTGTGCCTCTGGGACCTGGGTATTCCGGACCGATCGTCTGCGGTGATCGCGTCTTCGTGACCGAGACGGCGAACAAGGAATCAGAAGTCGTGCGGGCGTTGGACTTGCGCGACGGTGGCGAGATTTGGCGAGCAGAGTGGCCAGGCGCGATGAGCGTCCCTTTCTTTGCCAAATCAAATGGCGATTGGATACGCTCGACACCTGCGTGCGACGGCAAATCGCTCTACGTCGCCGGAATGCGCGATGTCCTGGTGTGTTTGGATTGCGCAACTGGCGCCGTCAGGTGGCGTTTGGAGTTTCCGAAGGAGTACAACACACCAATCCCGTCGTTTGGCTTTGTCGCTTCGCCGTTGCTTCACGGCGATCACGTCTATGTTCAAGCGGGCGGCGGACTTGCCAAGGTCGAAAAGTCAACCGGCAACGTTGTTTGGAGAATCCTTAATGACGGTGGCGGCATGAACAGCGCCTTTTCGTCTCCTGTCATTGCCCGGATCGGAAACGTTGAACAAATTCTGGTGCAGACCAGGCAGGAACTTTTGGGGGTCACTCCGGACTCCGGGACCGTGCTTTGGCGGCAATCTGTACCGTCATTTCGGGGAATGAACATCCTCACACCGACGGTTTACAACGATGGCGTCTTTACGAGCACGTACAAGAATCGCACCTTCTTCTATCAGATTAAGACCGCCAATGGCCAATTTGAGTGTGAAGAGGCTTGGACCGCGAAAGCGCAGGGCTACATGTCCTCGCCCGTGATCGTCGGTGATCATGCCTACCTTCATCTCGGAAATGGGCGTCTCTGTTGCTTTGATCTCCGGACTGGCGCCGAGAAGTGGAGGTCGAAGTCGTTTGGCAAATATTGGAGCATGGTTGCACAAGGCAACCGAATCGTGGCGCTTGACGAGCGAGGCGAACTTCTGCTCATCGAGGCCAATCCCGCGGAGTTCACACTGCTGGACCGCAAGACAGTATCAAAAGGAGAGTCCTGGGCTCACGTGGCCGTCAGCGAATCGGCCCTGTTGGTACGCGACCTCTCGGGCATTTCATTGTTCGATTGGCCCAGCGGCGCTATGAAAAAAAATTAACAAAGGAGTTAATTGAATGAATGTATTTGGAATTGGTCGCGGTCTGGCGACAGAACCGCTCAGCATGAAGTCAACATCACGCAGCGCTTGTGCCGTCGTTGTGGCCTTGTGCTTGCCCGTTCTTTGCGGATGTGAGGCACTCTACTCACCGCTTGCGACCGTCGAGAAAGTCGATGTCGATCGGTATACCGGGCGCTGGTATGAAATCGCCCGCTATCCCAACTCCTTCGAAACTGGCTGTGTTGGTGTAACCGCCGACTACGAGCTGATGGACGACGGCAGAGTCAGTGTCGTCAACACGTGCATCGAGGGTGATTTAGACGGCGAAGTGCGCACGATCGAGGGCGTCGCCCGCGTGACCGATCCGGTCAGCAACGCCAAGCTCGCCGTCTCGTTTTTCTTTCCCTTTGAAGGCGCATACTGGATTCTCGAACTTGGCGAAGACTACGAATATGCTGTCGTCGGTGAACCGAGTCGCAGCTTTCTCTGGATTCTCAGTCGCGAACCGACGCTGGATCAAACCATTCGTGATGGCATCGAGGAGAGGCTACCGGAACTCGGATACGATCCGAGTCGGATTGAGGAGGTCTTGCAGGCGACAGATCAATAAGGCAAACGTCTGTACACCACAAACAGCCAGTTAATGGAGGATTCATGCGCATATTCGTCACCGGAGCGTCAGGATACATCGGCGGAAGACTCGTGCCTCGTTTGCTGGAGAAGGGACACGAGGTGGTGTGCGGCGTGCGCGATCCGCGAAAACTCGCCGCTCGTCCGTGGATATCGCATTCGAATCTGACCGTCGTTCAGGTGGATGCCAACGATGCGGATTGTCTCGCCGAATGCATGTGCGGCTGCGAGGTTGCTTACTATCTGATTCACTCCATGCTCGCGGTCGGCCCGAAGTATCGCGAGCACGATCGCAGTCTTGCTCTGAATTTCGCGAGCGCGGCGTCAACGGCCCAGGTCAAACGGCTGATCTATCTTGGCGGTCTTGGCGAAACCGGTGCCGGGCTCAGCGAACATTTGAAGTCGCGCCGCGAAGTGGAGGATGCCCTTTGTTCGACCAACGTTCCCGTCACCGTGCTTCGAGCGGCGATGATCATCGGATCGGGCTCGGCATCGTTTGAGATTCTGCGCTATCTGGTCGCACGACTGCCGGTGATGGTGACGCCGCGTTGGGTGTCGACGGAATGTCAGCCCATCGCCGTCCGCGATGTGATGCACTATCTCACCGAATGCCTCAGCGTCCCCGGCACCATAGGGAAAACCTTGGACATTGGGGGTCCCGATGTGCTGACCTATCGGGATCTCATGCAAATCATGGCACGATCCCTCGGGCTTCGGAAGCGCGTTGTCATTCCCGTTCCCGTCTTGACGCCGCGACTGAGTTCTCTGTGGATTCACCTCGTCACGCCCATCGATCGACACATCGCCCGCCCTCTGGCCGAAGGCCTCCGCAATCGAGTGGTATGCCGCAGCGAAGATGCAAAACGACTCATGCCACAGGAACTGCTGACGGTCAAAGAAGCGATCGATGCAGCCCTTGGAAAAGCAACGTCGGGGCGAATGGAGACTTCGTGGTCCGACGCCGGTGTGATGCCCGGCGACCCGGAGTGGGCGGGCGGAAAGTGCTACGTGGACGAACGATCGGTCGAGATTGAAGCAAGTGCGGCGGATGTCTTTCGGGTCCTTTGCCGCTTGGGTGGCGAGAACGGTTATTTCGGTTCGCGATTTCTATGGCGTCTTCGCGGATTGATGGATCGACTGGTTGGCGGCCCCGGTTTGCGTCGTGGCCGCAGGTCACCCGAAGTGATTTCATACGGAGACGCACTTGATTTTTGGCGTGTCACGGAGATCGAGCAGGATCGAACGCTTCAACTTAGCGCGGAAATGAGGCTGCCAGGCATTGCCAAACTTGAATTCGAGGTCAGACGACTGGATGAAGAACCGAATAAGGTAGAGCTCGTGCAGACGGCAAGGTTCCTTCCGCACGGAATTCTCGGACGACTTTACTGGCTAAGCGTCATCCCGTTTCACAACATCGTATTCGACGGCATGCTCAACGGCATTTGCGAAGGCGCACTGTCGAATCGATCATCCCAATCATCGGAGTCACCTTGTGCAAACCCTTTCAGGCAAATCATCGATGAACCAAACGCTGTCCGCATCCAACCACGCAATGAAGCAACCAAGGTTTCATCTCAGCCGAGAGTTGATTGTCCCGGCCAGCCTTGCTGACGTATTTGCGTTCTTTTCCGACGCCCACAACCTTGATCGGATCACGCCGAAGTTTCTGCGCTTTCAAGTCTTAACCCCGGCGCCGATCGAAATGCGAGAGGGTGCACGGATTGACTACGCCCTGCGTTTGCGCGGTATTCCAATTCGGTGGACCAGTGAGATCACGGCATGGGAACCGCCCTATCGTTTCATCGATATGCAAATCCGGGGCCCGTACCGATGCTGGATTCATGAACATCGCTTTGAGGAAATGGGAAGCAGCACCAAGGTCATCGACGAGGTTGCCTACGACTTTCTGGGCGGACATCTTGTTCACACCCTTTTTATCAAGAAAGACATCGCCCGAATTTTCGACCACCGCACCCAGACACTGAAACGAATCTTCGGTGAATCGTCGTAAAGAGGAACGCGGGAAATCGAAAAACCCATGCATCATTGGAACGCGATGCTGTTGGAAAGGATCGCATACTGTTGGCATGGCCCCCATCCGCAAGGCTATTGTATTCTCAACGACGTATTTCCTGCGGTAACTCCTTCACCCAGCCCGCATCAAGCACGCCCCAAAGACCGATGAGAATCGCCTCGGACGTATCGTGACGAAGTGACGTCGGACGCGGCGCATTCGACCATTCGATCACGCGCCGCGCCAGATCTTCGGCTTTTCGCTTGGCTTGTTTGCCGCTTCGCTGGTCCCGAGAATACAGCAGGTCATTGCGCCAGGTTTCAGCGCCGATCCTTCGAACGGCGACATTCAACCGGCCCGCCTCCCTCTCCCACAGATCACAGAGATTGCCTCCGCCCTCGATGTACAAGGCCGCCAGGTTGTCGATCTCCCGCAAGGTCCGAAAGACGCAGCGACGAAGGGCTGAACTGTTCGCGAAATGATGCGAGCGATACCAGCGCAGCCGGCCTTCGTCGTTGAACAACGCCAGTCCCGTCTTCAGACCCGCGTCGATGGCAAGGAGAAACCGCTCGTTACCCATTGGCGCCTCGATACGAATTCACCTTGACCGTTTCCATGGCCCGCCTGAATGCCTCACCAAAAGGCCGTGAACCCAAGGTGTCGACCGACAAGATAGTATGACATCTGCGCGCAAGCCAGCGACCTGCTCAAACGGACGCTTGAACAGGTCGCTGGCGTCTATGGGCCTCGATGTGTAACCGGCGTCAGCCGCAATCAGCCGGCCAGGTCAAATCGATCGAGATTCATCACCTTGTTCCAGGCGGCGACGAAGTCGTTGATGAATTTCTGCTCAGCGTCGGCACTGGCGTAGACCTCCGCGATGGCGCGAAGCTGCGAGTTGGCGCCGAACACCAGATCAACGGAGCTGGCCATCCACTTGACGTCCCCGGTCTTGCGGTCGCGACCTTCAAAGAAGAATTCGCACTTGGGCGACTTGCGCCAGTCGGTGCCCATGTCCAGGAGGTTCACGAAGAAGTCGTTGGTCAACGTCTCGGGCTTCTTGGTGAAGACACCCAGGTCAGGGTGCCCCGCGTTGGCGCCGAGAACACGCAAACCGCCGACGAGAACGGTCATCTCCGGCGCAGTGAGCGTGAGAAGTTGGGCGCGGTCAAGCAGCGTCTCTTCGGCGGGCCGGTCGAGATCATGACCGAGGAAGTTGCGGAACCCGTCCGTCTTCGGTTCAAGCACGGCAAACGCCTCCACGTCCGTCATCTCCTGCGTTGCGTCGGTGCGCCCCGGCGCAAATGGAACGTTGATGTTGTGCCCCGCCCGCTTCGCGGCTTCTTCAACGCCCGCACAGCCACCGAGTACGATCAGGTCGGCCAGCGAGACACGCTTCCCACCGGACTGGGCGCCGTTGAAACCTTTCTGGATTTTCTCGAGGGTCTGCAAGACTTTGGCGAGTTCGGCCGGCTGATTGACTTCCCAATCTTTCTGCGGCGCCAGGCGAATCCGCGCGCCGTTCGCGCCGCCCCGCTTGTCACCACCTCGGAACGTCGACGCCGAAGCCCAAGCCGTGTTGACCAACTGCGAAACGGACAATCCCGACGCAAGAACCTGCTTCTTCAACTCGGCAATGTCATTGTCTGAAACGAGCTCATGATCAACCTCGGGAACCGGATCCTGCCAGACGAAGATTTCTTCGGGAACGTCCGGACCGAGATAGCGTGCACGGGGCCCCATGTCGCGGTGGGTCAGCTTGAACCACGCCTTGGCGAAGGCATCCGCGAACTCATCGGGATTGTCGTAGTAGTGCTGCGAGATGCGGTTGTATTCGGGGTCGAACTTCAGCGCCAGGTCCGCAGTCGTCATCATCGGGCGATGCTTCTGCGACGGATCGTGCGCGTCAACCACCATGTTCATGTCTTCCACATCTTTGGCCAACCACTGGTGGGCGCCGGCCGGACTCTTGACCAGCTCCCACTCGTACGTCAGCAGCATGCGCAGATAGCCCATGTCGAACTTGGTCGGGTTCGGCTTCCAGGCGCCCTCGATACCGCTGGTGATGGTGTCGCCGGCTTTGCCGCTGCCGTAGCTGCTGATCCATCCAAGTCCCTGCGTCTCGATCGGAGCGGCCTCCGGATCAGGACCGACCTTGGATGCATCGCCCGCACCGTGGCATTTTCCAAACGTGTGACCACCGGCCACCAATGCAACCGTCTCTTCGTCGTTCATCGCCATCCGCGCGAAGGTCTCGCGCACATCCTTGGCCGACGCGACCGGATCGGGATTGCCGTTCGGCCCCTCCGGATTCACGTAAATCAAGCCCATCTGCACCGCGGCGAGCGGATTCTCAAGTTCGCGATCTCCCGAATAACGCTTGTCACCGAGCCATTCGCTTTCCGAACCCCAGTAGATATCCTCTTGGGGCTCCCAGACATCTTCGCGACCGCCGGCGAATCCGATCGTCTCGAATCCCATCGACTCCAGGGCGACGTTGCCCGTCAGCACCATCAAATCCGCCCAGGAAATCTTGCGCCCGTATTTCTGCTTGATCGGCCAGAGCAGGCGGCGGGCCTTGTCGAGGTTCGCGTTGTCCGGCCAACTGTTCAACGGCGCGAACCGCTGGGTGCCGTAACCCGCCCCGCCGCGCCCGTCGTTGACGCGATACGTACCGGCGCTGTGCCACGCCATGCGAATGAAGAGCGGACCGTAGTGACCGTAGTCAGCCGGCCACCAATCCTGTGAATCGGTCATCAGCGCCTCGAGGTCTTTCTTAACCGCTTCGAGGTCGAGTTTCTTGAACTCCTCGGCGTAGTTGAACGCCTCATCCATCGGGTTGCCCTTGGCGGAGTTCTGGTGGAGGATTTTCAAGTTCAACTGGTTGGGCCACCAGTCCTCAATCGACATGCCACCTGAAACCGTATGACGGTTCGGGCCTGCCTTGGCGCCCATGATGGGACATTTGCTGCCCGCGGCCATGGCCTTGTCAGAATTCGATTGGGCCAACGCGGTGATACTGGAGTTGCCCATCGAGAACCCCAGCACCAGCGCGACGAGGCACGATAGGCCTTTTGCATTGATTCGTTTCATTGTCGGTTCCTTTTCGATTTTGCGAATCGCGGAAGCGCTCGCTGCGCTTGTGTTTTTCATTTTGTTTACTCACTGGTATCTGACCAAGATCAATTGCTTTGAGTCTGACGCTTCGTCGTACGATGCGACTAAGCGCTGATGCCTGAAACATTCTGAAGGCACTGGGGACAGGTGCCCCAAAAAATCACTTCTGCTTCATCGATTTGGAACTGGGCGTCGTCATCCGCCGTCAAACACGGCGCCTCGCCAATGGCGCAGGAGACATCGACGGTCTTCCCGCAAACGCGACAAATGAGGTGATGGTGGTTGTCGCCAACCCGGTCTTCGTAACGGGCCGGAGAACCGGCCGGCTGAATGCGCCGAACGATGCCCTTCTCCACCAGCAATCCGAGCGAGTCATAAACCGCCTGGCGCGAAATCGCGCCGATGTCGGCGCGAACGCCTTCGGCAATCACGTCGGCGGTGGCATGTGGCCGGGCCGCCACCACCCGCAAGATCGCCAGGCGCTGGGCGGTGACCTGGACACCATGTTTTCGAAGGACTTTCGCGGGGTCAGAGTGCATGCAAGTGTTATACATCAAATTCTGGACCCTGTCCAATATTTGCCTGAGCCAAACAAAAAGCCTCGAAGCAAGCTGCCGGCCGTATTATCGGACACACTCGGCGAGGGTCCCCGCGCGATGGCAAGGACGTCGCTGCCATTCGACCGGGCGGTCCATCCTTCGCTCTCAACGACGCTCGCTGGGACCATGAGACCAGCTTGGTTCAACTGGTCGGCGTGGAATCTTCATCCGCAAACGAATGATCTGTCACGCGGGGACATCATCGGTCAGATCCACCGTGTTCGGATGGACCTCCAGCCGCGCGTAATTGATTGGCCATAACGCTCGACACACGACGTAGAGAACGTCGACAAATGAACAGGTAATCAGTTGAGCAGGTGACCGCAGGTTAAACGATCGAGCGATAAGCGCGGAACAGCAACGCGCGACCGCCGTTTCACCTGATCACCTGCTCCTCTGCCCTATTCTTGCCGCATCGCCAGGATTGGCCGGCGTTCGACGCGGCCACAGCGTTGGGCTATGGTAAGTTGCTGGCAATGATCTGGCGCAAGGTCCTGGAAGGTGGAGGAACATGAACGAGCGGAACGTCACAAAGCGGGCGGGGATTTTATTGGCGGCGGTTGTGTGTGTGGCGTGCCTGGCTGACGCGGCGCGGGCAAGTGATGACGCGGCCTTGAATGACGCGCGGGCGGCGGTTCAAGCCGGTCGATTTGCGGAAGCCGAGACGCTGATCGCACCACACATCGCCAATCCTGATGCGCCTGTGACAAATCCGTTCGCGATTCTGCGTGAACAAATGCGACGGATTCGCCGGGACTATCGCCTGACCCCCGAGTCCATGTTGGCGCAGCTCAAACTCTCGATTCCCGACGCAACGATGACCGACGTCGAACGTTGGCGCGACTCCGGGGACTTGCAGCACCGCGTCATCGACGGCAAGACGT
>JAUIEW010000056.1 GCA_030429365.1 Phycisphaerae bacterium
GTGGAGGAGACAACGGCGGCGGCGATAATGGCGGCGGCGACAACGGTGGCGGTGACAATGGTGGAGGTGACAACGGTGGTGGAGACAATGGCGGTGGTGCGCTAGCAGCAGCCGTCAAGACCAACATCGACGTCCACAACGGCGGCCGCATCGCGGTCGGCGATGACCTGCTCGTCTACGGTTACGGCGGTTTTGCCGGCGTTGACTACATCATTCCGTCAGAAGGCGACACCGAAGGTCGTGGTCTGCCGAATGGTGAAAACTATGTTGCTGGCGCATTTGCAGTGACCGGTCGCAAGGCCGCGCTGATCAGCAATTTCCTCGTCACGATTTTCGACGCCGATACCGGCACGTCGACTGAGATTCCGGAAGACACGATTCGTCTCGTCAACAACCCGGTCGGTCTGTACGCACAGGGCATCATTCGTGCGGCTAGCGGCTATGTCGTTTGCCGCAACGATCCGAACAACAACGGCGGAAACAAGATCATCGCGATCGACGTGACCGGCGAAACGCCCGAGATCATCAGCTTCACGAACGATCCGGAAGGCAACGTGCAGCACATCGAGATCGATGCGACGAACATGGAAATCGCCGCGAAGGTCGGTGACATGTTCTACATCTACGACATCGAGAATCCCGACGCCGCTCCGGTCGTCTGGGATGCCACCGACATCGGCGGCATCGGCGACAACCTCTACCACTTCGACGCCGGTTACATCTTCTATGAAGACGGCGAAGCCTTCGGTAACGCACGTTGGCTCAAGACCGACGACGGCACCGTGTCAACGCTGGCTGAAAACCCGTCGCAGGGTGAGCAGTGCTATGCCGGTGGCGAGTACATTTACTTCGTCGCTCGTGATGCAGGCGATAACAATGGTGGTGACGGCCGCGGTGCAACCGGTCAGTCGCCGGGTCTGAATCCGTCGCTCTCCGGCGATGAGGAGATCGACGGTTCAACCACCAACAACGGTTATGTTGGTTGGAGCCAGACCTGCACCATCTCACCGAACGGTGCGTACCGCTTCATGTCGGGAACCACCTCGATCGGTTCGGGTGAATTCCTCCAGTACTACAATGGTTCATGGTCGGTTCTTCCGGATGTCGATGGTTCAAGCGAGTATGGCCTCCCGGCAACGGACGCCGTCTCGAGCAACACCCTGGTCGGATTCAAGACCGGTGATGGAACCACGGCTGGTGCGAACACCAAGGTCGGTTACATCATCCTGAACTAGTTGTGATCAAGACCTGATCTGCCCGGTTTCAGCAGGTAGGGCAGACGGCAAAAGAGTGGGGCGTCCTCGATTCGCAAGTCGAGGACGCCCTTTTTTTATGACCGCATTGATTTGGGGTATCGATCGTAGGGTCCGCTGTGCGGACCATTCGAGTTTGGGTTGCGACGTAGCGATGCAAAAAAGCCATCATTCCCGCGCAGGCGGGAATGATGGGGAAGGTACTGCGTTGCATACAATTCAAGGATGACGAGGAAAACACCACGCATGGATTGAAGTCGCCACAGCCAATCGTCGCCAACGGTCCGCACAGCGGAACCTACGTGGATTCCTTCAGAATGGGCGTTCCGCATTCCGGGCATCGCATTTTTGAACCACGCAAATCATAACCACACGAAGCGCAGCGATTGTCCATTCGCGCAGCGTCTGACCGTTCCAAGGCAATTGCTAGACCAATTCGTTCAACAACGACGCAGAACGCGAACGCGGTGCCCGCGAGTATGAACCAATCAACGAAAAACCACGTGGGCTCGAAGCGCAAAGGCTCAAACGATGGGGAAAGCCCGCTGGCCCACCCTCTTGGTTTGAAGATTGCAAGATAGCAGTATGGTCCGCCACGTGGCTCGCGTACGAGGGGCCCCTTGATCGGATTTGGATCCAACTGAACAGGGAACCAAACAAGCGACGCAATGGTGAGCACGAATCCGTAGATGATCCCACGCACACCGTGCTTGCGTAACTTGGAACGCATCAGCCACCTGTAAGAAGTTCCGCGCTATGCCAATTCCAAGCAGGCAAGATACGCGTCAAGCCTTTCAGCGTAGAGTCTGTAGCCGTCTTCGTTGAGATGCAATCCGTCGTAGGTCAGTTCGCCACGCAGTTGGCTGTCGGGCCCAACGACATCCGGATAGAAATCGATGAACGTGAGGTTTGCCTCTTTCGCGATGCGTTTGAGTTCGACGTTGAACGGGGCGATCCATGGGGTGATGCCCGCAAAGTCACCAGTGGTGGGCAGGATGCTGACGATGGCGAACGGCGTATCGGGCAGTTTGGTTTTGATGCGGGTGACCACCTGCTCGTAGCAAGCGATGACATCTTCGACCGATGGCTCGCCCGTCCGCCACAACTCGCCAAGATCGTTGACGCCGTTTTGCAGGATCACGCAAGCGGGGGCTAGATCGAATACCGAAACACCCAGCCGATGCAAGATTCCGCGATCAGTGACGCCAATCCGGTCGGAGGCGATCCCTCGGTTGACGAACCGCCATTGCGGCAGGAACTTGGCCGTATCAAACCACTCAAAATGAGACGAGCCCAGCAGGACAATCCCGCCGGGCTCGTTGGATTCTGATTTAAATGCTTCAAGTTTCTCGAAGTAATGAGCTTTTGCGTCAATCATGTTAGACAAAGCGTCCCGACATTGTTCGCGAATCGCCGTCCTGAAGCAACGCGAGGCTCGGTCGAACCAGAATGAACCGCATCCTAGTTAAAGTTAAAGGCGCTCCAGTCGTATGTGGCGGCATTGTATGGGCCGCCATATGTATCCCACATGGGGTTCACCGTTCCGCCATCCCCTGGATTCCGCCATTGACCTGAGAAGGGAGCAGCGTGACCGTCAAAGTACGACATGTTCGTCGTTCCCTTAAAATTAATCTGCGGGAGGACCGACAGTCCAGCGCGCCGGTGTGAAGTCACCGTGCTTCTGCGAATCTTGTGATAAGGCCGATCAGGAATGACGGCAAGGTAGTTTTCAATCTCGGGAACAAACGTGCCAAGCCACTGTTTCGTGACACTTCCGCCACGTGAACCTGCGGTCGAGACTCGTCGATACCACGCGTCGGCTGTCGCCCATTCTTCACCAGGACGACGGATTCTGCCAATTTGCTTCGGTCGCCACGCAACGTCAGTGCGGTTGTCTCGGACGCTCGCTGAATCGCAGTAGAACCACGCGCCGAAATAGTGGGGCGGATTTGTTTGATTGGCTTCCGTCTTTGTGATGCGGGTGGCGGAGGAAATAGCACCCCACGAATTGGCGACGTAGCTGTAGGGACGTTCTTTCCAACATCCACTGGTCGTGACTTCATAAAACTCTTTGTCGGGAATGATCTTCTCTGCAGTCGGGCACGTGTTGATCGCATCGGAATGTGTGTCTTCGCGATCTGCGTCACCGTAATTCTTGCTGAAGAATGGGCGCAAGAGCCACGTCAACGACTTCTGACGATCGGCTTCAGGATTCGCGGAGTTCATGTCAAACAACTTGCGCTTGATCGCCGGGTGAATCGGACCGGGAAGCGTGCCGGAGTATTCCGCTGTGTACCCCTGAATTGCCACGGCTTGTGCGTGGAGATTGGCGAGACACTTAACTGCTCGGGCTTGTTCACGCGCCTTGCTTAGAGATGGCAAGAGTATCGATACCAGCAAGCCAATGATGGAAACCACCACCAGTAGCTCGACCAACGTGAATGCTCGTTTGGATTTCATCATTCAATATCCTTCCAATCGTTCGCAAACTGTGCGCAACGCATGCATATAACTAAGGATAGATAGGTTCCGACCAAGGACCCACGCCACTGGGTCAGACAGGAACTGCTCGCACTTTTTTTTGGACTACACCCACAATCTCTCGATCCCCGGCTATTTTATTCCGCGGCGCTCCCCGCCAGTGGTATTCTGGGCAACTTGAGCGTGCTAAGCCGGGCCGCAACATCTCAGGTTCTACTTTTTGTTATCGGAACATTTGCCCTTCGTTTTGATCGTGGACCGTCTCGGCAAGCAGATTGAATCCTCTGGCGAGATGTCTCTAATCGTGTTGTTTTGCCGGTCCCAGCCGCGTGAGGCGGATGGCATCGGCCGAGATCGATCCAGATTCGGGAGTTCGGCATTTCAGCGTGACTTGGGGAGCGAGATCTTCTTGAAGAATCACACGCCCGAGAGCATTCCAATGGCTGCCGAGACGCTGTTGATCCACGATGACCTCTTGCGTTGACTCGCCAACTGTTATGCCGAAAGCCGCAGATGCCGTTCGATCCGGACTGGCGACCCACCAACCCTCGATCAGGTATTCACCGGGCGCAGCTAGCGCAGGCGACCACGTGATCGCTGCCGTCTTGTCGTCGCTTGCATCAGGGACGTAGACGAGCGCGTCATTGCCGTGGCAGCCGCCATCGGCCACCATCGACCAATTGCCCGTTTTGGTCACATTGGCGCTGTCATTGTCGACGATCAATTCGGGCAGTGCTTTCCGGACAATCCACGCATTGGAGACGGCTCTTACTGCGCGGTTCTTTCCTGATACGCGGTTGACGATGTCGCCGTTGACGACGCACGTTGTCGAACCACCGCCGTCGAGGTTCATCGCATTGTCGCAGCCGAGGTCGGCCATCAAGTGGGCTAGCTCGATCAGGTTCATCCCAACGCTCCATTCGGGTTGGCGGCCATCGACCGTCACCCAGAACATTCGATTGGTTTTCGAGTTGAATCCCATCGCGGTGCGCGGATGCCTTTTCTCGACGAAGCTCACTTTGCCGAACCCTTCGTGGTTGGTCTCGATTGTGACCTCACCGTCATCAATCAATCCGGGACCGCCCGCGATGGCATGGACAACCTTCTTCCACTCGTCTGCATGACTTGCGGGAGTGCCCTTGGGGTCGACGACGGCCATCACTGCCGATTGCGGGCTGTCGTCGGTGAAACCCATCGTCGTACGGGGAGGCAGGTCGGCTCGGGTATATGAATGGATGACGTCGTCGAGTTCGAAGTGGCCGACCGACTCTCCGGTTTCCATGTTGAAGAAGCCGGCGTTGATTGCAGCGATGGCCCGTCCGCGTCTGGCGAGGTCAGGCAATTTCTCGCGTAATGACGGTGTAATGGCGTCGATCGACACGATTTCGATGGCGGGGTTGTTCAGGTCAATTTCGATGATGTCGATTTCCCAGGGCACACTTTTGTCGCTTGCATGTTGAAACCAGGCGCCTGATGCCAGTTCCTTCTTCGGGCCGTATTTAATGCCAGCCAACTGCATATCGCGGCCAAGAACCAGCAGTTGGCTGCCAAAGACAACAAGGCACACGGTCAGGCGTAACAAGGTCTGACTGAAGTTTCTTGACCCGTGCAATTGTCGATAAGTGTGTGATTTCTGCATGATTCTTCGATTGGCCTCCATCAGTTCTGTGCCAAAGCCCAAAGTCTGTGTTACTTGAGGTGAAACTAAGGCCGTTTCGCGCTGTAGTAAAGGTACCTGACGCAGGTTCCGTGCCGTTTTGCATTGACCCGTCGAGGGTGTATAAACAATCGGCTGCAATCAAGAGATATCAACAACACGCTTTGGGGTAAGTCTTATGAATTCATTGCGTCTGTTTTCAACCATCGGATTGGTGATCTGCTGGTCGGTCATTACGGTCGGCATCAGGCCGGCCGCGGCGATGGCGGCTGATGAACATCCGTTGCTTCCGTTGATGCAGGATGAACTCAAGTTGTCGATGGACAAACTTGTTTCGCCCGAAGGGACCAAGCCGTACTTCATTCAGTACTCCGTGACCGATCAGAAGCGATTGAACGTGCGGGCGACTCTGGGGGCGCTCATCAGCAACGACGAAACGCACGACCGCTGGCTTGACGTGGACTTGCGGTGCGGGGATTACAAACTTGACAACACGCACCAGATTCGCGGTCGCGGCGCCGGTCACGAATACGGTGGCGGGCGAACGCAACTCGCGCTCGACGGCGATCCAACTGCGACAAGGCAGCGACTCTGGTTGGCGACCGATACCCGTTTCAAGGATGCAGTGAAGCGCCTTGGGCAAGTCAAAGCCAACATCAAGGTCATGGTCGAAGAAGAGGATCTCTCCGATGACTTTTCCAAGGAAGCACCCAACGTCAAGGTTGAACCTTGGCTCGAAATTAACTGCGACAAGGACGCGTTGGTCAATCGCATGCGCAAGTACTCGGCGATGTTTCGCGACCACCCCCTCATCTACAACTCGGAAGTGACACTGACTGGCACCACGACCAACGAACTGATTGTCAGCAGCGAAGGCAGCAAACTCCAGTTTGGCCGCTCTTGGTGGCGGATCGGCGTTCGGGCGTCCACGGTTGCAGACGACGGTATGGAACTGTGGCAGTACACCGCCTTCGACGCCCACTCGCCGGATGGTTTGCCTGATGATGCCACGGTGGTGGCGGCTGTCGATGAATTGATTCAGCAGGTGCTGGGCTTGCGCGAAGCTCCGATTGTCGAACCGTATACGGGTCCGGCGATTCTGCGCAACCGAGCAAGCGGAGTTTTCTTCCACGAGATCTTTGGCCATCGCATTGAAGGCCACCGCCAGAAGGATGTTGACGAAGGGCAGACGTTTGCCAAGAAAATCGATCAGCCGGTCCTGCCGGAGTTTCTGAGCATCGTGGATGATCCGTCACGCAAAATGTGGGGCGATGTCGAACTCAACGGTTTTTATGAATTCGATGAAGAGGCGATGGCCGCCCAGCCCGTCCGCCTCGTGGATCAAGGTATTCTCAAGACATTCCTGCTTTCGCGATCTCCGACCCGAGGATTCACCAAGTCCAACGGTCATGGTCGGCGTCAACCTGGAATGCGCGTGGTGGCGCGGCAGGGAAACCTGATCGTCGAATCGACCAAGCAGATTCCGTTTGATGAATTGCGCGGCAAACTCATCGAAGAAGCCAAGCGGCAGGGCAAGGATTATGGGTTGCTCTTTGAAGATATTTCGGGCGGATTCACCACGACCCGGCGTCGCGGACCGCAAGCATTCAAAGTGTTGCCGATTGTCGTGTACAAAGTGTTTGTGGACGGGCGAGCGGATGAACTGGTCCGCGGTGTCGATATTGTCGGCACGCCGCTGACGTGTTTCTCCAAGATTCTTTACACCGGTGACGATCCCGGCATCTTCAACGGTGTCTGCGGCGCAGAATCCGGTTCCGTTCCGGTGTCGGCCATCTCGCCGAGCATCCTGGTCGAGCAAGTCGAAATTGAAAAGAAACAAAAATCGCAGGATCGTCCGCCGATTCTTTCTGCACCGATTGCGAAGGAGAGCGCTCAATGAGTCCCGTTTCGCGTTTTCAAAGAAGGCCTGATCGTCGGGTGACCCGCCGCTTGTCTGGGGTGGGGGGCTGGATGTTCGCGGTGATTGTGCTGTGTGTTGGCGCGATGCCTGTTATGCAGGCGGTTGCCGAATCACCGAAGGCAGATCTCGTGCAGAAGGAAATGGCGAAGGACGTTTTGCTTCGCGCGATGGTTGATGAGATTGATCGTGGATTGGCTGGCTTGCGGCTGGAAGACTTGAAACGCCCATACTTCATCGAGTACGGCGCTCAGGATGCGTCGCTCGCAAGTATCACCGCTTCCCTCGGGTCGGTGTTGGATCGTAGCGACCAGCGCATGCGCTATCTGCGTGTGGAATCCCGCGTCGGTTCGTACGAACTCGACAACACGAACTTTGTTGGTGGGGGATACTCCGGGCTGTCGCGGGGTTCGCTGCCGATCGAAGATGATTACGAAGCGATCCGGCAGGCCATCTGGTGGGCAACAGACAACAGCTACAAGAGTGCGGCTGAGGCGTATCCCCGCAAGCAAGCCCTGATGGAAAGCAAGGTCATCGAAGACAAACCAGCCGACTTTTCGAAAGAGAAGCCGGTCATTGAGTTTGAAGACATCAGCGACCGCAAGCTGCCAGTCGCTGAGGTGGAAGCGTTGGCCGTCGAGCTTTCGAGTATTTTTCGGGACTACCCGGATGTGCAGCGATCGGTCGTACGCATTCGAGCCGGTGCGGGCAACGATTATCTGGTCAACACCGAGGGCACGCGCCTTCGCACCAAGGGGGAACTCTGCGAGCTGACGGTCGTTGCCCTGGTGCAAGCCGATGATGGGATGACGCTCAGCGACTCCATGTCTGTTTACATCACCGAACCGCTCAAGGTCCCGTCCGCCGACGAGTTGGGTCCCAAGGTCCGCGAGTTGGCAGACCGATTGTTGAAAATTCGTGTGGCCCCCAAGTTGGAGTCCACCTACACCGGTCCCGTGCTCATTGACGCGCCGGCAGCGACGGCGATCTTCGGCGGAATGTTCGCAACCCGTTTCGAAGGTGGGCAACGCCCGGTGGGGAGTCAGAGTCGATCGGACGATTTCGAAAAGAAGATTGGCAAGCGCATTCTTCCGCGATCCGTCACCGTGATCGACGACCCAACGCTTAAGGAATTCAACGGCGACTTGTTGATCGGAGATTATCGCTATGACGATCAGGGGGTGGTTGGTCAAAAACAAACACTGGTTGAAAAAGGGCGTCTCCAGGCACTGGTGATGTCGCGCAATCCCTCGAAAGAATTCAAACAATCGACCGGACATGGTCGCGGTTCAACCCGTCCGTCGGCTACGATCTCAAATCTCATCCTGACTTCGAGCGATCCTCTGAGCAAAGAGATGATGCTTGAGGAATTCATTGAAGCGTTTCAGGATGAAGACAACGAGTTCGGCATTCGCATTGCGTCAATCGGGGGACGGTCGCCGTTGGAAGTTTACAAGGTGTATCCGGATGGTCGCGAAGAGTTGGTGCGTGGAGTCAATGCATTTCGCGCCGATTTGCGTTCGTTCAAACGCATTCTCGCCGTTGGGGACAAACCAGCCGTGATGAACGTTCTCGGCGGAGACGGTGGTCAGTCGGTCGTCGCGCCGGCACTTCTGTTTGAAGAATTGGACCTGGCTCCGGTGGACAGCGATTTCGACAAGCCCCCATTTATTCCGGGACCACTCGCACGCCAGAAGGCCAAACAAGAAAGCGGGGTCTGACTTGAATCCGTCTGTGTTTTCCCGATCGGGAATGTTGCGCGGTATCTCTGTGGTGTTGGTCGCCATCGTATTGGGGGGCGCGTCCTGCGGCGAAGTCGCCAACCCTGACGCAGAAGTTGTTACGGTTGGAGCACTGGTTCCGCTGACCGGTGGTCAATCGTCGTTGGGTGAAGCGGTCGAGGCGTCGCTGCGGTTGGCGGTCGACATCATCAACACCAGCCTTGACGATGCGGAATCGCCGTGGCGCGTCGCGCTGCGCATTGAAGATTCCAACAGCGATCCGGAAGAGGCGTTCGAAAAGCTGCGGGTGATGTCGGAGGATGGCATTCGCGTGGTGGTTGGCCCGTTTGATACGGATTCAATTGTACTCGCGGCGCCGTTGGCCGACCGACTCAGCACGGTGCTGCTCGCTTGTGCGCCGGTCCTTCCCGACACCGAAGATGACAACGATCGACTCGGGCGAATGTTTCCATCGCTTGCCCACGAAGTGGATACGGTCGCCGCGGAATTGGATTCCAATGGTGTCAGGCACGTGGCGTTCGTGGGGCGTGATGGTGATTGGTCGATTGCGTACATCGACATGCTTGCCGACAAGTTGATCGATCGCGGTGGAACGGTGCGGGGCTCGGTCCTGTACGATCCGTTCGCCAACGATGTCAACGATTTCGGCGATGAACTCGCCGAGTTGACCGGCTTGGTCGAGCAGGCGGTCGATTCGTTCGGCGCGGATTCGGTCGCAGTCGTGCTCTTGACGCAGGACGAAGGCGTCCAGTTGTTCGAGCAAGCCGACGCGGATTCGGTGCTCAGCGATGTATCCTGGTTTGGAAGCAGCAGCATGGGCCGCCTTCCCGAACTGTTGGCCTCCGCCGACGCGCGGACATTCGCGGCGGACACAATGTTCACAGCCCCATTGTTTGGCGAGGTTGACAGCAATGGATTCCGGGCGGTCGAGCAGGGGGTTCGCGACGTCATCGGGCGCGATGTGCCGTCGACCGCCGTTGTCGCCTACGATGCCTTGTGGATTGCGGCGCTGACAATCAACCAGGTGACCGATCGGAGTGACCCCATCTTGTTGCGGGCATCGCTTCCCAGTGTGCTTGGAGGGTATGCTGGCGTTTCTGGATCATTCGTCCCGGATGGTGATGGCAATCGCGCCGAAGGCGGCTACGATCTGTGGACGGTTCAGTCCAATGGGACCGACGCCGCTTGGGTGAAGACGTTGGCGTTTGATCCTGACAGCAACTGAATCTCTACCAAGCACGGCAAGGATTGGCTGGCTCGTTTTCGCAAACCACCACGACTAGATTACGCCCAAGGGAGATGAGCGTACCATGTCGAAAAAGACCCACGCACAACTCAAAAAAGATTTGCTGTCGTATGTCGGTGAGCATTGCGACGGCGTCAAACTCGACGTCGACGTCAGCCCGCGCTGGGATCGTCTGTGCTTCACGTTTCGCTGGGAAGGGTTCGACGATCTCCTGCTCGAAGAGCGATTTCGCAAAGTCGCCCGACTTGTCCCCGGCGATTATTTCGAGAAGCACTGCCAGGGTGCGGTGTGGTTGGAACTCACCCCCGGCGAATCGATCGACGAATACCTCAAGCAACCTCGCAGTGAAGACGTCGATGCCGATTTGCCGGATATCTGGAGGCAACTTGGCGAGATCGAATTCTTCAGCCGCCTTGAAGATGAGATGGTGCGCATCCCGCCGAAAGATTGCCCTGACGACATGAGTGTTTCAAAGCGCGTGCTGCGGGCGTCCAATCTATCCGAAGATGACGTTCGCCGCTGCTGTCTGGCGTTTATCAGGCAGGATGTTTATACCGATTGGGAAGTGTTAAAAGCCGTTCGGCCCATCGCGGAATCATCGCCCAAACCAACCCGCAAAGTTCGCGGCAAAAAAGGAAAGTCAACGTGAACCCCATCGATCTGTGGAAGCGTTATTGCGAATATCGCTGTTCGTGCCCGGCGGCTGGTGTGACGCTGGACATCTCGCGGATGAAGTTTTCAGACTCGTTTCTTGGCGACATGTCCGGTGCGATGTCGAAAGCGTTTGCCGCGATGGATGCGTTGGAAGCCGGCGCGATCGCCAACCCCGATGAAAACCGCATGGTGGGGCATTATTGGCTCCGCGATGCCGCCCGCGCTCCCGATCGCGACATCAAGGTTGCCATCGAATCAACCGTTCGCGATATCAAGGCATTCGTTGCCGACATTCACAGCGGGGCGCTCGTGCCGCCATCAGGCGGTCGTTTCACGCATCTGCTGCAAATCGGAATCGGTGGTTCGGCGCTCGGTCCGCAGTTCATCGGCGATGCGTTGGGCAATCCGGATGATCCGATGCAGATTCACTTCGTCGACAACACCGATCCCGACGGCATCGATCGGATCATCGCGGAGTTGGGCGATCACCTAACGCAAACGCTTTGCCTCGTCGTTTCCAAAAGCGGCGGCACCAAAGAAACACGCAACGGCATGCTCGAAGTCGCCCACGCATACGAATCGCGTGGATTGAATTTCGCCAAGTGCGCCGTGGCGGTGACCGGTGAAGGCAGTGCGCTCGACAACGTCTGCAAGTCGCAGGGTTGGCTGCGTAGTTTTCCGATGTGGGATTGGGTGGGTGGCCGCACCTCGCAGATGTCCGCCGTCGGATTGCTCCCTGCCGCCCTAAGTGGAATTAATATCGATGCGATGCTTGCCGGTGCGAACGCGATGGACGAATGCACCCGCAATCATGACTTGCGGGCGAACCCAGCCGCTCTGTTGGCCGCGATGTGGTACGACGCGGCGCGCTCGCGCGGGCTGCGCGACATGGTGGTGATCCCTTACAAAGATCGTTTGGCGCTGCTGTCGCGATACCTTCAGCAACTCATCATGGAATCGCTGGGAAAAGACGTAGACGTCGATGGCAAACTCGTCGAAGAAGGCATCAGCGTTTATGGCAACAAGGGTTCGACCGATCAGCACGCCTACGTGCAGCAGCTTCGCGATGGCGTGAACAATTTCTACGTGACGTTCGTCGATGTGCTCTGCGACCGGTCCGGTCCATCGATTGATGTCGATGAATCGGTGAAGACGGGCGACTACCTGGCGGGATTCCTGCTGGGCACACGCGAAGCGCTCACCGAAAAAGACCGCGAGTCGATCACCCTTCAAATCGACGAAGTTACACCGCATCGCATCGGGGCGATCATTGCACTCTTTGAACGGGCCGTTGGTTTGTACGCGTCGTTGGTGAATATCAACGCATACCATCAGCCCGGCGTCGAAGCCGGCAAGCGCGCCGCGACCGAAGTGTTGAACGTTCAGACCGCGCTGCTTTCATACCTCAGCGATCATCCCGGCCAATCGCTTACTGCGGCAGAACTTGCAGAGGGTATTCAGAAACCCGAACGCGTCGAATGGGTGAGTCATGTGCTCAATCGATTGGCCCACAACGGCAACCGCGGTGTCAAAGTTGAAGCCGATTCGAACCCCGCCACCGCGCGGTACAGCTTGAAAGGTTAGACAATCTAAATCGTAGGGTGGGCCGTGCCCACCATGTCGTTGGTGTTCAATCGGCGGTGGGCATGGCCCACCCTACGAGGCAGCTGGATTCTGCCGACGATCCTGTCGGGCGACGTGTGATTCCATCGGAAGTTGCAACCTCCTTGACCCTTCCAAACCGCACCTGTAGGCTTGAGTCATATAGGCAACACCAGCGCGTCGCCTCGCACCACATGCGGGTTGTCGCAGGGTATGGCAAAGGAGAATCGTCATGGGGATACTGGACAAACTTCGCGGTGAATTGGTTGATATTATCGAATGGTTGGACCACACACGCGATACACTCGTGTGGCGATTCCCCCGATACCACAACCAGATCAAGAACGGCGCTCAACTCATCGTGCGTCCGGGGCAGGTGGCAGTCTTCGTGCACCGCGGCGAGTTGGCCGACGTGTTCGAACCGGGCCACTATGAACTTCGCACCGACAACCTGCCCATCCTCAGCACGTTGCAAGGTTGGAAGCATGGGTTCGACAGCCCGTTCAAATCGGAAGTCTATTTCGTCAACACGCGGCAGGTAACCGACCTGAAATGGGGCACGCCGAATCCGATCATGCTTCGTGATCCGGAGTTTGGTCCGATTCGCTTGCGGGCGTTCGGTACCTATGCGTTGAAAGCCGCCGACCCTCGGGCGCTGCTCAAGGAACTCGTCGGAACCGACGCCAGTTTCGACACCGACGAGATTCACGAGTTCATCCGTTCGGTCATCAACACCGCCTTCGCCGACGTCATTGGCGAGTCCAAAATCGCAGCACTCGATCTCGCGTCGAAGTATCAGGAATTCTCTGAACAACTCCGCAAGAGCGCTGTCGAGCGCATCGACGACGAATTCGGATTCGACATCCCGCAACTTTACATCGTCAACATCTCCCTGCCCGAAGCTGTCGAGAAAGCACTCGACACCCGCACGAGCATGGGCGTCATCGGCGACATGAATCGCTTCCAGCAGTACCAGATGGGTCAGGCGATGACGGCTGCTGCTGAAAATCCGTCGGGTGGCGGTGCGGCAGAGGGCATGGGACTCGGCATGGGATTCGCGATGGCCGGCAAAATGATGCAGGGCGCCAACGCGGGTGCACCGATGCCCGGAAGCATGCCGCCTCCGCCGCCGGGTGGCGTCTGGCACATTGCGTCCAACGGTGCGGTGCAGGGGCAATGCACGATGGCGCAGATCCCCGCGATGGTTGCGCAAGGTGCGATCACCCCCGAGACCATGGTGTGGAGCGCCGGCATGGGGTCGTGGATGGCGGCTGGTCAGGTGCCACAGTTGGCCGGATTCTTCAACGCAGCCCCGCCGCCTCCTCCGCCGAAGTAGTGTTCGGCGTCGTTGACGGTGGACTCAAACAGCGCACGATGAATCAGGTTGGGCCATGAATTGCACGAATTGCGGCGCGCCGTTGCCTCCACAAACCAATCGATGTTCCTTCTGTCACACGCTCAATGACGTTGACTTGCGGGCCATCCCGCGCGGTCCAGACGGTGGCGTCGAACCGAGTCAGCGAAGTTGTCCGCGTTGCGACGAATCGCTCGAAATCGTCCCACTCACTATCGCGGACGGGTTCGGTATCGATCGATGTCGCAAGTGTCAGGGGATCTTCTTTGATCCGGGCGAGTTGGAATCGATCCTCGATGAGTCGGTTTCCAAGGTCTACGAAGTGGATTATCCGAGATTAGCCCAGCTGGTCGAGGAAGAGGGCATCAAGGAGTTTCGCGAGATCAGTTACATCAAGTGTCCCGACTGCCGGAAGGTCATGAATCGCAAGGCCTACGGTGCGCGATCTGGAGTTATCGTCGATCAATGTCGCGATCATGGCGTCTGGCTGGATGGTCGCGAGCTTCACGTTCTGCTGCATTGGGCGAAAGCCGGTGGGCAGATTCATCAAAATGCTCGGGAGGCACGCGAAGAACTCGAAGCCGAACAGCGCCGCGCGAAACTGGCTGGACCAATCGACGATCGACCGCTTTTTACCGGTAGTCATCGCTACGAATGCATGATCGATGCGACGGACCTGTTCCGAGCCGTTCGATCCATCACCGATATTCTTTTCTAACCGCATGAGCGAAACGACGCAGAGTATGTCAGACGAGTTTTCGCAGAACACTTCCGATATCGATACCCAGGCACCGACCGCGGGCACGGGGCACGTGTTTCCGTGCGAGGGCTGCGGGGCTGACTTGCAGTTCAGCATCGGCGTTCAGAGTTTGAAGTGCCCGTATTGCGGTTTCACCAAGCAGCTTGAATTCGATCCGGAAATCACCGTCGAAGAGCAGGACTATGCGGCCACCCTTGAGCAGATCGCGACGTGGCGAAGCGACAAGTCCGATCAGACCAGCGGGCTGCGCGAAGTCCCGTGCTCATCGTGCGGCGCGAAGGTGCAGTTTCAGGGTACGTTGACGAGCAGTTCGTGCGCATACTGCGGTGTGCCGCTTCAGATTGAAGATGTGCACGACGCCGATGATCGCGTACCGGTCGATGGTGTGCTGGCGTTTCGCGTGGATCGCAAGAAGGCCCACACCGCACTGGCCGATTGGGTGAAGTCGCGTTGGTTTGCGCCGAATCGATTCAAGAAGGAAGGCGTCGAGGGAAAGTTCTCGGGATTGTATACGCCGTACTGGACGTTCGACTCGTTGACCACCACGCACTACGACGGGCAGCGCGGCGACTACTATTACGTCACCGTTGGCTCGGGCAAGAACAAGCGCCGCGTACGCAAGACGCGATGGTCGCCCGCATCGGGGACGTTTCAACGCTTCTTTGATGACGAATTGGTCGTCGCCGCTTCGGGCGTTCCGGTCAAACGGCTCGACGCGTTGCAACCCTGGCCGCTGCGCGATTGCAAACCGTTCAATCAGGAAATGCTCGCTGGTTTCCTCGCCCGCACATACGACGTTGAACTCGAAGCCGGTTTCGGAATCGCCAAGTTGCGTTTCGACGAGGCGATCGAAGCCGACGTTCGCTCCCACATCGGCGGCGACACCCAGCGCATCCACAGCATCGACACGCAGTACAACGCCATCACCTACAAACATTTGCTCCTGCCGATCTGGATGATGGGCTACCGCTACGCCAACAAGGTCTACCAGGTCGTCGTCAACGCCACGACCGCCGAAGTGCAAGGCGACCGCCCCTACAGTTGGGTGAAGATCACCATGGCAGTGATTGCAGGTTTAGCCGCAGCCGGCGGGTTCGCCTTCCTGGCTTCGAGGTGAGAGGAGGGGGCGTCAGTTAGTAGCTGGTGATGATTGCGTGATCGTATTTTTACGGCGCTGAACAAAGCAAAGAAGCATGAGTTACGACTGTGCAAACTCAGCCAAATCGTCGACTAGTAGTTTCATTTCGGCTGGGATTTCAATTATACGCATTGCGTTGATTATTGCAGACGGTGTCAACGTGACACCATTAATTTCCTGAAGTGCTTGGTTCAAGGCTTTCAGCGCCAATTTACCGGGAATCAGTTTCAAGAGCCGATTTGAATCGTTGAGTTCATGGTCCAATTCCTTGAGTACTTCTTCATTGATTGTGGCAATGTCGACGCCAGAACCACTCGATCGTTCAAACTGAACGCGAGAAGCTAGGAATTGACTCTTGACGTAATTCAATTGTTCTACCGCGAATTTTGACAAACATTCACGTGCAACCGATGTGAATCGCATGCTGGTCCCTCTGCGTTCAGCCCTTGAAGTCAATTGCCTTTCGGCAGCTCGGTCTATGGCGCTTGGAACCAAAAGGAAATTCTCAATCTCCTTGCAGGAATGAACTTTCACATAATCGCAAAATGTGCTACAGAATCGTGTTATTGACGCAATCTCAGCATTGGATCGATAGTCTCGATCGAAGAGTGCGGCCGCACTGATTTCCCCGCCCAAAGTCTTTTCGATACCGTGTTTCATGCTGCGAATTCGATCGGGATTGAAGCCGCCAACGGGAATCACCGCAAAGTGGTTTTGTGAATTAACGCTCATCATGTTAAGTCTCCTGGCGAAGCCTCCAATAATCTTGAAGTCATCGCCCTCGACAAAGATTGCACGTCGAGTTCTTGCAAGCTGAGTCAAGATTGGGTTCAGCGTGGAGCCAAGAGCATCAAAAACGCCGGTCAAAGAGGAGGGTTGCCTGATTCGACGTGCCCGGCGACTTTCTTTGTTGATCAAGACAATGTCTTGCGGCTCGGCATCGGCAATCATCTCGACTGAATGAGTTGCGATTAGAATGTCAGGTCCGAGTTCACGAAGGATCCCAAGCAATTGACGCTGCAGGTCTGAATGCAAGTAGATGTCGGGTTCATCGATCATGAAAAGTGACTTATCCCGCGCCTTGATTACATGTGTAAGCATTTGGCACCAAACTTGAAACCCAAAACCTGCCCAGCAGATTTCGCGAGGAATACGCTTTTCAGGGCAGAACATTGTCAATGTTGGTTTCGGTGTCTGGTAGCATATCTCGGGAAGTTCAACATCCATTTCCGGCCAGCTCCGGATCAACGTCTCGCGAAAGCGCTCAAAATCTTGAGGATAGTGGTACCAAATGTTGCGGAAGTTCCTAGCTGCCCGATAGTTGAACAAGGCAAGGCGAGCTGCCTCACGCCCATAGAGAGGTTCGACTTGTTCAACAGGCCCGAGAATTGGAACAAAGCCGATTCTGCAGTTGAATAGTGACTTAAACCTAGTTGTACTGTGGATTGGGAATCCACCGGAGTTGGGGAGCAAGTAGGCGACGCGTGGTTCAGGGAAAAACAAGACAAGTTCCATCTCGTTTGAGAGGCGGAATGTAACGGTGGCGGCCTGAGAATCGTCATAATTAAAGAAGAGGTTTTCTTCGGCGACTGACAAGGCGCTTAGGTCGATAATGTAACCAGGTGTTGGCCCGTCAGGTCCGTCAAGCAACTGTGACTTGCGTGTGTATGCAGTGCGAAGCCCCGCTTCGAGGATCCTAAACGCCATCAAAATTGTTGATTTTCCAGAATTGTTCGGGCCGACAAGCAGATTGAAGTGCTTTATGTCGAGTACGAAGCTCTCAAATGCCTTGAAACGCTGGAAAATCACGCGAGTGAAGCGGTGAGTGTCTTGCATGTGCTAGGTCCACGCATTGGAATTGTTGCTACTCAACATATCCTTCAAGATGACCTGCGAAAGGGTACACTGGAAATTCGTGACTATAAACCCCCTATTATACTTGAGCGGTATGACGGAATCTTAAAGTTTCTGATGGAATTCTGGATTCTCAGGATTGTGCTATTGTGCGTTGTCACATAGCAGAGAGAGGGTGCGGTTTACCGTGCCTGTCAAGCTTCGATATGCGGTGCGGCGAGCCGCACCCTACTCCCCAAGTACTTCGCGTATTGGCACGAACGCCTCAGCCGCCATTCTGTGGACGGTCATGCCTCGGAATTTGGCTAGGGCTTCGATCGAGTCGATGGAGCGGGCGTTGGGGGCATCTCTTAGTTGCGATTTGTAGGCCCGCATGGCTTCGATTTTGGCTGCGAGCGTGCTGGTGATGTCGATGTAGGTCTGCGGTGTAAATGCCGGCTCGGCTTGCGGGGCGTGCCAGTGCGTTTCGCTCAGCGTTTCGTAGCAGAGGATGCGTTCGACGTTCAGCCGATTGGGCAGCGGGCGAAGCGCGACCTGAGCCGCGTCGAAAATCTGCTTGTGGTCTTCGTGCAGGTCGCTTCGATAAGGGAGGAACACCCAGTTCGGCTGCGTCTGATCGACAAGCCCGCCCATCGCACCGTTGAGTTCGTGCTCGGGCAATTGGGCGAGTTTGGTGACGGGCAAATCCATGAAATGAAGTTGGGTCACGCCGAGGATTTTTGAGGCGGCTTCCGCTTCGGCGCGAACTTGTGCGACCTGGTCATCCGGAAACAGCGGGGCCCATCCACGCGTGACGATCGCGACGTGCACAGCATGACCCTCGTTGGCAAAGCGGCGGATCACTCCGCCGCAGCCGAGCACTTCATCGTCGGGATGGGGGGCGATGACCAATACCGTCATGATATTCTCCGTTCGGCGGAATTCCCAAGCCGCTCTTCCAAGACCTGCACGCGGGCTTCAAGCGATTCAATGATTCGATCCGTCTGCAAACCCAACTTCGACCCGACGCGAAACGTCGAAGGCGCGACTGGTTTGCCAGCCGCATCCGTCACCTCGGTCAGCCAAAGCAGTCCAGTACCGCACTGCACCAGCACACCGCGCCCATCATCGATGCGCAGCACCTGTCCGACAGTGCCTTGATGATCGTTCTGGTCATGGCGATCGGCCCGCCAAACAATCCGTCGCTCATCGCCATCATGGGTGAACGCGCCAGGGTAAGGCCGCGATGCCGCACGGATGAGTCGACGCACTTCCTTCGCCGGAAGCGACCAATCGATGCGCCCGTCCTCGGGCGTGCGCTTGCCATACCATGTGGCCTGCGAGTGGTCCTGCGGTGTGCGGGGCAATGTTCCCGTTCGAATTGACATCGCCAACTCCAGCACGATCTCTTCAAGCACATCGTTGGTGCGATCGATCAAATCCTGAGCGTAGTCGGTCGGTTTCACGTCGACCGCGCGCTGCACGATGATGTCGCCCGCGTCGGCTTCTTCGGTCAGGTAGAACAAATTCGCAGCCGCTTTTTCTTCGAGCAGGATCGTCCAGACCACCGGAGCGCGTCCACGTCCGCGCGGCAGTGGTGTCGGATGAAATCCGATCGCGCCCGACTTGGCTGTGGCGATCACTTCATCCGGGGCGATCTGCGACAACCCGACGACGAAGAGCAAATCCGGTGCGTGCGATTGAAGAAATGAAATGGCCTCCGGTTCGGCGATCTTATGAAACGCGCAAAACGGGATGTCATGTTCGCCAGCCAACTCGCGCATCGACTGAAAATCGCTGACCCGATCGGCGTGCGATTCGTCCAACCCAAGCACGCACGTGACCTCAACGCCGCCCCGGATCAAACCGCGAAGCGTTCGCCAACTCGAACTTACGCTGCCAATAAGCGCTACTTTCATGCAAGGTATTCTACATATTCTCGGGCCCGAATCGAATCATAAGCCGCGCCAAGGTGGGGTGGGCCGTGGCCTTGAATCGTGGGGGGGCTCGACTAAAGTGTTCGTTGGCCCGCGAGCGTCTCGTGAATGGTTTAGCGGCTGGCTGGGCAGTTTCGGAAAGTTGAGATGGTGGCAGGAATCATGCCTAAGAACATTTATCAGAAGATCTGGGAATCGCACGTGGTCCATTCGGAGGGGAGCGACGAGACGATTCTCTATATCGATCGCCACTTTGTGCATGAGGTGACGTCACCGCAGGCGTTTGAAGGGTTGCGGTTGGCCGGGCGGCGGGTGCGTCGACCCGACCTGACTTTCGCAACCATGGACCACAACATCCCGACCACAAGCCGGCTCGTCGCGATCGCCGATCCGATGTCCAAGAAGCAGGTCGAAGTGCTTTCCGAAAACTGCGACTCGTTTGGCGTAACGCTGTTCGACATGCAGAACCGGCGCAACGGCATCGTCCATGTCATCGGTCCGGAACTCGGTTTGACCCAGCCCGGCATGACAATTGTCTGCGGCGATTCGCACACGTCGACCCACGGGGCATTTGGGGCGCTGGCGTTCGGCATTGGTACGAGCGAAGTCGAACACGTGCTCGCGACGCAGACGCTTCGGCAAAAAGCGGCCAAGACCATGCAGATCAAAGTCGATGGCACGCCGCCGCCCGGTGTCACGCCCAAGGACGTCATCCTCGCGATCATCGGCAAGATCGGGACGGCCGGCGGAACCGGGCACGTGATTGAATACACCGGATCGGTCATCCGCAACATGAGCATGGAAGGGCGGATGACGGTCTGCAACATGAGCATCGAAGGCGGGGCGCGGGCCGGTCTGATTTCGCCGGACGATACGACGATCAATTACCTCCGCGGGCGCGAGTATCTGCCCGATGGCGATGCATTTGAAACGCTTGCGAAGACTTGGCGCGGTTGGGCGTCGGATGACGGCTGCACATACGACCAGACGGTCACACTCGATGCGGCGCAGATTGAACCGCAGGTGACCTGGGGTACATCGCCCGGAATGGTGACGGGAATTTCGGGGCACACGCCGCGACTCAGTGAGATTGCCGACGCTAACGCAAGGTTGGCCGCGAGCAAGGCGCTGGCGTACATGGACCTCGATGAAGGGCTGCCGATTTCTGAGATTCGCCCGAACAAGATTTTCTTCGGTTCGTGCACCAACGGACGCATCGAGGATTTGCGCGGGGCGGCCAGCGTGGTGAAAGGCCACAAGTTGCACAGCGGGATCGATCAGGCGTTGATCGTGCCCGGTTCGGTGCAGGTCAAAGAACAAGCCGAATCCGAAGGGCTCGATAAGATTTTTGTCGATGCCGGTTTTGAATGGCGGGAGGCTGGCTGCTCGATGTGCCTGGCGATGAACGACGACGTATTGGAGCCGGGCGATCGCTGTGCTTCGACGTCGAATCGGAATTTTGAGGGACGACAGGGCAAGGGAAGTCGCACGCACCTGGTCAGTCCGGCGATGGCGATGGCGGCTGCGATCACCGGGCACTTCACGGATGTGCGCAACTGGGATTATCGCGACGCATAGACGATTGCAGGTCGGGTCATCGACCCGACAGGTTTGTTTAGGAAGTTCAAAGATGGAACCGTTTACAAAACTCACCGGGATCGTGGCTCCGCTTGAAGCGCTGAACGTCGATACCGATCAGATTATTCCCAAGCAGTTTCTCAAACGCATCGAGCGCACCGGGTACGGCCAATACCTGTTCTACGACTGGCGGTTCAACGATGACGGCAGCGAGAATCCGTCGTTCGAAATGAATCAGCCGCGATATGCCGGCGCGAGCATACTTCTGAGCAAAGAGAATTTCGGTTGCGGTTCGTCGCGCGAGCACGCGCCATGGTCGCTGCTCGACTACGGTTTCAAGTGCATCATCGCCCCCAGCTTCGCC
>JAUIEW010000057.1 GCA_030429365.1 Phycisphaerae bacterium
GGCCGCACGTTTTGCCAACCGCGTGGCCTCGTCGAATTCAATGGGATCAACACCGTTGAATATCTTGGTGATGCGTTCGGGCGGGAGGCCGTGGTGTTGCTGCAACTGACGAACCACATAGTCCGACAATGCGATGGCATGGGGACCGTCGGCCCGCTGCAACATTCGGGCTTCGAGACTGGAAAGCTGACGTTGCTTGACGTTCAGCGCGAGCATCAACCGCTTAAACAGTCGGCTGACGGCGCTGCGTCGGGTCGCGATGTTGCGCAGCTGCGTTTCGCGATACGTTCCGCCCCGCGGCTGATAAATGTCCGCAACCATCGACGGCACCAGAGCGTGGATCAAATCCGGATTGAGCGACTTCGCGACGCGATCGGCTTCTTTGCAAAACGTGGCGGTGGCTGCCGCTTTTGCGGGCGAAAGAACGCTGACGGTGTTCACCGGGCAAGGCACATTTCCGATGTCTGGACTTCGGGTGACGACTTGAACATCAACGCCGAGGTCAACAAGGTGTTTGACGAACTGGATCGTGGAGGTCTCTGCTCCCCCGCGTGATGCATCAATCCATTCGACGATCAGGGCGATGTTCAAACCGCACCGGCCTTTGTGGTTCGCGACGCCCGACGCCGATCGTGCGCAGCAATCTGCGCGCTCTTCGCCGCGATGGCTTTGATCGTGCGAATGAACCCCGCACGTCGCAAGCTGCGCACTTGAAAATACGTCCGCAGAAAACGAACGCGCTGCCGCACGCCCGCAATATGTTTGGGCACCGAATAGTCAAGCTGTGCAAGGTCGCGGTTACGCCAACGTTCGAAGCGAAGCGGCTTGTGCATCACCCGCTGCAAGTCGATCAGCGCAAGGTCGGGTTCCATTGCAGAATCGTTCGTCAGAAAGATATGCGACAGATAGAAATCGCGATGGATGAAACCTCTTCCGTGAAACGCGCGGGCCAACTCCGCCACCGCGCAGATGAGTTCTTTCGACGCGAGACCATTCTGCCGCAAGACCCATTTTTCCAGCGATTCGCCCGGCATCTCAGCCAGCACCAAGGCACTTCGCGATCCGCCTGAACCTATCGATTCCTCAGCGAAGGCCGCCACCTTGGGCACCGCGATCCCCTCGCTCGCCAGGCGCATGATCCAATCGCGTTCCACCCGAGCGGGGCTCGTCGCACGCTTTCCCGGTAGCACCGACGTCAAGAAACGCTTGGGCGTGTTGCGATGAAATCGCTTGATATAAAACCGACGCGTCGCCCCCTGCCCGTCCTGAAGTTCGACGACCACCCGCTCGCGCCACGATGGCAAGGTCGCTTTGTGCAGTTTCGTGCCTGCTGCCGCGAACAGATCATCGATCGATGCGATGCCATTGAGCGCAAACAAATCCAAATGATCCGCATCAACCCAGAATTCGCGCTTGGATTGACCGGAATTAGCAGGCATGAAACCGTCCACGTAGGGTGGGCCGTGCCCACCATGTCGTTGTCGTTCGAACTGCGGTGGGCACGGCCCACCCTACAAAACAACCGCCCCTACAAAAGCTTGCGTCCTTAATCTGAAAGACTGCTCTGCTTCAGCAATTCAACCGACGCATCATACACCATTTCACTCGTCACACCCGTCATGCATTTATGATGCCCCAACGGGCAGACTTTCTTCTGGCACGGGCCGCAATCGACCGCAATCCGCACCGATCGCTCCTTCGCATAGTCCGTCTGCGTCCACTCCACGTGCGTCGACCCAAACACCGTGACCACATTTCGATCCAAAGCCTTGGCAAAATGGCGCGGGCCGGTGTCGTTGTTGAGCAGCAGATCGCACCGCCCGATCAACGCCTTAAGCTGCCCCAATGTTCCGGGCGGATCGTCAACAAGATACGATCGCTCCTTCATGGTCTCACAGACCCGCATCGCCAGTTCACGCTCACCCGGTCCAAAGGTCACCACAACGCTCGCGCCGTCATTGCGCACCAACTGGTCAGCCACCTCCGCATAACGTTCGGGCGGCCAAAGCTTCGACGGTCCAAACGACGCACCCGGATTGATCACCACCAACGGGTGACTCTGATCGATGCCCCACGCGCGAAGTCGCGACTCAACCACCTTGGCGTCGTCATCCGCGACGGCCAACTCCATCTGCTGCGTCGGCATCGCGCAATCGAGCGCCGCGATCATCTCGTTGAAGTAGTCCACCGTACTGACTTTTTCAAACGATCGACCAACCCGTCGCGGCGGAATTCGATCGGACAGCAGCCAGCCGCGTCCGTCGCGATCGTATCCGATGCGCCGTTTGATCCCCGCGAGCTTCGCCGTCAGCGCCGATCGAAACGAATTGGAGAGCAGTACCGCCCAATCGAATCGATTGCTTTTAAGCTGCCGCCCCACCTTAAACGGTTCAAACCACTTCGCCGCCTTAGAATTCACCTTCGGCCAGGTGATGATCTCGTTCATCCACGTCCCGGGTTCGAGAACCGCCACCGTGTTGGCTTTGGTTAATAGCGTGATATGCGCATCGGCGAAACGATTCCGCAGCGCCCGCAACCCCGGGGTGGCCATCACCACATCCCCCACCCACGTCGGCATGAACACAACGATGCGCTGGGGATCAGGTTGGCTGGAACTGTGAACCGGTTTCACGAAAATGAAAATCCAAAGTGGGCCAGTGTCGGACGGGCGACAGGAAGAAATGTTAAGAGCGTTTCTCGGAGCAGACAAACGCGGTCAGCGCGACAAGTTGCAGGAAGCCAGCCAATACGAATCGCGTGAGCGCCGTGACCGTATCGGAAAAAAACTCCATCATCCCCCACCCGCCAACGATCAGCGCCAACATCTGCGTCAACGTGCCAGCCAACCGCAGCACCGAAAAATCCTCGTGCCGCTGTTTGCGCTCGTGGCGTCGCAGCGAGTCGCGAATATCGGTCAGGAGGTTGACGACATCCTGCTCACGGACAGCTTGCTCGGCCATCAGTTGGCCCATGTCCACCGGTTTGGGTTCGTCCGACTCAACCTCCTGCCCCTTGGGCGGAAGGTCTTTGTTGGAGATCACGAGATCAACCGCCCCCACCAGCGAATCGGCGACGTAATCCGGATTGCATTCACCGTTGCGCTTGCCGAGAAGAATCGTCCGGCAGCCGGCCCGCTCGCCCGCGACCACGTCACGAGTCGAATCGCCCACCATCCAGGACTCGGCCAACGACAGGTCCAACTCCTCAGCCGCCACCAGCAACATGCCGGGTTCGGGCTTGCGCAGGTTGCTTTGCTTGCGGTACTTTTTGACCTTGGCTTCCGGACCGTCGAGGTATGGGCAGTAGTAAATCCCGTCGAGCTGGACTCCCTGTTCGTGAAGGAGTTCCTCCATCCGCTCGTGAACGTCGGCTAACTGCTCTTCGGTGAATTTGCCGCGGGCGACACCGGATTGGTTCGTCACCACCGCGACGGAAAACCCCTCATCGCGAAGACGGCGAATGCTGTCAGCCGCTCCGGGAAGCAGCGTCACCATGTCCGGATCGTCGATGTAACCCGGATCGGCAATAATCGTGTTGTCACGGTCCAAAAGGACCCCGCGATGCGACATGATGATTTGAATTCAGCCCTACCAGCAAAGTTGAAATTGCGACAACATTGATCCAGCGCGATACCTATGCAATCGGCTATCAGTTAATGATTCCTGCACCGGCAACAATCTAACCAGCCAATGCCTCGATCACCGCGTGTCGAAACAGCGGCAGCAGAATCTCATGATGGCCCACAACCTGATGACCATGGCCAGCCGACACCGGGCGACGGATCACATTTTCCGTCGTGCGATAATGGCGCTGCATGTCGAAGTTGGCTGTCACCATCGCGTCGAGATTCGCACCCAGATTGCGTGCGACCGACACAGCTTTTAAGAAAACCTCCGGAAGGATGACCGCCGAACCGACATTCAGCCAGACACCGCCCGAATCACCAGCGCCTCGCCCCCCATCCTCATCCGCGCCAACGGTAAAGGGCGTCGCACCAAGCTGACCGACAATGTTACAAAGCAGGCGGAAATCCAGCAATGAAGCCGCCCCAAGCTTGCCCGCATCGAGGTTCCCGGCCATGTGAACCGTGTCGGTCCCCAGGGCGACGTGAACCGTCACCGGAACGCCCAACCGCCCAGCCGCGGCCAAAATGCTGCTCGCACCATGGGGAGCGTTTTCCCGAACGAGTTTGCCCGCAATCGCGCGTCCCAAACCGATCTCGCCACGCGCCGCCTCATCGCACACCTCCGCGAAAAAGCCCATGGTCTCTTCGACCATCCCGAACGAACCGTCACGAATGGTGTCAGCCACCTCTTCACTCGTCTGTCCGAGCGTCGCCAGCTCGACATCGTGGATCGCGGTGGCGCCGTTGAACGCCAACGCATTGACGATTCCACGCTCCATCAGGTCGATGATCAGCGGAGCGCAGCCGACCTTGACGACGTGCGCCCCCATCGCGATGACCACCGGCCGATGGTTCTTTCGGGCAGCGGCGACCGCGTGGACGATCTTGCGGAAGGACTGCGCACCGAGATAGTCGGGCATCGAATCCAACAGCGACATCGCCGACGCGCCGACCTCGGTGAGTTTGCCGGCACGATCAAGATCGACCTTGTGGGCGCGCTTCGCGATCGAATACGTACGAAGCTTGCGCAGGTCCATCGGTTGAAATTCAAACTCACTCATCAAAGACAAACCTTCCTGTTTCTGCCAGCCATCGCATCCGTCAAGAGTTTATTCATACGCTCGCTGTCGTCATCTGCAAATTCGATTGTCACCGAGCACACGAACACCGGCATCGTCCACGTCACGCTTAAACGGTCAAGTTTCGGCGCATCCTTGGCTGTGATCACAATCGACTTCGCCCCAAGCTTCGCGGCTTCGGCCAACATGGACTGCACATCCGCATCGCTATAGGCATGATGGTCGGCGTATTTCAAATGCCCGGCGATCTCAACTTGTTGCTCGCGAATCGTCCGTTCAAATGACTCGGGATTCCCGATCCCCGAAACCAGAAGCGCCGGCTGACGTTCTTTGGGCCCGCCCGCATCCGCTCCATCGTTCTTCATCGAGGCGAACGAATCGCTGCGATGCCTGCACGTCAAGACGCCCGCATCGCCAGCCAGCTTTCGCGTCATCCGCAGCAGTTCCGCACGCCGATGATCGGTCACTTCGTCGAAACGCGTCAGCACGAGCACATCCGCACGCTTCGCATTTTCAATCGGTTCCCGCAAAAACCCTCGCGGTAATAGATGCCCGAAACCAAAAGGTCGCGTCGCATCAATCAGCACAATATCAAGGTCACGGGCCAATCGGCGGTGCTGAAATCCGTCATCCAGCAGGATCACATCTGCCCCGTTCGCGATCGCCGCATTCGCGCCGGTTACCCGGTCAACATTGACGACACATTGCAGACTCGAAAGCGCCCGCCGCATCATCATGATTTCATCCGACTCACCCGTCGCTTCGGATTTATACCCGCGCGACACGACGGCCGGTGCGTGCCCCATCGCGATGAGTCGTCGGGCAAGTTCAATCACCATCGGCGACTTGCCCGTCCCACCGGTCGTGAGGTTTCCCACGCTGATCCCCGGCGCCGACACCGACAGCACTTCCTTGCGCCCGCGATCAAACGATTGGTTGCGCCAGCGGACAGCCGCTCCATAAAACTGCGACGCAATGTCCAATCCGCCACGCACCACCGATGGCAGCACGCCGCTGCGTCCGGAGACAACCTCTTCATGCCAATCGTGCCAACGGCTCATGGTAGGTTATTGTCGTCGATTTATGCCCGGCGCGAAAGGATCGACGTGAAATCGCTGCGAAATGCGTGCCAGAATCCCGATCGGGTCAATTGTAGAAAACGGCGGCCGCACAACTGACTGCCGTATGCGTCTCGGGATCAACGGTCTGATGATAGCGCAGCACCTCTACCTTCGCATCATCCAGCGCCTGCATCGCGGTGAAAATGCACCCGGCGCTGCACACCCGCGTGGGGTTTTCATCGCGTGCAACCGTTGCGACGAAATCCGTTGGACCGTTGGCCGCAACGTGCACCAGTGCGGCTTGGTCGCGCTCTTCGACTTCCCTGCAAAATGCATCATCCAGATCGCGATCATCGCCAAACTCGCGACCGAAATGCGAAAGGTCCGCACCCGCAATCACCAGCGATTGATCGTCGTCTTCGTTTAGAACCTCACGCAGCGCCGATGCGAAGTCGGCAAGATCCACCCCCTCACCCGACCAGGGGGCTGTCCCTGTCGGACCGCAAGGATCGGGACACAGCGCGGGGACGATTTCAAACGCATCGCTCCCCCAAAGATGCTGGCAAATCAACACTTGGAGTTCGATCGAATGCTCGCGGGCATGATCCAGTTCGTGCGATCGCAGATCACCGCAGCGTGCCTCCAACCGCTCCAGAAAATCGACATCGACCTGCGTCGTACCGTACGGACTTTCAAAGGCCTTGCCCGTCGCGGACACCGATGCCGACATGCCGAAATGATTGGTCCCTAAAATGATCACGCGCTTCGGCGCAGGGGTGTTCATCAATTGCGCATAGGCGGCGGCATAACATGGACCGCCACGCGGATAATCAAGATGCGGCGCGACAATGCCGCGCACCCTGCGACCATTCGACTCGACACGTTCGCCCTGCGCCAGCATCTCGGCGATGTCGGACTTGAGTTGTTCAGGCGATTCAAACGATTGCGCATATTGCACGGGACGCGTCGGAGCCGCCCGGTAGGCTTCGAGCAGTTCGTTGTAGTATTCCAGGAAATCCGCGCCGCCCAGCAGACGGGCCTGTCGCAATCCCTCGACGATGCTGGCCAGCGTCTCGGTCGGCATCACTTTGCCAAACTGCGCCAGATACCCTGCCCGAACGTCGTCCAGCGAATGCACGCCATCGAACATGCCAAGCAGAAACAGCGCCTCGCGGTTGACGGTGATCGTAGCCCCCGCCCACCCGCTCGGATCAACCAGCACAAACACGGTCTCACCTTCCTGCTCAACCGGATAGGCCTGCACGGGTCGAATCTGCGGCTTGGCTGTCCCGTCGTAAACATGCATGCTAGATACCCATTGCGGCTTCCCGCGCCGCTTCCACAGCCATCTGATCGCACTCTTCGTTTTCCGGATGCCCGGCGTGGCCCTTCACGTACTCGTATGAGACGTCGTGCTTCGCATCGAGTTCCACCAGCTCTTTCCAAAGCTCAACGTTCTTGACCGGGTCGCGTTTCTTGGGCCCGCGCATCCAACCGTTTTTGATCCAGCCGGTCACCCACTCACGCATCCCTTTGACGACGTATTGGCTGTCGCTGACCACCGTGACCCGGGTTGGTTTCGTCAGCGCCCGCAAGCCTTCGATCACACCTGTGAGTTCCATCTGGTTGTTGGTGGTCTCAGCCAACCCGCCCGACCCGCGACGTTCCTTGCCCGTGGGCACATGACGTAGGATAAACGCCCATCCGCCCGGTCCGGGATTCCCGCTGCACGCACCATCCGTGAATAGAATGACCTCCACCGCTTCATCCATGCATCATCTCGCTGACTCTGTATACTGTCCGAAACCGTACGCAATCGTTAGAATTGCGAAACTGCGAAAGCATTGTAGCAGGATATGAACGGGTCGTCCCCAATGCCAATATCAACGTCGCAAGCAGTTCGACGCACACCACCTGATCCATGAAACGAAACAACCAAAAGCGAAACGCGCTGATCGCGGTCATCCTCACGGCATGGCTCGCGACCGGCTGCGCGGAAATCGATCCCAGCAAACGCGTCGTCTTTCTCGACGGTGCGAGCTACTTCGGCGCGGGCCCGTCGGTGAAGCGTGGACTGCGGATGGCCGGATACGATGGCGAGTTTCGCGGATTCGTCTGGACGTCGTTTCTGCTCTGGGGCGCTGACCACTTGATCGCGGCGCGAAGCACGCTCAATGCCAAGAACCTCGCCGGTTACATTCAACGCTATTACCGCGAACAACCGGACGGCGAACTCACCGTGATGGGATTGTCAGCGGGGTCAGCCGTGATTCTCAACGCATTGGAGCGCTTGCCGGAAGACGTGATGGTGGAGAACGTGGTGTTGTTTCAGCCGTCGGTATCCGCCAGCCACAACCTCACGCCGGCGCTCAACCATATTCGTGGCAAGTTATACGCAACGTGTTCAAGGCGCGACGCCATTCTTGCGACGCTCGGGGTCAACGCCGATGGCGAATCGGGCGCGCCGGCTGGTCGCTCAGGTTTCCGCATCGCATCGGGCCTGACCACCAAGCAGCGGCGACTGTACACCAAGGTCGTGAATCTCCCGTGGCGCAGGCAATACAACAAGTACGGCTGGCGCGGTGGGCACGTCACGTCGACAAGTCGAAAATTCGTCAAACACATCATCGCCCCACGCGTCATGGAGCCGTCAAAACCGACACCGTCCAGACGGTTCCCCATTCCCGGCACCGAACGCGATGACCTCCACGATCGTGACAACGTAAACGAGAACGTCAATCACGATGATCAATACGAAAGCAATGTTGACGCGCAAACGGCGAAGTGACCGGGCTGAATGGTTGAAGTGATGCGCCCTGGATTCCCGCCTGCGTGGGAATGACGATGCTGTAAGGTTGACAGCGATGCAATGACGATTTTGATCATCGAGTCCCCCACCTCTAAACAGGAGGGCCACCCTTCGTCACTCCGTCACTTCGTCACTCCGTCACTTCGTCACTCCGTCACTCCCCCCAATCAAATCGTCTCCAACGAAGGATACCGCGACTGCAACTGCGCCAACCACGTACGATCAGCCGTCAGCTCCAACGTCACCTTATTCTCTTCATAAGTCTGGTCATGAATCTCAGCATGCTGCGTCAGAAGATTCAGCAATTTCCCTTCCGACGCCGCGAGTCGAACCGTTGCATCGATGCGCTGCGATGACATCTTATCGACGATGTATTCGGCGACTTCTGCAAGGCCCTCGCCATTCTTCGCGGAAATACGAAATGCCGGCGCGTGCTTTTCTTCCAGCACGTCCACCATGCCTAAGTCCGTGGCTTGATCGATCTTGTTGAGCAGGACCAGTGCATCGCGATCGCCGCACCCCAACTCCTCCAAGACGTCTTTGACCACCGTCACCTGCCGCATCGCATCCTTCGACGACGCATCGACAACATGAAACAGCAGGTCAGCATGAATCGCTTCTTCGAGCGTGGCTTTGAATGACGCGACCAGCTTGTGCGGCAGGTTACGAACGAATCCAACCGTATCGCTGATCAGGGCGTGCTGCGACGACGTCACATCCCACCGCACAGTCTTGGTATCAAGCGTCGCAAAGAGCATGTCGCGCGCATCTTGGCCGGCATCGGTCAGGGCGTTCATGAGCGTACTCTTGCCCGCGTTGGTGTATCCGACGAGCGAGATCGTGAACTGATCGCTGCGCGACTTGACGGTCCGCGTCTTGCGATCGTCGATCTGCTGAATTTGCTTGCGCAAAAACGTCAACCGATCGCGCACAATACGCCGGTCGACTTCGATCTGCCGTTCACCAGGACCGCGCGTTCCGATTCCACCGACCGAACCGGCCTGCCCGCCTCCGCCCGCGCCCGCGATTCGCTCAAGGTGCGTCCACATACCGCGAAGGCGCGGCGACGTGTATTCCAACTGTGCAATCTCGACCTGCAACCGAGCCTCGCGCGTCCGCGCTCGTGATGCAAAGATATCAAGGATGAGTTCGCTGCGATCGATCACCCTCCGATTGGTCGCTTTTTCCAAGGTGCGGATTTGCGCAGGCGTCAGTTCATCGTCAAAGATGACAAGGTTGGCTTCCGACGCTTCGCACTTTTCGGTCAATTCCTCAACCTTGCCCTTGCCGATGTGCGTGCGCGTGGATTCCTTCATCCGCTTTTGCAGCAGACCATCCACAACTTCCGCGCCTGCCGCCTCTGCGAGCATCTTGAGTTCGCCAAGCGGGTTGCGCGCATCGACCGACGAAGCGTTCTCCGGCGTGATCAGCTTGACCAATACCGCGCGCTCCGCCTCGTTGGCAGGATTCGTTTCAATTAGCTTACTGGAGTCCAACGATCGAAAACCTTAGTGCGCGACGACCGCCCCAATCAGACAGCCGCGCTGGGATCATAAAAGCTACCCGCAACACCCGGCGAGTCGCCTATCATAGAAATGCGTGGACCACAGGGTCAATCCCTGCGAAGTGAAACGTCACTTAGATATGCATGAAATCGCACTCAAAACGATGATCGTGATTTGCAATGCTGGATTCGCCAAACCTTTCGCGATCCGCATGTCATCCGGGGCAATTTTCATTCTCGATCGCGGTAATCTTCTCGATCCGGCGGGCGTGTCGCCCTCCTTCAAACTTCGTCTCTAACCATGAGTTGACAATCAGAAAAAGAAGCTGGTCGCCAATCAGGTCAGCCGGCAGGCAAAGCACGTTCGCATCATTGTGCTTGCGCGAAAGCTGCGCAGTCAATTCGTCATGACACAGCGCCGCCCGAACACGGCGCAGTTTGTTCGCCGCGATCGACATTCCCAACCCCGTGCCGCAAATCAAAATCGCGCGATCCGATTCGCCGCCCGAAACCCGACCGGCTGCGATCTTGGCCATGTCCGGATAGTCGCAGCTTTCGGCATTGTCGCACCCGCAATCGTCGACCTCGTGTTGGGCGTTTCGCAACATCTCGGCGATGCGCTGCTTGGCGCGGTATCCTCGGTGATCACTCGAAATCGAAATCTTCATAGGGTTATTCCCTTCAACCGTTCTTGGACCGCGGCGCTGATCTGCTGCGCACACCGTTGATACTCTTCCGCCGATCCACCAAACGGGTCGTTTACATCGCGTCCTTCGATCAGCAATTGTACCTTGTCGCCGACATCGGGCACCAACGATTTCACCGCTTCCACATGCCCGCTCGTCATGCAGAAGATATGGTCAGCCGAATTGATCAACACCTGGTCAAGCGACTGCGCATGATGATCGTCAAGGTTGGCGCCGAGTTCCTTGACCGCCTGAACCGCACCACCCGATGCCGGTCCGCCACCAAACGAACTCGCACCGGCTGACCGCACGTAAATCCCGCGATCGGCCAACTCGTCCACGGAGCAACCTTGTCCCTTGGCGATTTCCTGACGGCACAGCGCCTCGGCCATCGGGCTGCGACAGGTGTTTCCACTGCAGACAAAGAGTATGTTCACGGTCATGTATTTCTTCAAAACACGCGTTGATACCACGCCCTCACGCAGCACCTCAAACCCGTCACCATCGAGTCGGACCACGGTGGACGGGCCCTCATACTGGGTCGTTCCGCCATCGATCGCCAATGCAACATCGCCATCCAACTCGGCCAATACCCCGGCAATGTCACGGGGCGGCGGTTGTCCAGCCCGGTTCGCGCTGGCTGCCACCACCGGATGCGGCACACGCGAAAGCACGTCGATCGCCACGCGATGGTCCGGGCATCGAACGCCGATCGTCTGCTCATGGTACAGCAGATCGATGACTTCGGGGCCCAACTCTTCAACGATCGGCGCGTCGTTGGGAGATTTCACGGGAAACACGACCGACAGTGGTCCCGGCCAAGCCCTTCGAATGATGCGTTTCGCAATCTGCGACAATTCGGGGACGTAGCGGTGGACATCGTCAGGACCGCCGATGTGCAGCGAAAACGGCTTGGCTGCGTCGCGTCCCTTGACCTGCTTGAGCGTGGCGATCGCCTCAACCGAATCGGCACGTGCGGCGACGCCATAGACCGTCTCCGTCGGGATCGCGACCAATTTGCCAGCGGAAAGCAAGGACGCGGCCTTCGCGACGACTTCATCATAAGCTTTTGTATCTAAGCAGGTTAAGACTTCTGTCGGCATGATCTCCGCCCCGAAATCTCGATTATCCGGGATGCGGAATCGGTGTCAAGGTTGGCGCTTTCTAACGCCTACGCCATCGGAGGCGGGCAAGTTCCGTGATCTTCCATCTCCGAAAATTCGTCGAGCCAACGGGCAAAAGCACCTTTGGGCCCAAATGGGTGGGTATCTCGGAGTTTCAGCACAGATTCAAATTGCTCGATCTTCACGCGCAATTTGCTATGACCGGGTTCGTGCTGATTTGAAATGAAAACGTCAGGAGTTGGTTGGGTTTTTCGAGGGCTCGCGTGGGACATCGGAATGTACTCCCTTAAGCGTAGCCAGTGCTTTGAAGAACGCGGTCGGATTTCGCGGTCTGGCTACAGTATCCGCCTGCTGCAGCGAATTGATCCCCTCAACCCACAGTATACGACATAGATCGGCGAAGAGCCCAGTTAGCTTTTGAGATTTGCAAACCGAACGACAGAATATTGATCGCCGTCGATAAACCGGCGCTTTATGACGGTCCCTCGCACGGCATCTCGTACCTTTGACACGCCTTTTCCAGCACAGCCCGTCGGTCCGCGTCCCCCCAAAACGATGGGAACAGTGAATACATGCGCCTCATCCACCAAGCCCGAATCATTAAAAGCACCGATCAGTTCACCGCCCCCTTCAAGCAACACATTGGTCATCCCGCGCTTGGCGAGGTGTGTGAGGGCGCTGGCGGGACTGATTTTTCCCGATTGCGATCGGCAGGCGACAATCTGCACGCCAAGGCGCGTCAGCGCATCAACCCGATTCGCATTGGTGCGAAACGACGACGATGTGGTCATGATCATCGTCGGGTAATCGCCGGCTGACCGCACCAAATTGGACTTCGGCGAAATCTGTAAAGCGCTGTCGAAAACGATGCGTGTCGCAATGCGCCGGGGGCGAACACCCCTTGCAGTCAGCATCGGATCATCCAACTTCGCCGTCCGCGCGCCGACGATGACTGCATCCATCCTGCCACGCAATTGATGAACAATTCGGCGGGACTTTTCACCCGAAATCCACTTGGAGTCACCACTTGCTGTTGCGATTTTCCCGTCGAGGCTTTGAGCCCACTTAGCGATCACATACGGACGACCATGCTCAACGAGCATCCGAAACGGCGCTATAATTTCCTTGGCCTCGTCTTCAAGCAGCCCCACATCCGACCGGATTCCTGCCTTGCGCAGCGCTTTGATGCCCCCGCCAGCCACCCGCGGAAACGGGTCGCGACAACCGACGACCACCCGTCCCACCTTCGCCTCGATCAGGGCGGTGGTACATGGTCCGGTCTTCCCGACATGGCAGCACGGCTCAAGCGTCACATACACTGTCGCGCCAGCCGCTTTGGCGCCGGCTTTTTGAAGTGCATTGACTTCCGCATGTGGACCACCGAACTTTCGATGCCAGCCGGTGGCGATCAAATTGCCGTTCTTGACGATGACACAACCGACCATTGGATTGGGTTCGACGTATCCGCGCCCTTTAAGGGCGGCTGAGCACGCGCGCGCCATGAACCGACGATCATCTTCGCTGAATGGATTGGCTTTGCGTATGGGCAATGGGGATCAAGCCATGTTTGATGGTGGCGCTAGCTCCCGGTCGTTGGCTCGCCGGTTTCAGATTCCGGGATTGGGCGTTGGAACCAAAACGACAGCAACAACAGTGACACGCCAACGACGAGAAAAACATCTGCGACGTTAAAGACCCATCGCCAGATATCGTGTTCCCCAATTTTCGGTGTGATCTTGAGAAAATCGCGAACGACGCCGATGCGTTTGACGTCGCCGATCATGTCGCTGCGCGCAATTGCGCGATCACCACCGGTGACCCACCAAGGACGAATGTGGACGAAATCCTCGTCGTCCTTCCCGCCAGGAACATGCGTTCCGATCAATGAAAACTCGGGCAATTCGCCTTTGGCTTTCAGTGTCACCATATCGTACTGGTGGGCGACTCGGTCGTAAAGGTTGCCGAGGGCGCCGGCCAATATCAATCCCAACGCCACATGGATCACGCGCTGCTTGGGATGGCTGCACGAAAACAAATACAAGACGAAAACCAGCGCGATAAGCGAGGCGCCGATAAACAGCCAGACCAGCCCAGAGCCCATTCCAAAGAGCGCTCCTGAATTCAACGACAAATTGAACTCGAGCAAACCTGGAATGAATTCGCGCGCCTTGTTTGGCGCAAGTTCACTGAACGCCCAACTCTTGGACCAAAGATCCGCAATCAACCCAAGAACCACCAGCGTCCACAAGCGCAGATGGGCAGGCACGCTGCGCATCGCACCGCCTTGCATGCACATCCCTGCTTCACCGCATGACTTTTGCTGGGAAACAACCGAAGGAGTGTCTCCAGGTGCCTCAGACATGATGTTGGCTCCTGGAAAAGGGACCGTGATTCATCCTATCGACGCCTCTGTTCCAATTCGCGGGCATATTCGATGCTGTACTTTGCCCACGGCTTGGCCCGCAAGCGCGCCACTGAAATGCGTTTGAACGTTCCGAGACACACACCGTAGGTTCGATCTTCAACCCGTGCCAGGGCTTCGTCTATTTCACGAACCAGTTGACGTTCATTAGCAATCAGACCGATCGTAAAATCCTGCTCCCAATTGTCGGAGCCCACGTCTGCCATATGAATCGGAACATTCGACAGATCGCCAGACGATTCCTGCCGCGGTTTGCCCAGGGCGTCGCGCGTCAACATCCGCACATCGCCGAGCAGTTCGCGGCGCTTTTCGATCAGCAATTGACGGAACATCGCCAACTGCTTGTCCGTCAGCTTCGTTTTGGGAACCTTAACTTCTTCGTAGAAATCCTCGCCGTCATTGTGCAATGCCGATGCACTGGACTCGACTTGGCTGGCTTTCTTCTTCGAGCCCCCCGCGCTTTTCTTCCCAGCGGACTTCTTCGAAACGACGGATTTCTTCGTCGGTGATGACTTCTTTTTGGCAGCCGTCTTCTTTTTGGCCACAGGTTTCTTCTTGGCCACTGACTTCTTCTTGGTTACGGACTTTTTCTTGGCCGCTGACTTCTTGGAGGTTTTCTTCGCCGTTCGCTTCTTGGCCTTGGATACGGTCTTGGCCTTCTTGGCGGCTTTGACCTTTTTCGTGGTCTTGGCCTTCCTGGAAGCAGACGATCGGGAGGCCTTGGCAGCCTTCTTCTTGGCAACAGTGGTCTTTTTCTTCTTGGCCACGGCAGGTCCCAATCGATCCAGAATTAACGTAACCTATTGTCAATAAAGAACTCAAACGGATACAGAACGCCGGAGTATAGGAGCGACCAATGGGGGTGTCAAGCAGCCGCGTGTCCAAACGTCAGGGGATCGTCGGGGCGTTTTTGAGGTACACTTCGAGAATCGATTCGCCCGTGATCGTCTGCGGAATCTGAATGAGCAGACGGCCATCGCCGAGGCGGGCCACTTGCTCATGGATGGTGTAGTCGAAATACACCGACGCCTCGCGATCGTTGACCCCTTCGATGCAGAACACCGGATCGACGAGCGGTTGGCGTCTGCCGTCGAGTTTGACGTGAACCTGGTTGGCGTCTGGTTTGATCACGTAGGCGCCAAGGCTTTCGTCGAATCCGTCACCATCGATGTCTCCTTTGCTGACGGTTGACGGTTCGCCCACGACCGTTTTCACATCCATCTTCTGACAGTAGTACACCGCCTGAAGTTCGCGAACGGATTGCCCGCAGTTGCCGGCCGGCCAAACAGTCATCATCGATGCCGCGCGATGTGTCGGGTAGTTCACGCGTCCGCCGTATGCGGCGACGCTGGCGATGTTTGAATCCTCGTCGACCATGCCGCGAAGCTGCGGATATTGCCTACTATTATGCAGCACCCAGAACAATCCGGTCTTGGTCTTCGGTTCTTCCATCCACGCAAACGAAAGATGCTGCAGCAGCGGGTCGTTGTTCAGACCGGCTGGCTCGTGCTTGCCTGCAACCATGTCGTCGACCAGGCGGCGGCTGACGACCAAACCGATCGATTCAGGTTTGAAGTCGCCACTCTCCGTTGTGCATTCGACGGTGACGAATATCTGCCCGGTCTGGTAGATCGCATATGTCCATCGTTGGAACGGCGTGCGGTGATCGACGACATCCTGCACCGAATCGGGAAACGCCCAGGTGCATTCGACGATCACAACAACATCGTTGGCTTCGATGATGCGCTGACGCGCGGAGACCAAACCACCCAGCGACGAAAACCCCTCTGGAACAAGGGGAATCTCATCGTCGAACACCTGATCGGGATCGGTCAGAACAACCGGGATCGGTCCAAGTGCACCTGCGGCTCCGACGAGATTGATCTTCTTTTCGCGGTCGCGGTTCAGCGCATGCCACTGCACGATCTGACCGTTGCCGAAACTGAGTTCAAACCGCTTGGGTGATCCGACATTGATAAGCCGCCCTTCTTGCTGAACGTATAACCCGCCCTCGCCTTCACCCGGTGTGCCCGCAAACGTCATGCGGTTGTCGGCTAACACGATGTCATCGATGAACAACTCGACCGGTGCGGTGAGTTCGATGATCCGAAAGCTAAGACTGGTGACGTTGGCGAGATCGACGACATCGCTCGCGTCCGACAAGTCGAGTCGAATCAGATTCCAACCTTGCTTGAGCGGAATCGCCGACAGCGCCTCCGCGCCATCTGCTGCTGATCCGGAACGAATGGCGGTTTCGAGTTCCAACCCTTGAAGCGGGCAATACAGACTGGCTTGCAGCAGGCGATAGTCGCGCCAATCGCTGGGTAGCTTCAGAACGGGCTCGTTTCGATTGTCCGCGACCAGCACGTCAGCCGACGAGCGCAACACGAACCGCATGCCACTTGTTCCGGTCGACGGCACGCCGCTCTTGCGATCGCGTTTGAGTTTGGCCGCGCCGTCCGGTCCGTCGATGGTGAACAGCTTGAGTTGGTAGGCGGCTTCAAAGTCGGCGATGACGGTGTACTGATTCTCGAGGAGATCCGAATACTCGCCCACGAGCTTTTCGGGGGCAGCCCCCATGTATCGCTCGACCGATCGCGGCGCACAGCCAGTCATCGCGACGGCAGACAATATCGCCATCAATGAAAGAGCAATCGGAGTGCGTCGGGTCAGGGGAAGTCGGCTGGGGAGCGAATCGCAATCTCTGATGCAGGTCACGAATGCCATTTTCCCGCGCCGTTCTGCTGTCGGGCAGACACAGCGATGGGCTGGGCCTGCGAGGAATGAACCACTGGATGGAAAAACTGCCCGGGACTGGAGTCGAACCAGCACGCCCTAACGGGCACATGGCCCTCAACCATGCGCGTCTGCCTATTCCGCCACCCGGGCTGTCACCACCGAAAAGCGGGCCCAAGCCAACACCAATCGGGGAGCGACGCATCCTAGAACTGTAAGCAAAACCTGTCAATACGGGCGGGGACACTGCGGCTCTGATAGCGCGAAGGGAGTACCCGCACTTTCGACAAGCCGCATCATCTGGAATATCCACTTGCACGTGCGCATTGTATTTGCCCCGCAATCGTGTAACCAGCTTGCCCATCTATGTAAGTATCTTGTAGCGTTTGGTAGGCACGTCGGAATGAGGCGAAATGCTCGGCGACTGGGTCGTTAAAGACCGGCGCTCTCTCTTGGAGGAGTACGATCTTGAAAGAGCGCCGGTACTCAAACGAAGACAGGAGGGCCCGCAAGCCCTCCTATCGTGCCGCTCCCTGCCCACCCCCACGCAGGCTGGGAATCCGTTGAACCCCGACAGGGGCCGCTCTCTCTCCATCGTTCAATAGCACGAGCCCCCCGAAATCTGACAGGGTGGGTGATTTTTTTGTGATTCGGGGGAATTTAGCCGCAGGGCCGGCTCAATCAGAGGATCGATCGGAAGGTCGTGGTCGCCAGCCGCGGAACCGGGACGGCGTCCCTCTTGGCGTTGCGGCGGGCTTCCGCGTCCCAGATGGCGGCTAGGTTGCGGGCGAAGCGTTCCGTCGCGAAGTCGTTTTCGACCCGCAGCCGAGCGGCATGGCCCATCGACCTTCGTTTGTCCGCGTTCGGGAGCAGGTCCCGCATGGCGTTGGCCAACTGCAGCGGGTTGCACGGAGCAATGACCCGGGCTTCCACCCCGTCTGTCACCGTTTCCGGAATCGCCCCGACGCCCGTCACGATCGATGCCGCCCGAGCGGCCATCGCTTCCATCAGCGCAATCGGCTGCCCCTCCGCCCGACTGGGCAGGACGAACAAATCAACCGATCGAAGCAGCTTCGTCACCCGCTCATGGGCCAGCGATCCGTGAAAAATCACACGGTCTTCGATCCCCAGTCGCAGCGCCAACGATCGCAAATGCCCCTTTCGCTGCGGCGTCCCCCCACCAACCATGTGCAGCGGAAACGCCTTGCGCATTGGACTCGGCAGCGAGGCGTAGGCCACGATCAAATCTTCAGGACGCTTCGGTTCGGAAAGATCGCCAACAAACGCCACGCCACGCAGCGTCTCAGCCGCCTCCCCCTTGCACGGTTCGTCCGCTAGCTCGATGGCATTGGGCAGGACCGCGATGTCCATGCCAGCCACCCGCCGCATCAGATTCGTCCGCCAGCAATGCCCCAGCACGATCACGCGCCCGGCATGTCGCAGAGCGCTTGACACCAGGGCCTTCTTCCAACCGCGAAGGGAGGCGAGAAACTCATCAAACAATCCACCGTGAATGTGCAGGACGTAGTTGCGCCCCATGCAGCGGCAGACAGCCACGTCGATCAGTGTGCGATAGAACGTCAGGTAGCTGCACGTATGAAGGTGGACCAGGTCGGGCTGATGTTTGCGGATGCCGTGGATCAGATTGCCCAATCGCCGAACGTGCGACCACAGTGCGGTGGCCAGGCTTCGGTCTTCGGGCGTGTCTTTGGTGGTGTCGCAGGTGGCGATGTCGAACCGCTTCGCATCCATCGCCCCGACCGACATGCGAGCGACCTGCCCGATGCCGCCGACAGCCGTCACCGGACCGACCACCAGGACCCTTGTGCGCGGGCGTTGTTGCGGTGCACCGGTCGCGGATCGATTGTCTGCTGCGTTGGCCATTGGCGTCCAGTCGGCTGTGATATCATACGAGAACCTGCTCGGGTGATATCGTCCAACCGTGGACCAACCCTTCACGTCCACGCCCGCAAAATGCGTAAAATTGGGGCGAATGGCGTTGAAAATAGGGGAATTACCGGAGTCTGGAACCGCATCGACGAGCCAACGGGCGGGTGATTAAGCGCCCAGTTTACCGCGGAGCCAATCGGTCGCGGCGCTGATGGCTTCGGGGATGCCGTCGGGATTTCCACCGCCGCCCTGGGCCATATCGGGTCGTCCGCCGCCTTTTCCGCCGACATGCGGGGCGATTTCGCGGATCAGGTCGCCCGCCTTCAAACCGGCTGCGATCGCCGATTTGCTCATGCCAGCCATCAACGTGACTTTGCCATCCTCGTGGGTCGCGAGCAGGACAGCCGAGCCCTCCGTTTTCTGACGCACGCGGTCGATGGCCGTACGCAGGGCGTCGCCATTCGCCGTCGGAACTTCTCCGACGACCACCGTGATGTCGCCGATGGTCTGGGCATTGGCGACGAGATCATCGACGGCTGCAAACACCGCATCGGCAGAAGCGGCCGACGATGCCTTCTCTGACTTTTTGAGTTTCTTTTGAAGCTCGGTCAACTGCTGTCGCAAGTTGTGCTTGACCGCGATCGGGATGATCGAATCGGTCAGGCGTTGCTGCATGCTTGCGAGGTCGACGGACTCGCCCGAATCGACCTTCTTTGCAAGCGACGCCAACTCACCCGCGAGCGCTTCGCCATCGCGCACGGCTTGGGCAGCGTGTTCGCCAGTGATACCGACGACGCGGCGGATACCCTTGGCCACGCCCTCCTCACCGGTCAACACGAAGTGCTCGATTTCGGATGTGGTTTGAACGTGCGTTCCACCGCAGTACTCCACCGAGTACTCCATCCACTTTTCATCGTCGGGGGTGGTGAGCATCTGGTCGATGTCCGCGCCGATCGATACGACGCGCACGCGCTCGGGGTACTTCTCGCCAAACACCGCCCGCAGCGTGTTGATGTGACGTGCGTCGGTCTCCGCCACTTCCTTGGTTTGAACGACGAGGGCCGCGCTGATTTTTTCTTCGACGAGTTTGCCGACGCGCTCCAACTCATCGACCTCAAGTGCCTTACGACACGTGAAGTCGAAACGGGTCTTATCGGTATCCACCAATGAACCGCGCTGATCGACGCCCGACCCCAACACAACCCGCAGCGCCCAGTTCAGAAGGTGGGTGGCGGTGTGGTTGCGCACGATCTGCTGGCGCTCATCCGCATCGACGTTCATCTTCAGCGTCGTGCCGACCGTCAGCGGGAACTCGCTCGACACCATCTCGCCGATGTGCAGCACGGTTTCGCCGAAACGTTTGGTATCGGTCACGCGGAAACCGGGAACGTCAAACGCGCCGGGTGATTCACCGGTGGCTTCCAGGTCGCCGCGATCGCCCACCTGACCGCCCTGCTCGCCGTAGAAACACGTTTCATCGGTGACGAGCGCGACCGTCTCGCCCAACGGAACTTCGCCTTCATCGACAAACTGTCCGTCGCACACGTAGCCAAGCAACTGACCGGTGGTCATGGTGGTTTCGTATTTCGCCGAGTCATCGGTGGCTGGGAGTGCGTCGATGATGTTCATGTTGAAATCGTCGTCGCCACCGCCGGCGGCTTGGGCGCGCTTGCGGGCTTCGTCCATCAACCGCTCGTAGCCGGCCGCATCGACGGTCATGCCGCGTTCCTCGGCCATCAATTCCGTCAGGTCGACGGGAAAGCCATAGGTATCGTGCAGCATGAATGCGTCTTCGGCACGAATGCGGTTGTTTTCCGCTCGTTCCGCTGCTTCGTCGAACAGTTTGATGCCGCGATCGAGCGTGCGGCCAAACGACACTTCCTCATCGCGAATGAGTTCGACGACGTGCTCGATGTTTCGACCCTGATTGGCATTTCGCAATTCGGGGAACGCCTCGCCCATGTGTTCGACGAGCGGCGCGACCAGATCGCACAGGAATGGTTCGGTCATATCGAAATACTGACGACCGTAGCGCACCGCCCGACGCAGAATGCGACGAAGCACATACCCGCGGCCTTCATTGCTGGGCACCGCGCCATCGGTCAGGGCGAAGGTCAGGCAGCGCAGGTGGTCGGCGATGACACGATATGACACATCACGCATCAACGCGTCGCGCTTGTCGGCTTGCCCTTTGACTTCACCTTCAAGCAAACCGGTGTAAGGGGCGGCGCCGGTTCGTTCTTGAATTGCGGCAAAGACCGGCGTAAAGACGTCGGTATCGTAGTTGCTCTTTTTGGATTGAAGCACGGCGCAAATGCGCTCGAAACCCATCCCGGTATCAACGTGCTTTGCAGGCAGCGGATGAAGCGTACCGTCCGCAACGCGGTTGAACTGGATGAACACCAGGTTCCAGATTTCGATCACGCTCGGATCGTCCTGGTTGACGCGTGAGCCGCCCGATTTGTCCGGCGTCAGGTCGACGTGAATCTCGCTGCACGGACCGCAAGGCCCCGTCGCACCCATCTCCCAGAAGTTGTCTTTCTTATCCCCGGGAATCACGTGGGTCGGAT
>JAUIEW010000058.1 GCA_030429365.1 Phycisphaerae bacterium
GGCTTTTAGGATTCCGGCTCTTGAACTGGTCGCTTCTTGTTCCACTCTTGATTCCCGATGCAGGCAAATGTGGATGAAACTCTAGCGAGTCAGGACGTGGACTGCACGGGCAAAATTTCGGCGCCTTCGAGGCTGGGGCGCCGATGACCTCGAATCACAAGAAGCGAGGCCGGCACAAGAATCGGTCTGACCAGAAACGTGTCAACGAGCACGCCCAGCGCGAAGGCCATGCCCAACTCCTGAAAGAATGGCAAGCCGGTCGCTGCCAGTGAACCGAGCGTGGCGGCCATGATCGCGCCGCAACTGCTGATGACCCCGCCCGTCGACGCGATGGCTTTTTCAACAGCAAGCGGCAGTTCGTGGGATTTGTGTTCCTGCAGGATGCGCGTTACCAGAAAGATGTTGTAATCTTGCCCAACGGCAACCAGGATAACGAACGCAAAGAGCTTCACCTTCCAGTCGATTCCGCTCTGCCCCATCATGGTCACAAAGAACCATTCAGTGACACCAAGAGTCACAAAAAACACGAGAAGCGTCGCAGCGATCATGACGATTGCCAGGATCAAGTCGCGCACGAGATAGGCGACGATCAGGAATATGACAATAATCACGAGCGCCGTCACCCGGACTTCATCCGCGTCGGCCACCGACTTGATGTCGAGAATGTACGGCGTCAATCCGGTTGCGAACACGCCAACGTCATCCGAAAGATGCTCGCCCGCCCAGGATTCGATTTGTTGCAATACCGATGCGCACGAATCCATCGCGGCATCCGAAAGCGGCGGCGAGTCGAGCATGACTTCGATCCGCAAAGCGTTGGCATCTTTCGACAGGTAAAATGCCTGCGATTGACTCCGCCCCACACTGCTTGCGGCCAACGTCGCCGCCACCGATCGGGATGGATCGCCCAAAGGCGCCGCGATGCTCCACACATCGACGACATGCTCATTTTGACGGCAAATCTTTGACAGTTCCGCCGAACGTTCAACCGCCGTCTCTGCTTCGGCAGCGACCCCGTTCGCCCTTAATATGCATGTCCACGAAAACAACTGTTCCGACGAGAAATGCTTTGCAGCGAGTTCGCGCCCCCGTGCGGCGCTGCTGTTTTGAGGAATGACGCCAAGTGCATCGTACGTGTAGTGCACATTCCAGCCCCGAAAGACCGGCCAGGCGAAGAGCAACAGGCAGCAAACGACCGAACGCACCGGATGGGCGACAACCGTTCGAGAGATCGCCGTCCAAAAACGACCGGCTTGTCTCGAATCTGCTCCGCGCCCCGGTTGTCTCGGCCAATACAAACCGCGTCCCAAGACGACCGCCATCGCGGGAACCAACGTCATTGCAGCCACAAGTGAAATGGTGAGGGCAATCGCCAGCGCTCGCCCTGCGTTGTAGGACGGCAACAACTTCGCAGACATCAACATGAGAAGGCCGCATACCGTCGTCGCCGCACTTGCGATGATCGCGGGTCCGGTCACGTTCGTGCTATTCACTGCAGCATCAAAACGGGGTGCATGATGTCCCAGGCCCGAGCGATACTCCGCCAACCAGAACAACGCATAATCGGTACCCGAACCAAACAAGAGCACAACCACAATCGTTTTCTCAATGCTGCCCAACTCCCATCCGAACTGGGTGCATTGGTTCAGCAGCATGATCGCAACCATGACGCTCAGCCCAATCGCGCAAAGCGGCACACTCGCAGCCAACGGGGCGCGGTACACGATCACCAGGATCACAAGCAGTGCGAGCAGCGTCACATGCGTCGTCCGCTCAAATGCCTTCTCAGACGAATGCACCAGGTCACGCCCCAGCCCACCTTCGCCCGTGATTTCGTAGCGCAGACCTTCGGGAATGGTGCTTGCGATGATCGATTCGATGGTCTCGACATCGCTGACAGAACGGCGCGTGAGGTAATTGGTGTCGGAGCAAACCACGACCATGGTCGATTGGCCGTCCTCCGACCGCAGGCGACTTTGCATCAGCGGCTGGGTCGTCGGCGAAATCACCGTCCAACCGCGTTCGATGCCGATGTCGCCTTGAAGTTGCGTGGATAGATCACGGATGAATGCTTCGTGTTCAGCGGAGAGCGCCATATCGCATTCGAAAATTACAACGGTCCTGGTGCGTGAAGCGATCTCTGGGAAGGCTTCGCGCTCCAAGGCGAGCGATTGATTGTAGGGCTCGTCGGCAGCCAGAAGTGACCGCGGCTCGATCCGGGCCAACTCTTCAGGCGATGGCGTGGTTAGCGCGAGACCGGCAGCGACAATGAGCCAACCCACGATCCAAGGGATCGGATGGGCAGCCACAGACCTCGCCAGACGCGCAAGCATCGGCGCGTTCTATCGGGTGTAAACGTGGGTGTCAAAGAATATTCGGTTGCCCCAGCCGATGCGCCGACCGCAACCGCATGTCCCGATCAATTTACTGCCGCACCCGTCGAAGGAGCGAAACGCCACCGAGGAGCATGATCAGCGCGGTGGCAGGCTCGGGCAGAATGGTGAAGTTCATCACACCTTCGATCGGTTCCTGTACGCCGCCGCCCTCTCCAATGGAAACCAACTCGCTCACCCCATCGGTCGCATTGCTGATGCGAATGTCGTAGGTGCCGGGAGCCATTCCGGTCGTGTCGATCACCACTGTTCCAACAGCAAGCGATGAAAGCGAGATACCGAACGGAACGTTATCCGACATAAGAAGCACATCGTGAACGTATCCGAGGTGCTCACCAGAATCGACGTCGGGCGGAGTGACAAAGGCGAATGCATCGGTCCAATCTGAATCGTAAGTGAAGGAAAGACCTGCAACCGGATCTTCCGAACCGATCAACATGAAAGCGAAATCGTATGACGTAAGACTGCTTGGCGCGATTGTGAGGTCGGCGCTGATCGGTGTGCCCGCGTTTACGCTTGTTGGACCGCCCGGTGCAAAAGAGGCTGTCACCGTCGCGAGCGCAGTCGAAGTAGACAATGCAACCGCCAACACAGCCCCTAGAATTCTTCTTGAAGACGTCATTCGATTCCTCCTCCTGAGATTCCAATCCCTCGTCGCTTCTTTCCTGTTCGCGCCGAAACCGCCACAGCCGCCTAGCGAGGGCGCGAATTGCCCGTAAAAACAAAAAGAGAGACGAACCGACGCGCGGTTCTTCTCTCTTGCTCGCAAATCACAAATTGTACGAACGACTCTCCACCCAGTTGGCCAAGACCCCTCCCGACCAACACCGGCATTGTGCTATCGCGCGACAACGATCGCAAGCGCAAACTTACACGATCTGATCCTTTGCAAGACGTGAAACTGGGGGGAATGCCCTAAGCGACGAGCGACTGGGTTTCGCTATCTCGCCATTTGTACCCGGTCTAAATTGAACGCGAGAAAAATCTCAGGTGCGACTTTACGAATGGAGTCTAAGTCAGCACGAGAACAAGCAACAAACTCACGACACCAAGAATCAAACTCGCGCCCAATCCGCACAGCACAGCTTTACCGCTTACGCCACCGAGCACGCGCACGTTAACTTCCAAACCAATCGCGGCCATCGCCCAGATCAACAGCATCTTTCCACACCAGGCGGCCACCGTCGTCAACGCGACCGATTCAGGCATCCCCCATTGACTGACCGATTCCGTTGGCGAGAACACCATCGTTGGAATCAATCCAAGCGTGCCGAGGGTGGCCATCGCGGCGAACCCCCAGACAAACCAGGGAACAAGTCGGGCATAGTGGACCACAACCGGCATGCTCCGATCGGTGGGTGCGCTGTGACGGCGGGCGTAATAAATCGCCAGCACACAGACCAACGGTGCGAGTAGCGCTACACGCACCAGCTTCGCGAGCGTCGCCATCGTTCCGGCTTCCAAGCTGAACGCATAGCCTGCCGCCACCGCTTGCGGAACGGCATGAACGCTCGTTCCTGCCCAGATGCCAAACGCATTGTCGGAGATATCGATCATCGCACCGATTGCCGGAAGCACAAGCATCGCGATCAAACCGAACAGGTTGACCGTCCCGACCGACAGGACGAGGTCCTCGTCGTCCGAATCAATCAGCGGCGCGACCGCGACAATTGCACTGTTCCCGCAGATGCCTGTCCCGACACCGATGAGCAGTGCCACATGTTTGCCAAGTCCGAGAAGTCTCCCGAGATATACGGCCGACAACATCGCCACGCCAATGCAACCGATGATCGTCGCCAGCGCACCGGCACCCACATCCTTCAACTGAATCAGATTCAACTTGGCGCCGGTCAGTACGATCGCGATCGGGATGACCTTCTTGATGATTTTTTTACAGCCAGCCGTCGCGGCAGACGTCCACGGCCCGAAATTGCGAAATAACACCCCGGCAATAATCGCAATGATCGCGGCGCTGATCGGTCGGGCAACTCCCGAAGGTCGCTCGACGAGAAACGGCGCAAATGGAAGGTAGTGAACACCCACAGCCGCGGCGGCTACGAGCGCAGCCAACAGCATACCCGGCCAGGCACGCTGGGCTTTGGCTTCGGTCGATGTGGGCGGTGGCGACGTCTCGACGATCGAATCGTAGATTCCCTCCATCGATCCAAGGGAGCCAAGCGATTCGAGACTGACGGACCCGAGGTAGCGTGAGACTGCTGCTTGGGTGTCGGCATCGTTGGAGGATTCCGCGCCGAATGACTTGCTGTTGGGGGTACTGTTCAAATACCGTCCCCCTCAATACACCCGACAACCATGGGTCGATATTCGCCGACCACGCTGTCGGTGAGGGAATAGGTATCCATCCGCAGCAGTGGCGGCGAATAGATGTGCAACGTCACGAGGTTGTTGCCATCTTCCTGTAGGTTTGAAATCTGGTGGGTGTCACTGTCTTGCGAAACCGAAACGCTCTCGGCTTCGTGATCGAACGACTTGACCGGTTTGAACAGGTTCGACGGCGTCGATGCGAAGCGCGTTTCGGTGGCGACGCCTGATAGGACGCGCACACCGCAGGTCGATTCGGCATGGTTGTGAATGGGACTTCGCTGCCCGCTGAGCCAGCACATCACCAATAGTTGATAGAGCGGACCTTCATGCACGAGGTTGCGCTGATAACCGTCTTGTTTGAACCGGACGAATTCGGCGACGTCATCGATGGAGACATCCAAAGATTCGAGATGGTCGCGAAGTTCCTTGACGCCAGCCCGTTCGGTGAGGCTGTCGAGGTAGTTCTTGAGTGATTCGAGTTTCTGTATGCCCGCAGTTGCGCTCATCGCGCCCTCCTCCAATTGCTCAGCATCAATTGTCGTGCAATTGCCATCCGGCTTGGGTTGGCTGTCATGTTGATTCTAACAGCGATTGGGCGGCTCGCTCCAGTTTCTCGACGATTTGGGTCGATCGTTCGCCATGGGCAGTAAATTGCAGCGTCCGCGTGTCTTCCGCACACACCTCAAAATCAATGCGAAGGTGATCGGCAGGGATGCATTCCTCAACGCGGTCTGCCCACTCAACCATCACAGCTCCGCCGGATTCGCACATCTCATCAAATCCGAGTGCGTCGAGTTCCAATCCGCCTGACAATCGATAAGCATCGAGATGAAAAAGCGTCAGCGTGCCGGGATATTCGTTGACCAACGCAAACGTCGGACTGCTCACGGTGCAGTCGGCTGTTATCCGATTGCCAAACGCCACGCCCCGCGCAAACATGGTCTTGCCGGCCCCCAGCGTTCCGATCAATGCCAGCGCGCAACCGGGCGAAAGGCTTTCGCCAACGAAGCGGCCTATGGCTTCGGTATGCTTCGGACCGGTGGAGGTCAATGTCAACTCAGCGTGCTCTCCCATCAGAAATGCTGCCATCCCATTGGATAAAGAGGTGTCCCGATATCTTGACCATCGTATAGTCTTAGCCCTCCCCCATCTGTCACCATTCCCACGCGAAGCAGCCCTAATTCTCGAGCATCGTGTTCGTCAATGTTCGCGGAGAGGAGTAGTTCATAGTCTTCGCCATCAGATAACGCATGAACCAAACGCTTGTCTTCATTGGACACAGCGTCGCAAAGTGCGGCGGATGCAATGCTGAGCACAGCCGAGCGCTCAAGCGTCGCGCCCTTGTTGGACGCTTTCATCATACGGTCAAGATCGATCCCCAGCCCGTCGCTGATATCCATCATAGCGTGGAGTCGTTCACCGAGCGCCATCGCGATGCGTTGCGATTCCTTGACACGCGGGGTGAACGTCATGTGTCGCCCGTGGATGCTGCCACCGAGCTTACCGGTCACAAAGATGCCATCTCCCACGCGCGCTCCGGATCGCCGGACCGGTTCGATGCCCGGAAACGGTTCTGCAATGACGGCCACATCGATAACGAGCCCCTGCTTCCAGCCGGTCGTGTCGCCGCCGATCAGCGCGCACTCAAATTCTTCGCAGATTCCAACGACCCCGTCGATGATCGCCTTGGCGTCGTCGATGGTCGAAGACTTCGGCATCGCCAGCGACACGACCACGCCGCGCGGACGGACAGCCATCGCCGCACAGTCGCTGAGATTACACGCGACGGCTTTCCGCCCGATCATCTCGAAACTGTGCTTCGAGGAATCGAAATGGACCCCATCGAGCATCAGGTCAGACGAGACCAGAATCTGACTCGAACCGACCGCAATCGCCCCCATGTCGTCGCCAATGGGGATCGCACCGGTTCCGTCCGCCCCATCGAGCGAACGGCAACGGGCGGCCAGCCAATCTGCGAAATCGCGTTCGTTTTGCCCCATTTGGACCAGTATAGGCCCTGCCGTTGGAAGTAAAATCGGCTCGATGGGCCCCAAATCACCCGTTTCGGGCCCTCACACCCCCTTGCAGGCCGATTTCAGTCGTGTATCTTACGTGGCTCGCCGCTGAAACGACGGTTTCGCCGGCAGACGTGAAACGTTTTTTCGAGGAAGTGACCATGCATTACCCACGCAGAAACAGCAAGATCAAGAAAGCCCGCAAGCAGGGTTTCCGTGCACGCATGAAGACCGCTGGCGGACGCAAGATCATCAACGCCAAGCGTCGTCGCGGCAATCACAAGATCAACGTCGCCACGTAATCGCGTTCACGTCCTATCGATCTGGCGTCGTCGAGTTCATCGAAGGCGCGAAGTAATCCACCTGTCTGAACACGATGTTTCCTGAATCCAGCGGTGAGTGTGCGCATCGACCATCCGTCGCGTTGAGCCTTCTTCATTCCTGATCGACGCATCCCCAAAATCACCCCGCAACCAAGGCGACGCTTACCAGCACAAGCCAACTGGGATAGACTACGCATCCGGATTCAATGGCGTGGAGGCGTTGGTAAGCTTTGGTATTGGCAAGCACATTGGCACTGGCGAACGCGCAATCGCTGGCGGGTTCCGGCTCGACGGGACTGGCTGTCCCCGGACCGGGACTGCTTTTCGGTTTGCTCCTGCTCGCCAGCATCATCTGTGGACTATGCGCCAAGCGAATCCGGGTCCCGAAAGTCGTCGGCTACTTGCTCGCGGGCATCGCGGTCAAGCTTCTGATGGAGTGGTACCTCCGTGCCCTTGATCCGCAGCTCGACGGCGAACAACTGGCCAACACGTTGATCAAGCCCTTGCGGCCGGTCAATGACCTCGCCCTGGGGTTGATCCTGTTTACACTCGGGACGATCTTTGAAACGTCGCACGTCAAATCGGTGGCGGGCAAGATTCTTAAGATTCACATTGGCGAAGTCAGCGTCACCTTTCTTGGCGTCTTTGTCGGTTGTTCGCTGCTCGCGTCTCTCGCGTTTGGCACGAACCTAATCATGAGCATCACGACCGGATTGTTGCTCGGCGCCATCGCGGTCGCAACGGCGCCAGCCGCCACGCTGCTCGTCCTGCAGGAGTACGACGCCAAAGGGCCCACCACCGACACGCTGCTTGCACTCGTCGGGCTCAACAACATCGCCAGCATCATTCAATTCCACGTCATCTTCCTGATTCTCGTGACGACCGGCATCATCAGTGCGCCATATATCGACGCGGGCCGCAGCCTCGTGCTGGATTTGATTCTGACCACATTTGGCAGCGCCGTCTTGGGGTTGCTGCTCGGCGTATTGTTCAGCATGCTGCACGCCAAGTTGACCCTTCCCGAGATGCTGGCGTTCTTTCTAGCGGTGCTGATCGGATTGGGTGAAGGGTGCGAATACCTGAGCACGCACCTGCACCTGTCGTTCAACTTCCTGCTCACCACGCTTTTCATGGGCGTTGCGTTTTGCAATCTCGCGATCGATTCTGAACGACTCTACGCATCGATCCGCAGTTTGGGTCTGCCGATATTCGCGGCGTTCTTTGCGATCGCCGGTTACGAACTTCATCTCGGCGAGCTTCGACACCTTGGCGTTGTCGGTGTGGGTTACGTTGTGTTTCGGTCGCTGGGCAAATACTGGGGAACGCGCTTCGGACTTTGGCGCGGGCAATCCAAGCAAGACTCCATTGCCCAGCAAACACCCGCTTCGATGGGCACCGGTTTGCTATGCCAAGCCGGCGTGGCCATCGGCTTGATCACGTTTCTCAAGTCGCAATGGGGAACGTTGGAAAACGGCGTCTTCACGCCGCATCCGCTGGCCAACACCATCGCCACCGTCGTACTGGGCTCGGTCGTGATCTTCGAGATCGTCGGGCCTCTAGCGACGAAGTGGACGGCTGTCCGCGCGGGCGAAGTCACGATCATCTCTCTATTGGGCAAGGAACGCGCCACTGGAGCAGGACACTCGGGCGCTCGCGTGATCATGACGTCCCTAATTCAATTGATCAAACGTCGCCGACCAATCGACAGCCAAGCTGCTGGTCAACTCCAGGTCAGACACCTGATGCGAACCAACGTCAAACTTCTGCCGGCATCGTCAACGTTTGACGAAGTGCTGCACTTTATCGAACGCAGTCGGTTCACATCGTTTCCGGTTGTCGATGACGAGGGAGCGTTGTTGGGTATCGTTCGACTCGCTGACATTCGCGACATCATGTACGACCCGACGATGCTCGGACTGATCACCGCATTCGACCTCGCCGATCCGTCGCTGCCCTTGGCCTACGTTGAACAATCCGTCGAAGAACTGCTGGGCAGCTTTGGAAAATCAGACATCGGGGCGATCCCCGTGACCAAGTCGGCTGAATCGCGTGTGGTCGTCGGCATCATCGAGCAACGCGACGTGCTGCGAGCACTGCACATCTCGATCAAGAAATAAACGCATCGGCTGACGCACACATTGGCAGTCATCTCCCCGATCTGCCGGGTTCAATTTCGACGATCGCAACTTCAGAATTGATCTGACCACGATTAGTCGCCATACTTCCCCCACGAATCGGATGTCTGTGATCAAATAGTTCCACCCGGGAAGACGATCCATGAAATTATTTGCACAGGCAATCGATGAAGGCCGCATCATTCTCGACCTCGACGCGCGCGACATGCCGACGATTTGCCGGGCCGTGGTCAACAAGATGGCCGAGAAAGGCGCCATCCCAGGCGAACTTTCTGAAAAGATCATCGACGCTCTCCTCGCCCGTGAAGAGCAAACGTCCACCGCCATCGGACACGCCGTCGCCATCCCCCACGCGTACATCGAAGGTTGCACCGAACCGGTCATCGCATTCGTCAGGTTGGCCAAACCGGTCAACCTCGGCGCCCCCGACGGCATCCCGACGCACTTTTTGTATTTCTTGCTGGGGCCGCCCGGATCAGCAGAGCAGCATCTCGACGCGCTGGCCAACATCGCGCGGTTGATGTCGGGCGATGAATTCCGGTACGACGCCGGGCGCGCCCGAAATGCAGACGACCTTCGCGAAGCGCTCGATCGATTCATCGAGAGCACCACGCGCAAACCCGTCTCCATCGATCGCCCCGCCCCCGAACTCGCATACTCGCGCCGCCCCTTCGGCGGCTTGATCGCCGACATCCAACGCCGCCTGCCGCACTACGTCAGCGATTTTCGCGACGGGCTTCACTCCAAGTGCGTTGGTTCAACACTATTTCTGTTCTTCGCGTGCCTCGCACCAACAATCACCTTCGGCGGTGTGATGGCCGTCCAGACTGGCGGCAACATCGGTGTCGTCGAGATGCTGACAGCCACCGCGATCTGCGGAATGACCTACGCGTTGTTTGCAGGTCAACCGCTCAACATCCTGGGCGGGACGGGACCGCTGCTCGTATTTATCTCAGTGCTCTATCGACTTTGCGTAGACCTGGAAATTCCATTCCTGCAAACATACGCATGGGTCGGGTTGTGGTCGGCGGGGATGATTCTCGTGCTCGTTGCCACCGACGCTTGCTGTCTGATGCGCTACTTCACGCGCTTCACCGATGAGATTTTCGCAGCCCTCATCTCTGTCATCTTCATCTACGAAGCAATCAGATCGCTGACCAATACCTTCCGCGATCTTGACGTTCACAAGCACCACGACACTGCCCTGCTCACGCTGCTGCTGGCGATGGGTACGTTCTACATCGCGATGTCCCTTTCGCGCATGCGAAAGAGTCGATACATGCGATCCTGGTTCCGCGAATTTGTCGCGGACTTCGGCCCGACGATTGCGATGGCCGCCATGACCATCATCGCCGTGTGGCTCGACGAAGTTGACCTGGCCATCCTTGCGGCGCCCGATGAGTATGGTACGACGAGCGGGCGTCCGTGGTTGGTGTCGATCTTCGACGCGCCGATGTGGGTGCGATGGGGAGCAGCGATTCCGGCTCTGCTCGCGACGCTGCTCATTTTTCTCGACCAGAGCATCACAGCCCGCATCGTCAACAGCTCGGATCACAAACTGCGCAAAGGCGCCGCGTATCACCTCGATCTGACGGTGGTTGGAGTCATGGTCGGCGCTTGTTCGTTGTTCGGACTGCCGTGGGTCGTTGCGGCGACCGTGCGATCCATTAACCACGTTCGCAGCCTGGCAACCACCGAAGAGGTGACCAAAGCCGACTCCGGTACACGCGACCGTATTCTGCACGTTCGCGAAACACGCGTCACCGGGTTTTCAATCCACCTGCTGATGGGTTGCTCATTGCTGATGTTGCCGACCATCAAGACCGTACCGATGGCCGTCCTCTACGGACTATTCCTCTTCATGGGAATCGTCTCGATGTCGGGCAACCAATTCTTCGAGCGCCTAAGACTTTGGGCGATGGATCCGGCGCTTTACCCGACAACGCACTACATCCGCCGCGTTCCGCTTTGGGTCATTCACAAGTTCACTCTCCTTCAACTTGTCTGCCTGGTGGCGCTTTGGACCGTTAAGGCCAGTGCCTGGGCCATTGCTTTCCCAATCCTGATCGCCGTGCTCGTCCCCGTTCGACTCCTTGCCGATAGATTCTTTGAGGCCCAGCACCTGATCGCCCTGGATGCTGAAGAAGAGCCGGAAGAAGAGGAAACGCACTGGGCGGCATAATTACTGGGCGGCATAGTTCTTTCAGAGCAAAACCATGAGCCAGTCCGATGTGATCGCAGCGAAGTGTGCGCTGTGCGGACGCAATGCCCGCGAACACCAATCCGAACTTGTTGGAAGTCCGTGGGAGTTGTCCGTCTGCAATACGTGCGGGCGCGAGCGCATGCTCAACGACGACAGCATCATGGTTCGCCGCAATACCCCCATCGACGGCGCTCAATTCGACATCACCGACGTGTACATCAAACCCGGCGCGTTGCATTATCTGACGGAGTCAAGCCAACACTGCTGGCCCTTCGTCGAAGCCCACGCCCGTATGAGCATGCTCGACGAAAGCGGACAAGTTGAGCGCATCCCATTTCTCGAAAGTGCCGGCGACCACGTCAGCCAACACAAGACCGACATGGGCAAAAAGCTCTGGATCATGACCGACCGAGAAGGCGTCACCGTCGTCATGGCCCCCGGCGAGTATTGAAACGCTTCGCAAATCGAAATTACGGGCAGTTCGGCGGCGAGTTGACTGGAGGTTGATCGAACGTTCGAGTAAGCGAGGCAAAGTCTCTCAGGTTGATTTCCCCATCTGCATTTGAATCCGCACAGACGCACGCTTGTGACGTTGCCGGTGACAGACCGAGGCAGTCTGCGAATTCGTGAAAGTCTGACAGATCAACAACTGCGCCCGCTGCGTCGAGGTCACCGCACTTGCACGCAGTGAGCGGATCGAGCACCCACACCGCCCCTCCGGTTCCATCGCCGCCGCCTTCGTCCCACTCCCCGAAATCCGCGACGTATACGCGGCCGCTATCGGGATGGACAGCCACATCGAGCGGATGAATAAACGTGATCGGCGATCCGCCAAAGTCGCGGAGTGGATCGGCGTCGATAACCAATCCGCTACCATCAAGGGCATACGTTTGAATCGTTCTGGAATAGATGAAATTTGCGATGAGCAGGCGATTCTGCATCGGGCCAGCCGCAACGTATTCGGCAACTCCATTCGGACTTCGGCCACCATCGGGCAGCACATTGCGGATCAGAAGCGAAGAATCGAAACCGCTGTCCGGCGCGATGCCGACCGGGTATTCTGAAATTTCCCACGGATCAATGCCTGCGGTTGGATTGCCGCCATTGAGCACACATTCGCTGCGTGCAGGGTTCGGATGCCCGTAGTAGGCGCCTTCTTCGATGAGGGCGAGCACTTCGGGCGGTTGAGAATGAACCGCCGGTGCGCCGCCGCATGCAGGCGTCATCGCTGTGGCAAAGCTGCCTTGATTGATGCAGCCATAGAGCCTGCCGTTGGAGTGCCACGCTATGTCATACATGTTGCGGATACCGGTGACGTAGACGCCCACCGGCGCAACACCGGTGAACGGATTGTAGTTGATCGGAGAAGTTGTCTGCACATTCACCGGAAGCGAACCGCCGCCAAATCCGGGCGCGTTGACGTCGGCGACCAACAGCGTCGCACTGATCGGCGTTTCATCCCGCCCCCACTGCGTTCCCCCGAATGGTGTCATGCTGCCGCACGTAATGAAGAGTTTCCCGTCCGGACCGAAAGCAATGCCGTTGGGGGCGTGCGCGCCAACAGGCAAACCTTCAACATACGTTTCCTCGACTGCACCGCCGCCTTCGCCGACGCCGGGGATTGTCACCCTGGAAATCGCGCCGTTGAATTGCACACCCGTTCCCTGGCCACCATTGTGGCTGACCCACAGCAGAAGGTTTGCAGGCGATGCCGATGGGTCGAAGGCGATGCCTTGAATCAAAGCCACATTTGAGTCGACCACAACTTCCGACTGTCCGGTGTATCGGCCCGTCGCGTCCAACTCATAGCGAGTGATCGTGCCGGTTCCGGTGCCGAAGCTCAGATTGGACACGTACAGATGACCGTCCGGACCGAGCGCAAGTGACGTGGGTTGGCTGTGGTCTTCGATCTTGAACTTGTAGAACGGAAAACCCAGCGAGCCCGCGTCGGCACCATTGGGGGCCAATGAAACACCCAACAGCGCGACCAACAAGCACCGCCACCGAGTCTCTGCCCGCCATCTCATCACTTGCATGTTGACCTCACGCAGAATCCGCGCCGTGAACGCATCGAGGGCCCGACGCTTCCAACCCCCTTCACCCCAATAGTCTACTGGGCCACACGGAATCGGAGAAACCCGCCCTCCCGCTGCGCCAAGGGCGTTTTTCTGCGATCGAAGTCGTCATTTTCCGATAAATCATGCGGACAGAGAAGCTCAACGCGATCGTGCAAGTGACATTGAACCACGCAAAACCGAACATCATTCTCAGTGTTGACGTGGAGTGTTGGGGACAGTCTGTCCTCGACCGCTCGCTGCCGATCCTGCCCCACTCAGCCGACAACGTTCGGCGGCTATTGCAGTTGTTCGAGTTGCACAACGCGAAAGCCACGCTGTTCGTGCTCGGCAAGTTTGCCAAAGCCCACCCCGACGTCGTCTCACAGGCGGCAGATGCCGGACACGAAATCGCCTCGCACGGTTATGGACACGTCGAAGTCTTTCGTCAGACGTCAAGCGAGTTTCGCGACGACATTCGCAAGGCGTCGGACATCATCGCAGGCATCACCGGCACGCGCCCCAGAGGTTACCGCGCTCCCGTGTTTTCCATCCGGCGCGACTCGATCTGGGCGCTCGACGTGCTAGCCGACGAAGGTTTCGAGTTCGACTCGAGCATCTTCCCGTTCGCCGGACCGCGCTACGGCATCGCGGATTGGCCAACAGAACCATGTACCGTACAAACAGAAAGCGGGCACTCGATTGTCGAGTACCCGCCAACCACGCTGCAATTGTTTGGTCGCCGGCTTCCCGTCGGTGGCGGTGGATACGCCCGGCTGCTTCCAAAGCGCGTGCTGCGTATGTGCTTTGACCGAGCGACCCGCGACCGCAGCACCCCACCGGTCTTCTACTGTCACCCATACGAAATTGACAAGACCGAAATCGACACACACTATCCGGGCACACCGCTCAAGCGTCGCCTGCACCAGGGCATCGGACGAAAGTCCTTCTGGTACAAGCTGGATGCGCTGCTGACTCGGTTTTCGGGAACGACGTTTGGCTCAGCGATCGCAAAGGCAACAGCCCTGCCCAGCATCACACAAGGCGAACCCGAATCTTCCAGGATACCCAGACCACAGCACGCCCAAACTCCGGCAAGCGTGTGCGGCTGAACTTGGCCTATGCCGCAGACGTCTGATGAACGTGCACGTCGGTCTGCGGGAACGGTATGCTGATTCCCTTTTCATCGAACGCCAATTTGACCTTTTCGGTCATATCAAACATCACCGCCCAATAGTCGGCTGAGTTCACCCACGGACGCACGACAAAGTTCACGCTGCTGTCCGCAAGTTCTGAAACGGCGATCGTCGGCGCTGGGTCTTTCAACACGCGCTCGTCAGCGTTAAGCAATCCCTGCAGCACATCTTTGGCAGCTTTGATGTCGTCGTCGTAGCCAATGCCAAAAACCATATCAACGCGTCGGGTCGGGTTGGCCGAGTAATTCGTTATGTTACCGTCGGTGATACTTGAGTTGGGAACGATGATGCGTTTGTTGTCACCGGTCCGCATCGTCGTGGCGAAGACTGCGATCTCTTCAACGATGCCGCTCGTTCCCCCGGCTTCGATAAAATCACCGACCTTAAACGGACGGAAGATAATCAGCATCACGCCAGCCGCGAAGTTCGCGAGTGAACCTTGAAGCGCAAACCCAACCGCCAGCCCCGCCGCACCAATGACCGCAACGAACGAAGTCGTTGGAACGCCAAGCTTCTGAATCGCGGTGATGACCACGAGCGCCAACAAGCCCGTCTTGATGATGTTGCAGGAGAAACCAACAAGCGTCTCCTCCAACTTCGCCCGACGCATGATTCGACGGGCCATCCCAGTCAGGATCACGGCGATGATCCACCCCAGCACGAGCGTGACGATCGCAGCGATGACACTGGGCCCCCACCGAAGCGCCAGGTCCTTTCCCTGTTGAATCAACTCTTCCATGTTCATTTGGATTTTCCCTTCATCTGAAAAAACAAACGCCGGGGTCGAATCCAACCCCGACGTTTGCACTGGTCAAAAAGAACATTCACCGATCACATCGAGAAGACGTTGACCGGGGTTTCCGTGTGCTAGTAGATGCGTGTACTTTCGGATTCATCCACAGTCGAATCCATCTGGTCACTGATCATCGAAACACGGAAGCGGACATCGCCAACGGCCGTTCCCTTCACGACAACGCGATAGGTCGCCTTTGCCTTGGGAGCCAGCGACGGCAGCGGCGCAAATTCAATCTGCTGCCCGCTCGCCGTACCCGTGGTTGGGCCATCACCCGACACAAACGTTTGCTCATTGGGCAAAGTGGCTTTCAACGAAATGTTCGTGCCAACCGCCGAACCCTGGTTGGTCACCGTGATGATGTACGTCACCACGCTGCCGACCTCGATGGGATCTTCAACGTCGATCACTTCAAGCAGGATGGCCGGAATGCCGCGAATCTCAAGCATTGCCTCCGCATTCGCATCGGCGCAGACGGAACGCACTTCCGACTTGTTCGTCACGGTTGTGATCGAAGCCGCCGTCGTATCGACCGTCACGGTGCGCGATGCACCCGGATCGAGCGAGCCGAGGTTCCACGTCACGCGTCCGCCACCGAACTGACCGTTATCGCTTGCTTTGACGAAACGCAATCCGGACGGGATGAAGTCGGTCAGCATGGTGTTGCGTGCGACTGCATCGCCAACGTTCGTCGCCGTAATCTCAAACTGTGCCCCGCGTCCCAAATAGCGAACGCTTGGACCAGTCTTCGTCAGCGTTAGCTCGGGTTTGGTGACGCGCGTCGTTGCACACGATCGTGCCGTCAGTCCGCCGTCTTCCGACGCCTCGACGCAATTCTCAAAAGTACCGGTGTTCGCTGACTTGAGATCGACCGAAAAATCACGGGTCACACCCGATGGAAGATTCCCGGCTTGGAACACGATTTCGGATTGTCCGCTCATCGTCGTCCAACCGCTGGGCAGTTGATCCTTCACAATCACATTGCGGGCCAAACCTGTACCCGAGTTGGTGACCCGCACGGTCATGGGAATCGGATCGCACAACATCACTTCTTCGGGAAGCGTCTTGGTCACTTCCAGCGCTGGCTGAACGATCTTGATCTTCGAACATACCTGCGTCGTGAACGTCACAGTCGCACATGACGACAGTTCCCCCACCATCGCTGCCGATCCGGTCACGACCAGCGTCTTGGCCTCGCGCGACTTGAGCGTTCCCAGATTCCAGGTGGCCGTCCCCCCACTGCTGCTCTTGGGTTCCGGACTCATCGACGACATGGCGAAACCGTCGGGCAATCGCTCAGTCAGAATCAAATCGCTGACTTCGCTGCTGGTCAGGTTGGTGAGTTTGATCGTGTAGTCAAAAGTCTCTCCCGCACGAATCTCTGTCGGTGCGAAGCGCTCAAGCAGAATCACGCTGGTTTCCGCCCGACCGGTTGGATAGGCCTCGCTTGCCAATCGCACCTGCCCTGGTGCTTGTGCCATCACGCTTGTCGCACAACACAGCGCAACCGCCAACGAGCACAGCGCGATTCGGCGTCCCCCCCTGCGGACGGCTGACGAACAGCTTGATCGATACAGATTCCTATTCATTTCGAGTCTCCTTCTGGTTATCCGGTTCCCCTGACCGGGTATCGCGCCTCAGCACTTGAGAGACGATCGACTAGTAAATTTGTGCTTATCAATGGATTTGGCGCGAAACGCAGATTCGTACGTTCGACACCTTGGAACAGTTAGAGTACGCGAAAAGCTGTATTTGTCGATACCAATTGGGGAAGTGTCCTGCGCAATCGCATGGGTATTTTTCCTCATTCAAACCAGTTCAACACACAAGACGACAAGATTATTGAAACTGGAAGAAACGCCCAAACTAGGTAGCGATGTGAACACGCCGGCGATGTGAAATTCGGGAACCATACCAGTGTGAATTCGACCCACAAAAGGCAAAAAAAAAAACGCCGGCCACCGCATGGAAGAAGCGAGCGGGACCGGCGTCCGGGCAAAGCAAGCAAGGCAAATGTGCGCCTTGGTTGGAGGTTTAACGTCGACTCGAGTGACGCCCCATCGTGCGACGTGCACCGTAAGACCTTGAGTCGGGTGTGCGGCTGATCAAACGGCGACGTCCGTCATTGCGATCATCCGTGCGCGAGAACGTCCGAGCGTTGACCACACCGCGACCGCTTGCGTATCCGGAGGTAGCAGCCGTTGCGACGGGCCTTCTGCCGACTGAACCGGCTTCACCGGAGGCGGTAACCTCACGCGTTCGTCCCTGCGATGCGACGGTCTGTCCACCGCTCAGTGCGACGCCGTCCTGTCCGATGTGGACGTTGAGCGTTCCACCGACGGCTGGCCCGCGCTGACCGGCGATTGCGTAACTGTGTGACACGCTCAGTCCCGATTGATCGAACCCGACGCTCAAACCTCGGGCAATGTTGAGCTTGCCGCTGCTGGCTTTGGTCTTGGTGAAACCGACGCCGTCGCCATCGTAGTTGGCGGTGGCAGCCGCAGTTCCCGGTCCCCATCCGCTCGAACCTGCCGTCGCGGAGGTGTTGGCCACCCCTGCAAATGCCGCGAAAGGAAACGCCATCATCACAGCCGCAACACCCGCTGAATATCTATTTTTTCTGTTTTCGTTTCGCATGACTTTCCTCCAAGCTTGCGTACTTCTATTGCCTTTGTTTTCGTTTCAAATCCGAATCCGACCGGTTGGCGGAGTTGCTGCCAAACCCCTTGATGCCAACCGGCGGACTCGGCCCCACGTTCACAGATGGCTCTCTCTCCCTCGTAGTGCCACCTTATGTCACTTCTCCGGCGTACTGCACGTCCAGATGACTTCGTTCACCTACGGATCTCGACGGCTGACACACTCGACCGACTCCGTCCCATGCGGTAGGCCCGGCTTTCCGCTCGAACCGTTGCACTACTTGAACGACGCGGCCCACTGATGCTCACGCCGATGCCGTCGGAGTAAGCACTGCCGTACTGCGTCGCCCCACTGACGGCTCGGACCTGCGAGTGCGACACTCCGCCAAACGTGTCAGCCAACGAATCGCTGACGCTCACAGCTCGACCACCGTGGATGCCATCGCTGACGGCGCTGCCATCACTGATCGCCACCCCACCGATGCTCGTCGCGGTCGAGGTTGAATCGCTCTCAGCCAACCCGCCAAAACGACCCAATGCGAACGCGTCGCTTCGACTGATCGCGACACCACCGACGGTTGCCGCGAGGCTGTCGCTTCTGGCGATCGCAGCCCCACCCCATCGGCTGACGCCTCGGGCGGTCGAATCACTTCGGGCATACCCGCGATCCGCGATAGCGACCGAGTTGCTGATTGCGGCTGATCGTCTGGTGCCGGTCGCGTGCGAGTTCGAAACCGCGACGCCGCCATTAACCGCACCGGCGTACGAATTCGAAACCGCGTTTCCGTTCGCTGTGGCGGTTGAGGTCGCTGATCCGCCGTTGCTGGCCACCGAAACCGATGATGCGCTCGCCGCGAACACCGAAGCCGAACCCATCAGAGACGCCAGTGCGAATGCCTGCATTGCCTTCTTCATCGTAAGTCTCCTTTCAACAATGGGTTACACCCATCCATCACCCTGCGACTGCCGGCCCGGAAGCCTTTGAGCATTCGCTTCACCATCATAGACAGTTGACGACGCCGATTAGTTAGCACTCGTTAAATAAATTTCTCGTATCGGCCTTCAAGCAGGCTTAATCGCCTTTTTTGGGGCAAAACCCGACAGAAACCGACAGTTTTTCCGGGAGTTCAGCGTCGCTCGCTGGGAAATTGGAGTCGTGACAGCTGTCTTTGTGTATCACCACATTGAAGCAAGGTTTCGCAAAATGATTTTGGCAATCGTATGGGGCCTCCAAGAAGCGAGAATTGGCTCGCAGTGAATACCCCAGTCGGCGGTTGTTGGAGTCGGTCAGCGGCAATTGGGGACCGCTGCTGATGTGGACCCAGGCGACGCGCGAACATACCGCCAACCCGTGCCCAATCCAGCGTGCGTTCAACCTTTGGCGAAGCTGGTTCTTTCCGAGCGGTTGCGTGTGGTCAAATGTGATTTTATGCCCCGCTCAAACAGAGCGTTTTGAATCAACTTCGGGGCAATCCATTCACCTTGACACTCTTTTCTGCACTTCCTAACATCCCTTCCCGAAGAGGACTTATGCAAGATTGCAATGGCGCGATCCTGCCGAGCGTTGTACCTGTCCTTCTTTTCTGCGATTTGGTGGTTCTCGTTCGTAAATTCCGGACCGCGTTCGTTGCGATATGCGGGATCGGACTGCCTCTGGGCGACGGGTCAGACCGCCAGGGAGATTAGTAAAGCCAATGTCATCCGCCCCTGTTGACGCACCCAATCAATCCGAATCAAACCAATCCAAAGGTAACGCAACGATTCCGCCGCAACCGCTCGTTCCGCTGCGCGATCGACTGCTTTACTCCGACAAGGCCCGAACCCAAGGCGCAGGCACGGGGGAAGACCGTGAGTTGTCGGGCGACGTCAAGAACCGCCGCAAGATCGTTTGGGCGATGGTCTTTGGTTTCATTGGCGCGATGACCCTTGCAACAGTGAAGTTTTTCTTCCCGCGCGTGTTGTTTGAGCCCAAGACGCGGTTCAGCATCGGTTTCCCCGGCGACTTTGCGATGGGCGTCGACACGCGTTACCAGGCCAAGTATCGAATCTGGGTGGTTCGTGATGCGCAGGGCATCTTCGTCCTGTTCGCCAAGTGCACGCACTTGGGTTGCACGCCCGACTGGAAAGAAACAGACAATAAATTCAAATGCCCGTGTCACGGTAGCGGTTTCGACATGGAAGGCGTGAACTTTGAGGGACCGGCTCCCCGTCCCCTCGACCGAACGATGGTTGAGTTGGATGCATCGGGCCAACTCATCGTCGACAAAGCAATGCTGTTCCCGTACGAGCAATGGGGCGACCCGCGGGCACGCGTCAACGCCTAGCCTGCTGTCATCGCAGTTCGCTGTGCGGAATCGCGCGGTCTGCAATGCCAGCCAAACTGTCTTACGAACAAACATAAGCCGCCAAATCGGTCGCATCACATAGGAGAGGTCAATGTCAGGCGACCCGCAGTCATCTACAGAGAAACCAAAGTCGGCAGCACCTTCAGGCAATGGCGCCAAGAAAGACGCCGGTAAGAATGGTGATGCCAACGGCGAATCGCTGATCACCAAGACGCGCGAAGGCGTCGAGATGCTCAAACGCGATCCGCGAGAAGGACAGCTATGGACGTCGGTCTTTCGCCACAAGCTCGACGACTCACCGCGTAACCGGTCGCTGGCCGTCCTTTCAAACGTGTTTCTCCACCTGCACCCCGCAAAGATCAATCGCGACGCGGTGCGGTATTCATTCACTTGGGGCATGGGCGGTATCACGTTCTTTCTGTTCGTGATCCTGACGCTGACCGGCGTATTTTTGATGTTCTACTACCACCCGACCAAGGGACAGGCGTTCCGCGACATTCTGTATCTCAGGCATGACGTCCCCTTCGGAAACCTTTTGCGAAACATGCACCGCTGGTCGGCGCACGCGATGGTCATCACCGTATGGTTGCACATGCTCAGGGTGTTTATGACCGGGTCCTACAAACCGCCTCGCGAATTCAACTGGGGCGTGGGTGTGCTGCTGCTGGTCTTGACGATGTTGCTTTCGTTTACCGGCTACCTGCTGCCCGACGATCAGCTCGGTTTCTGGGCGGTGACGGTCGGTACCAACATGGCCCGCGCGACCCCGGTCCTCGGTCACGAGGGGCCCTTCGGTCCGGAGCTGGGGATGACGGCGTTCAACGACGTGTTCGGAAACAATCATGCGTTCACGATGCGTAGTCCGTCGCGCGATATCGCGGGCCCCTTTTCCGGCAAAATCGATATGCACCCGCCGACCCGGGAATTCCGGAACTTCCCGGAAGCAGCCAGGCAATGCAGGCTGTCCAGGATCTACCTCGGCATTCACTTCAGGTACGACTCGGTAGAGGGTATCCGACTGGCTGAGGCGGTCGGCCGAAACGTCGTGGAG
>JAUIEW010000059.1 GCA_030429365.1 Phycisphaerae bacterium
GTGGCCGACAACGTCGCCAAGAACACCCCGATCAGGATCTTCGGTGCTGTAGATGACTGCACGGTCAACGTCGATGGAGCCGGCAGCGTCGGATCAAACAATGATTCGCTCACCATCACCTTTGGTGAAGATGAGACTGCTGCTACCTTCGGTGGCGATGACCTGATCATTCCTGACGTGGAAACGTTGAACTTCGTGTCGATGGAAGCCGCCAACGGTGGGCTCGACTTGAACGCCGACTCATGTTCGTCGATCGTCATCACTGGTGACGAAGATTTCGAGTTTGACGTGTTGGCTGCCTCGGCAGCACTCAACAATGTCGATGCCTCCGGCCTCGGTGGAGCTCTCGACATCGATACCACGTTGATCACGCAGGACATCACGATCATCGGTACGGACGACGACGACACGATCGCCGTCAATGACAATGCCACGACCGACGCCACCATCGTTGGTGGTGCTGGTGCGGATGCGATCGACCTTGGTGGTGCCACCGCCAACTCGATCCAGACCATCGCTTACTTGAGCGTGGATGACATTGCCGCTGACATTGACGAAAACCTGACCGATGCCGACGTCGTTGGTGCCGGTGATGAGTTCGACGTCAGTGAAGATGTTGTTGAGATCTCGGGTGCCCTTCGTGCGGCTCTGTCTGCTAACTCGGACAACAACAACACTGCCGCTGGTGCAGCCGACCTCGATGCCGATGGCTTGTTCTTCTTCAACGTTGGTGCCGACCTCGGTGCAAACGGTGCAAACGCTGATGTGTTCGCGACCGTCAATGCCGCAATCGGTGCGTTGGCAAACGAAACCGTCGGTGACGTTGCTGTCTTTGCTGTTCTGAACTCGAACGCTGACGACGGAATGGCCGTCTACCTCTTCATCTCGGATGACGCTGATAACGCGGTCACCCAGGATGAATTGCAGTTGATGGGTTACTTTGACAGTGACGCGGCCTGCACGGCTGCCAACATCAACCTGAACTAAGCTCGCAAGGCTTACATTCAGATTGATCCAGTAGGATTGAACAGGAGGGCTGCCCAATTGGGTGGCCCTCCTTTCTTTATGCGCATTGGCATCGTGTTGGTAGATCCGGGGAGTAGGGTGCGGCAAGTCGTACCGGATGACTATCGCGCTCCAAGTAGCAGGTGCGGCGAGCCGCACCCTACATGCGTTGCCGTTTACCAGGCTACGCCCGCAAATAACCCGCTCCGCCACCAATGCCGTTCATTGCGAACGCACACCTTCAGGCCCAGGCGATCTTGCACATTTCCGTTCGGCGTCCCCCGATTCGTATTTTAACTTTGCCCTGTCCGGTCAGCGTCCACCGCAACCTGTGCGGTGCGGCGACACCGGGGCAATGGATGAACTTTGACCGCCCACACTTTGACAGGGGACCAATCATGAGTTTTACAAAGAATCAATCGATCGTGATCGTGTCGGCTTTCGCAGCCGTGCTTGCCTTGGCGACTCCGGCATCGGCCCAATTGAGCTTGACCGCACTGGTCGAACCTGAAGACGGCGGCAGCGTCGCCATCTTCCCCGCCGACGAAGAACTTGTTGCCGGCCAAGAAGTGACCTTGACCGCCACGCCTGCAGAGGGCTACACGTTCTTCGGATGGGAAGGCAGCATCACGGCTGAGCAAAGCTCGATCACCTTCGTAATGACCGACGACACGGAACTGACGGCCGTCTTCATCGAAGATCTCGAAGTCTACACGCTCAATGCGTTCATCGATCCCTCGGGTGCAGGCACGATCCTGCGTGACCCGGTGGCCTTCGAGTATGACCCGGGAACCGAAGTGACGCTGACGGTTTTCGCGAACGACGGATTCGTGTTTACGGGCTGGGTCGGCGACGTGCCCGAGGACCAGGATGCGAACAGCGACTCGATCGTGGTGACGCTCGACGCCGACGTTGACATTCAAGCCACGTTTGCGGCTGGCTCAACGCTGGACGACTCTCCAAGCAGCGGATCGATCGGCTGCGGATCGATGGGGATGATCAGCCTCGGAAGTATGTTCGCGATGATGTTTGCAACCGGCCGCTCAAGGGCACGCCGCAACTGAAAGAATTGAAACCGGCGGGGCACTCCGCCACAAATGGATACAAGCTGCGAAGTCGTCAATCGCATCGAAGATAGTCGCAGTTCATCCAAGCAGTACCAAGCAAGGGTCCGGCGCGCTCGTGGGGGGAGCGCCGGACCTTTTTGCATGCGCGGGGAATCTGCGCGTCCGCAGTGTCGTCATTCCCACGCACGTGGGAATCCAGTTTCCAAGTGTTTCTCATCGCCAGTTCTGGACTCCCGCCTGCGCGGGAGTGACGTGGGGGCTGTTTTTCGCGTGATTCCAAACGTTGATTTGGGTTGTAATCGCATCGAAACCGACACTGGCAGATAATATGCGTGTTGTCTTTCGCTACTTTGTGAAAGGAGCACGACCATGATCGACCTTGTTGACATCACCCTTCATTACACCGTCAAGCCGGTTCTGCGCAACCTGTCGCTCCGCGTCGAGTCGGGCGAGTTGGTCGGCGTAATGGGCGCGAACGGAACGGGCAAGAGCACGCTGCTGCAAGTGGCGGCTGGCGTGTTGAGTCCGCTCAAAGGGTACGTCGAAATTGACGGCATCCGCCGGCGGTCGACGGTTGATAACGAATTGGCTGTTCGTCAGCGGACGGTGTACCTCGCCGCCGATCCTTGGCTTCCGGGAAGTACGTCCGGACGCGAGTTCATGATTGCGGTGGGAACGCTTTATGGCATCGATGCCGATCGGCTGATCGATCATGCCGAAGAGTTGATTCAGCTCTTTCATTTGGACGAGGTCGCCGACTCTCCGATCACAACGTACTCGAGCGGCCAGGAGAAAAAAGCCGCATTGTGCGCGACGCTCATCACCGAAACGCCGGTGATGATTCTCGACGAACCGTTTGCGGGCGGACTCGACCCTGCCGGCATCGCTGCGCTGCGCCGAATCCTGAAGCAAAAAGCCGAGAGCGAAGACATCACGTTGCTGATGGCCACGCCCGTTCCCGAGATCGTCGAACAGGTCGCCGACCGCGTCGCGATCATCCATCAGGGAAAGATCCTGGCGTGCGACACACCGGCAGGCCTGCGCAAAGCTGCGGGCTGCGATGGGTCTTTGGGTGAAGTGATGGAGCGGTTGATTGATCCTGAATCGACCTCCCGAATTGAACGCTACATTGAGCGAGAAAACCGATGATCGCAATCCTGCGTCGAACATTCTCATGCCGTTTGTTTGTCGCTGCGGTTGTGCTGTACGCTTTGGCATCGTTACCGGTGATTCTGGAGGGGCGACCTTTGGTCGTAGAGACTGAAGACGGTCTCCAGAGTACTGACCGACTTCGGGCCCAACTGGCAATCGCGTTTTGTGTCTTGTATGGATTCGTGCGTGCATGTGACGCAAATCCGCGCACCAAGGATGGGTATTACGAGTGGCTCAAGACGACGCCCTGGCGACCTGGGATGGCATTTCCCATCGGTGCTCAGTACATGCACTTCTATTGGGCTGACGCGGTGTTCCTTGGCTTCTTTTTGCTGGCGGAATTGTTTAATCCGATGGGCTCGTTGTTGCAGATGATGATTGCTTTGCTTCTTCCATACGTCATCGTCCAGATGTTCCAACTGGGGGAAGCGGCTGGAGGATGGTATCTGTACTTCATTGTGATGGGGCTCGGATTGGTCACACAGGTGTGGTCAAACGTATACGTGACGTCTGCGGTGATTGGGTTGCTCTACTTGACTGTGGTCAGAGGGCAGTGGCGTGGGTTTTCGGGTTTTCCGTTTACGGAGGACTTGGAGGACCGTGCGCGTCATTTGCGGGAGTCGCTTGAAACGAGGTTACAGCAAAGCCAGGCAATTCGTGCCTTGAAAAAAGCGAGGGACGCCACCAGTTCCACGATGTTCAATGTACTGTCGCCTGATAGACCCGATCCGGCGTCCAAGCGGTCTAAAATGGCTTTCGCAGCGTTTGTTGGCTGGTGGGCCTACATCATTCTGGCGGCTGCTGGTTCTGAAAATCTCTACAGGCATTCGTTGATAATCGTGCTGCCTGTGATGGTTGGACCATCGTTGCTGTCCTGCGTGCTGGCTACTTTTTTTGCAAAGCCTCCGATCAGTATCAGGGGCCGCATTCTAACAGGCAATCTCATTGTCCCGCGGTATGACATTGTGTATCTGTCGCACCTCATCCCGGCGTTGGTGTTGGTAGGTCTTCTGGTCTTGGGAAATGCATTGGGTGCAATTGCGCCGTGGTACGTTGCGACATGCTGCGCGGTGTACGTCTTGTGTTTGATGTTTAGCCCACCGACCCAGGACACGTGGACGTTTACCGGTCAATTTCACAATCGACTCAAGCGGACAGGTTCCGCGTAGCGCCGCGCGCTTGACTTTATGCGGTCAGGCATGATGCGGAGCGTGGGTCTTGCAGTTCGTGGAGAAAGGGCAATGAAACAAACAATTCAAAGAGCGATTCCGCCCACAGGATTGGTGGGCCTGTTCGGGTTCCTATACTTGCTCATGTTCATTTTAGGATTTCTGGATGCTCAAATTGGTTGGCCCGGCGGATTCAATACGCACTTGGCAAGGGCGCTACTGATTCTGGGAACAGGATTCGTCTATGGTGGAATTCGCGCCTGGTCGTGCTTTCCTCTAACAAGTCAGTCGTTCTATATGTGGTTCAAAACGACGCCTTGGAAACAAGGGATGTCGCTTCCGTTCGGCTTCGCCCATATGCACCTTGTCTGGGCCGACGCGATCATTCCTTTGATCTTGTTCGCCATCGAATGGAACAATCCATATATCCACGCGACATGGATGGTGAATGTGTTTCTGGGCGGCTACTTGCTGGTGCATATGCCAATTTTCAGTTGGTCCAAAGACCATGGGCTGAAATTCCTGCTGGCTGTTGGGTTCGGTCTGTTCATCTGGTTGCTTCAGTTCACCCAGTGGGCATTGGTGGTGTTGGTGGTCATGTACGCAATTGCGGTATGGGGGCACCGGCGCTTGCTTGCCAAGTTTCCTTGGTCGGATGAGTCGAAGCCTGAGAAGTTCCAAAAGATTCTCGTGATTGGACAAAAACGCGACCAGGCGGCCGAGATTGGCGCGACCTATCCGGTAGCGCGATCGCCTTATCTGATGAAGTCAGAGTTCGAAGTGCTCGCCCCCGTCAGGCCGGCAGAGCTTTCAGTCTGGCGTTCGGTTCAGATTGCGGTAATGATCGGCTGGTTCTTGTTTGTCGCGCTCGACCTTCTTGTGCGGCATGCCGATAGCTTGGTTCCGGGATACAACGGCATCATCAAAGCGTCGCCAGGAATGTTTCTCACGATCGCAGGACTCGCCGCGTTTGCGCGGATCCTTGCCTATGTCCATGCTGCAAAGGCACCGATTGGATGTTACACGCGAGTGCTTACGGGCAATCTGATCATCCCGAAATACGACATCATCTTCGTGGGGCCGCTCGTCTGCTCAGCTTTGGGAATTTTGGTATTCTTCATTGCTGACCGGATCGGCGTCTACAGTCCTGTTTGTATTGCAATCGGAACCACTCTCGTCATTTTCGGTATGCTTGTGGTGAAACCGTCCATGATTGACTGGAGGTTGGTTGGCCACAACCATCCGCGCATCTTACGAGGGCCGGTCGCATTCGGACCGAATCAGAAATAGGCTGCGACCGATCGCGTGTCGTCGATGTTTGTCATGATCGAGATTGATTGCGCCGCCTCACTCGAATCGCAACCAACCCCGCCATCGTCATGAACGTTGCGAACGGGACGAACGCGCCGCAGAAGGCGTTGCCTTCGAAGTAGAAGATGGTGCGGCCGGTTCGTCTGGCTGAGTCCACGCAGTCAATGAGTCCGGCGTCGAGCAATTCCTGTTCGCTAATGAGGGTCAGCTCGGCGATCTGTTGCGGTTCGTCGAGATCGATGGCATTGACCGTTGCGAATGAAACTTCCGACAGCAGCCACATCCGGCTGTTCTCGAACCCGCTGCGGCGGACGATGCCTTTGTGCTCGATTTGGCCGCGTTCGCGCAGGTTCGTGTCGGTCATTTGAATGATCTGCAAGCCGTCGACAAAGTCGCCCGAGTCGCGATCGAACACGGCATACGGCAGCAGCACGATGCCGAGATCCTCCAGCACGCCCAGCGCCTTTTCGTCGACCGTGGCCTCCGAACCAACGCTGAAGCGGTTGAGACTTTCGACCACGATGCGCGACAAGAGCGATGGATTCGCTGGGTCGCTGACGTCGTAGAGGGAGACGGCTGGCTCGAATCCGCCGCCCGTTGCAAATCCGACGCCAAGCAGTCGATCGCCCAGCGGAACCAGATGCGTGCTGAAACCGGGGACGGTGAGTTCGCCGGAGATTTCGGGGGTGGCTGGGTTGGCTAAATCGAGGACAAACAGCGGATCGACCTGTTCAAAGGTCACGACATAACCACGCGTGCCGTCAAAGCGGACGGACCGCAACGATTCGCGATTGACGATGGGCAGTTCGGACAGGCGGGTGATGTCATCGGGGTCGCTGACGTCGTACACGTACAGTGCGATGTTGCTGGCGAATGTATTCGGGTTGAAGTCTTCGGTCACGACGCGAAGCGTGTCTTCGTAGGCATCCAGGAAGTAGCGGTTTTCGACGGTGCCGGGCACGCGGAAGCTGTCGCGACGCTCGATCACGCCGTTGGTGCTGGAGATGTCGACGTAGGTGATGCGGGTGGTGTCCGGTTCGGTCAGATCGTCGCCGTAGAGGAAGATGGCGTTTTCGGAAACGTGAATGTCTTCGGCGTCGGCGCCGAATCGGAGGCTCTCAACCACGCTTATATTGGGCAAGTTGGATATGTCGACCGACACAACGAAAGTCGTCGATCCGATGTTGCCGGTTGCATAGAGGATCTCGCCGACTCGGCGGGTCGCGACAACGGTGCCGTCAAAATCCACGGTGCCAGCCAGCGTCAACTCGTCTTTGTTGGATACATCGATGACCCACAACCGCGAACCGTCGTAGTCGGGTTCGCTAATGTCGCCGAACGCGGGATCGTCGAACGCAACCGGTTCGCCGGCGCAGTAGCCAAAGTCCGCGGCAGTGAACAGAAACGCGTAATCGTTGCGGACGATCAACTCGACACCGCGTCCGCCCACCGCATACGATCCTGCGAACTCGGGTGCGGAGATGTTGGTTGCGTCGATGATTCGCAAGCCGGTGTAGGGGTTGGAGATGTAAAAATAACCGTCGATGAGTTTAACGATGTCCGCTTCTTCGATCTCACGGGCTGTCGCAACGTCACCCGGTTCGTCATCATCATCGACAACCGGATCGCTGGTGCCTTCAACACTGCAGCCAGCGACAATCGTGAGCAGAAGCACCCCACCCAGAACGATTTCCACGCATCCGTTGGATCTGTGACGACGCCCATACCGAAGTCTGCTGGTGTACATATCTTGTCTCCACCCGTTGCCGGTCCAGATTTGAAGTTGGGCCAGTATCCTCAGATAAGTCCACAGTCCATTGGCGAACCGCGGCCAGGAAGCGAGCCGTCTTGGATACTGGTCTAAAGTCGCCCTGTTGTCAGAATTGCGCCTAAACGACATCGTGATTATAGATCACCAAAGTGTCCGATCACGTGCAGCCACCACCTCCGTTCATACGGGCATGAATGGCACGCCGCAAGCCAAATTCAGAATCTGTCCGCGGCGTGAAGGCGAAACTCGTGAAGGCATTGCATTCGGAAGTTGGACGCGCGTTCAGAAGTTGATGTCGAAATGGTGGCCGATCGTGTCCGGGCGGTCTTGCTTCGTCGCGGGCGGGTGCGATCGGACACATCTTATTCGGACACTCTCGCTTTAAGCAGCCCGACCCCGGGACACATTTTGTCACTTTTTGATCGCTAGCTGGTGATTGTGGAGTCCTGCTGGCGGCTCCCTGTCGCAAGTTCGTCAAGCGCTTCACGTTTGCAATCGGCCGATTGCCAGATGGGTTGTTTGGCGCAGACCGTTTCACTATGATTGCTCAAAGTAGTAACCGCGCTCACTGCACGCTCCCCGACTTGGCCGGAACAGGGGGTGAGGGCGTGGCCAAGTGGGAATGACGTCGCGCGTTGACAGTGATCATCCAGGGATCGACGTCGCATCATCAAGTCGTATAGGGGTTGAAGCATCACCGTAGCACATGACTGATTGCCAAGTCGCTCACGTTGAACCGTGGCTTCGCGGGGAAACGAGGTTCTGCCGTCGCCATCTGCAGGACCATGGCGAGCACGTGGGTTCAATCAGAACGAACAGTCGAGCTTCGCGGGTGATGTTCGCGTGCAGCGGTTCGTTTGCCGACGATTGACATCTGTCGTTGGGATGTTGGACAAAAAATGCGGGTAGATGCCGCATTGCTGGACGATACCTTTAACAGTGAGGGGTAAGTGATCCAGCCGGGTCGTCTAATCTTGCATCATCCAAAGACCACGAACCGCACGGGGATCAGATCACCGTTGCATTCGGTTCGGATCCTTCGGGTGGTCGGTTATTCCGATTGGGTGTTGCGGGTACGGGGTTTTGCCTTGGGACAAGTAAACTGGCGGCGCGGACGAAGAGCGCTGTTTTTCGATACAGGAGATTGCGCTGGCACATCGCTGGTGCAATAACAGAACAGAGACAACTGCAGAATTGGCAGAGGCAACGAAAGAGGAACGGGTCATGGTTATCAATTTGAACATCCGGTCGCGTCGTAAAGGTTTCAAAGGATTTGTGGGGGGCGCTTGGTCATTTGTCGTGGCGATGGCCATGCTGTCGATTGTTGGCACCGCAAGTGGCGAGAATCCGCAAGTTGATCACGTGCTTGTAATCAGCGTGGACGGTTTGCGCGGCGACGCCATCAATGCGATTGACCCGGGGTTGATCCCCAATCTGGTTGAGTTGACCACCAATGCGTACACGTTTAATGCGCGCACCACAAAAACGCACACGAACACGATTCCAAACCACACGTCGATGTTGACCGGGCGGCCGGTCATGGGTGTCTTTGGTCATCTCTATACCGACAACGGTGATCCGGCGACCAACGTCACACTGCACACCAACAACGGAAACTATGTGAGCGGGATGTTCGATGTGGCCCACGACAACGGCGTGGCGACGGCGGCATTTGTCGCGAAGTCGAAATTCTCACTCTTCGACGTCTCATGGAATGAGTTGTTCAATCCGGTTTGGGGCGATGTGAACGGAGCCGTTGATACGACGGGCGCCGACGATGGACGCGATAAGGTCGATACCTATCTGTATGATACGAATGCAAACACACTGGCGGCGGCCACCATCGCTGAACTCAATGCGTCAGCGGCGGGTCAAAGCTTGACCTTCCTTCATTTTCGAGATCCCGACACGGTGGGCCACGCCAGTTCGTGGGACCTGACGCCGGGGTCGGATTACGTCCAGAGCATCGTCACGGTGGATGCGGCGATCGGTACGATCCTTGCAGCCATTGATGCCAACGGGCAACTTCAGGGCAACACTGCAATCGTTGTCTCATCAGACCATGGTGGAACGGGTACTGGTCACGGTGACACGGGCAATGAACTGCACTACACAATTCCGTTTCTGGTCTGGCTGGACGACAATCTCGGTCCGCGCGAGTTGTACGCGATCAATGGCGGTTCGCGGACCGATCCCGGTTCGAGCAATCCCGACGACGCGCCCGCGCCCAATCAGCCGATTCGCAATGGTGATGCCGCCAACGTCGCGCTCGATTTGCTTGGGCTGCCTGCCATCCCCGGTTCGGCGATCAATAGTGCCCAAGACCTGGCTGTTGTTGCGGCTGATGCTGTAATTTGCGAAGACTTCGAAGCCGGTTTTACCATTGGCCAGCCGGTCGGTAACAACGGCGAGTGGTTTGACGATGGTGGCGGCCCGGTTGTGACGGCAGGTGCGGGCGTGGCCGGCTCTGTCGGTCTGGCGCCATCGCCGAATATCTTCATTTGGACCGCCAACGAATTTGACTGGTCATCGAAGACGCTTTCAAGCGTCGTGGTGCAGCTCGATTTGCAGACCGATGGCAGCGGCGTTCTCGACGACGACCGCGTTGGCTGGATGATCAGCGATTCAAGCGTTAACTCCGATCTTATCTTTGGCGTTCAGGTCGATCCCTCGGGCGGTGGTGACGATGGTGATCCGGCAGGAAGCATGCGTCTTGAAGGTTACTGGGACGCGGTAATCAACGTGGATGAAAATAAGCGACCGTTCATTGACAGCGCCCCTGGCAATCTCAATCCCAACACGTTCTACCGGTTGCGTGCCGAGTTCACGAAACTGTCGGATACCTCTGCTCGGATTGATGCCTCATTGACGGAGTTGGACGCATCGGGCGATCCGGTGGCTGGCCCACCAGTCTTGGAAGGCACCATCACAGACACCAGCACGCTCGGGGCCGATGCACCGGATGTGGCATACTTTACGGGACCGCAGTGGCCGGCATACAAGAATCACGACGGGGCGGGCGCCAATGCCGACAATGCTTGCGTCGAGTTCTTCGAGCTGAACATCACGCCGGTTGTCGCGACCTTCCAGCAAGGTCAAGACGGCTACAGTTCAAACGTGGATACGTTCCTCGACAGTGGAAATACCGGCGCGGACAATTCAAGCAATACGACGCTGGTCGTGGACCTCAGTCCGGAGCGCCACATTCTGATGCGCTTCGACGACATCTTTGGCAGCAACAGCGGGCAGATTCCGACCAATGCTGAAATCCTCTCGGCCACGCTGACCGTCCAAATCACCAACTCAAGTCCCGGTGTCGGTGCAGGACTGTATCGAATGCTGCAACCCTGGAACGATACCGATTCGTGGAGCACTTGGACCGGCGGAATTCAAAATGACGGTGTTGAAGCCGAAGTCGCAGCCGACACATCCGGCAGCAGTGAAGTCGGTTCGTACGAATTGGACGTAACGACCAGCCTTGAAGCATGGGTGGCTGACCCGTCCAGCAATCACGGTTGGGCATGGCTCCCACCCGGTGCAGACAACTCGTGGCAGATGGACTCTGCTGAAGGAGCGACGCCACCGGAACTGCGCGTCGTGTTTCACGTGGTTTGCGGTAGTAATGCAGAATGCGACGATGGCGATGCATGCACAACGGATACGTGTGATGACGGCGCTTGCACCAACGAACCAGTCGTTTGTGGTGAAGGTGAAGTCTGCAACGAAGCCACGGGCAGTTGTGCACTGACGTCAACCATCATGTTCCAGGAAGGAATGGACTCGTACGCCGGTACGGAAGATACGTTCTTGCAAGTAGCAGCACCGGGCAACGTCAATGGTGCATCCGAAATCTGGGAATGGGATGATGACGATCCCAGTGGTGGCGTGGTTGAGCCGAACTACGGCATGATTCGGTTTGGCAACATCTTTGGAGCCGGACCTGGTTTAATTCCAGCCGGTTCGCAAATCGTTTCGGCAACAATGACATATACCGTTTTCGATGAGGGCTTCACCGCTTCGATGCGAGAGGTACTTGTCGATTGGGACGAATCCGACAGTCTGACCGATGTCTGCGGTGGATCATGCGACGAAGGTTCAGAATTCGGTGCAGCGGAGGTGGCGTCAGTCCCCGGACCGATCGGCACACATAATGTCGATGTCACCGCAAGTTTGCAGGCCTGGTCCGATGCGCCAGCGACGAACTTTGGTTGGTTCTTCATCTCGCAGACCGACGTCGGGACAGGCGGCGGGGTGCAGGCTCGCTCAAGTGAATACGTGGCGACGCCGTCCGAGCGCCCGAAGCTGACGATTGTGTACGTGGCTGGTTGCGATACATCCGCGGACTGCAATGACGGAAACGATTGCACCGACGATCTTTGCAACACCTCCGGATTCTGCGAATACAGCAACAACACCGACCCGTGCGACGACGGTGACTTCTGCACGGATACGGATACGTGCTCAGGTGGTGCTTGTGCAGGTACGCCGGTCGATTGCGGCAGTCAGATTTGCAATCCGGCAGATGGTGCGTGTGTCGATTGTCTGTCGAATGCCGATTGTGACAATGACGATGTTTGCGACGGAGCCGAAACGTGTGACGCCAACGTTTGCCAACCTGGTATTGCACTCGACTGCGACGACAGCATTGCGTGTACCGATGATTCGTGCGACCCGATTGACGGCTGTGCGAATGTCGACAACTGCCCAGGCGGTCAGGTCTGTAACCTCGGAACCGGGTTCTGCGAAGCTGGTCCGCTGTTTGTCGCCTACAACGACATGAATCCGTCAACCGGTGACAGTAATGATACCAACGTTACCGAGCACGACTACAACACGATTGCTGGCGTACTCGTGGATTACAACTCTGGTACCCCGACGCCAGTCACGATCACTGGCTCGTTTGTCGGCGGTCTCGACGACGATTTCCCCTCGAACGGTGGACAGGCCAACGGCGGAACCGATGCGGGTGACGCGTTCGGTCCGTCGGGTGCCGTGATTGTCGACATGCTCAACACCGTCGAACTCGATGACCCGAGTTGGGACAACATCATCACGTTCGACAACCTCGACTCGACGAAGCGATACACCGTCACGGTTTCGGCAAACCGCAACAATCCAGCGTACGACAACGCTCGATTCACCCGCGTGACCATCGAAGGTGCGGATGCGTTTGCCAATGACAGCTCAACCGGCGTCGTCGTGAACGGTGCTGACTCTGTTTCGTTCAGCATTGGCAATAACACAGACAACGGTTACGTCGCCCGCTGGACCAACGTGACCGCCGCCGATGGCAGCTTCTCGATCAAGTCGGAATGGGACGACGGCCAGGGCAGCGGCGCGAGCAACACCAAGGGCTACGCGATGACCGCGGTCAAGCTTGAGGAGTTCGCCAACACCTGTGGCGTTGCGGCTGAATGCGATGATGGGTTGTACTGCAACGGTGTGGAAGATTGCGTTGGCGGCATTTGTGTTGCCGGTACGCATCCGTGTGGCGAAGGAGCAGCCGTCTGCAACGAGGATACGGACACGTGTGCAGTCCTTTGTGATCTGGATCTTGTTGACGAAGACTTCAACAGCTACAGCGCGGGTCAGAATCCGACGGACTGGTATGACACAGCCGCCGACAGCGCGACGATCGAGAGTGATTCCCTCTTCGACGTCAAGCAAGTTGGCAGCGATCTCGTCCTGGGTACGGACTCAACCGGCATCAACATTCACTCGCATTATGTTGGCGCCGGCGCAGAGAACTTCACGAGCATGGTCTATACCGGCCGCATGCGTCTGACCGATGACAACGGCGGTATCGGCGTGACGTTCCTCTCCGGGTTTGCCGATTCGCCGACGCCGGCATACGACTACCACCGCCTGCGCCGGGCGAATTTCTCGCCGGCTGCTCGGACATTCCAACTGGAACCGCCAAGCGCCAGCGGCTTGACTGGCGACCTCGATTCCGGCGTTGATCCGGTGGTCGATACGTGGTACCGCTTCCGCATCGTCGTCGATGCCGAAGGAGCGCAACTGCACATTCAGGCGAATGTCTGGGAAGATGGCCAGCCCGAACCGGCAGGCTTCCAGATCGACGCGACCGATACCGGTGGACTCAATCGTACGATCGGCACGGTTGGTGTGTGGTGCATGCTCGACGGCAGCAAGTATTGGGATGATCTGAAAGTTGTGGACGATCGTCCCGATCTGCCGTGCGATGATGAAGACGCTTGCACGACCGACGACACCTGCGTTGACGGCGTTTGCATCGGAACGCTCGAAGACTGCGACGGCGACGGTGTTTGCGATTTCGAAGACAACTGTCCGACCGTGCCGAACCCCGGTCAGGACCCTGCCGCCTGCAACGGTCCGTTCGACTTCGACCATGACGGCGACGTCGACCTCGTTGACTTCGCGGTGGTCGACGACTGTCTCGGCGGTCCCGGTGAACTGACGCCTCCGGGCGGATGCGATCCCGGCGACTTCAGCACAGCCGACGTCGATACCGATGGCGATGTCGATCTGGACGATTTCCGGCAGTTCCAGTCGGCATTTACGGACGAAATCGTTTCGCCATGTGAGTAGCAAAGTTCGAAACTGCAGCATGACCTAGCCAGACGGTAGGTGTAGGCTATTGGTATGATGCGAATCGCAAACAACCTGCGAGAAGCACCTGCCGTCATCGGCATCGCAATGATGTTTATTTTCCTCGGCGCCGCCGGATGCGCGCAGGAAAACAATTCAAAGGATAAACCACTGCCGGTCAACGTAAGTTGGCCGGCAGTGGCTTCTTCCGCCCTTCACGCACGATTTTTGCACAGTTTTGGTTATGGAAGTGCGCAACTCGACCTCAACAGCAATGGTACTTTCAAGTATTCCGACGGATGCTGCATGATCGAACAGGAAGGATCAGGAACGTACTGCATAGAATCGGGCGTCGTGGTTCTCGAATCGGACGAGAGTGGGCCAAGCGAAACCACGAAGGCGACCTATCCGAAGGCGACCAACATCGACTGGAAACCGCGGCGACTCGCGCCGATTGCATGGGATCAACGCGTTTACCTGATCGATGAAGACAAGGTCATTGAGTTCTGCAATCAAATCAATGCCGGTGAAGAACCTCGCAAGGATTTTATGGGCCGGTCATTTCTGTTGCGCGACCAAGATTGGAAGAAACCGGCAAGCGGCAAACCGAACCTGCCCCAGAAATACGCTGAATACCTGGTGGACCAACCGCTGGAAGCGAAAGTGGTGAGTCAGCGCGAGTACAAACTGACGATCAACAAAGGCTATGGCGATGGCGTCCGACTCGGGATGCGGATGTATGCCGACTCCAATGGTCTGGTGAATTTCCCGTCCGGCATCGAGGTCGTCAAAGTCGATGATTCCAGCGCAGCAGCCGAGGTGCGATGGGGGCGCTGGCCTATGGCTGGCGAAGCCGTCTACATTCGGCCCATGTCTCCGAAAGACTAAGCGATTGCGCCGCACCCCATTGGGGGTGAACCATTCCAAGCACCATCCGATAACCCGCGCAACAATCAACCCGCCTTTAATTTCACAGCGCTTGCGCCTGTAAACTAGGCATTTTGGAGGGATACCGTAACTTCATCGCTCGCAGCGTTTTGCGAGACGATGCAATTCATTTGTTTCCAACGCCGCCTATCATTAAGATGTTCTATCGGACGCGGGTTCCTCGATTCTCGTATGAGAATTGACCGCGTCGCCCCTCGCAGGAATAAAGAGGCAGAAGAGGGATTTGTTCCCAGATGACGCTGGAGCGTCGTCGCGAGGAGGGACAAGGAGCATGATGATGCGCATAAAGAGTGTGCACGCACGTTGTTTATTCGGACTGTTGGCGATCGGCGCGATGGCAGCCGCCCCTGGTTGCGGATACACGCCGCCGGAAGTCGAAAAATCGCCAAGCCCCCGCACCGATGGCGTCGCCCAAGTCTGCGACAAAGCCCCATTGCCTGAAGATGCACTCACGTTGGTCGTCCTTGATTGGGATGGCGGTCAGAGTCCGCTCGTTCGCGACAAGGTGCTGACCGGATTCGACGTGAGTTCGCTGACGGTCGCCGATGGGAAGTCCATTTCTCAAGAAGAATTCGAATTTATCGTTCTTGATCGCGTTCGTGAAATCCTTTGCGTGCTCGATCCGATGGATGTGGCCGTCATCATCGGCGACGGCGCCGACTATCAGGACTCGACCGTGGTCCACATCACCGGAGACGAGCCGGCTGACGGTGCCAAACACATCGGCCAGTCCCATTTTGACCTGTGCAACGAACACCTGGATGACTCCAGTGTGATCTGGGGCGGTGCGTTGGCCACCCGCGTCAAATCGGCGACCCTCGACGAGTGGGTGAACGCATTCGCAAACACCATCGCCCACGAAACGGGGCACACGCTCGGATTCTTCCATCCCGATCCCGATGCGGTGCAGCGTTTGCTGCTGACCCCGTCGACGGAAATCATGCGGGCCAACACCACGACCGAAGAATTGCTCAAACCACAGGCGTTCCTGCTTGATCAGGACACCTGCCCGGGCGGTGTTGGCGTCGGTGATACGTCGTACCGCGTAACCGGCGGCGTTGCCTACGAGTTGGAATAGCGTCTGACGAACCTCACGGATTCGATCTGCGCTTTCCGATTTGATCCTCTTACAATTCCTGCTAGGTTACCCGCGAAAGCTGCGTGTCGTTCGCTTGCTTGATCGTTGCTTCTGCGGAGATCTGTACTTTCATGGCCGGAAGGAAGATCAATTGGCGCGTTTGCGTCCGGGCGACCGGCGACGAATACGACGCAAAAGGTCGCGAAGCCCTGACCGAACTGCAGCATCTCGGCTTTGATGAAGTCACTTCTGTCCGAACCACCCGTATCTATGAATTCTGCGGTTCGCTGTCGCGCGAACAGATCGCGGTCCTTTGCGACCGGCTATTCGTCGATCCGGCGATCGAGTCGGCGTCCGTCGAGGATGTCATCGATTGGCCCGAATCGAACGCGGCGATCGTGGAGGTTCACTTTCAACCGGGCGTGATGGACCCGGTGGCGCTCAGTGCGCTGCAAGCCGCCAACGATTTGCTTCTGGCGGACGGGGCGGCAGCTGACCGGCCTATCGAACTGATTCAAACGGCGTGGCGATATGAAATCGCGGGCGCAACCAAGCTGAGTCGCATCGAAGCGATGGCGCAAAGCGCGCTGGCCAACGCTTGTGTGGAGCGGGTGTTCGTCAAGGCGTTCGATCGTTGCGATGCGCTACCGACCGACTTCGCCATTCCGCCCGTCGTGGAATTTGAGTTGGTGACGGTTGAGTTGGCCGGCAAGGATGACGACGCGCTCACCGCGATTTCAAAGCAGGGGCGATTGTTTCTTTCGACGCAGGAAATGCAGGCGATTCAGCAGCATTACAAAAAGCTGGGTCGCAATCCCACCGACATCGAACTCGAAACCATCGCCCAAACGTGGTCGGAACACTGTGTGCACAAAACGCTCAAGAGCGCGGTCGAATACAAAGGTCGCGCGTTCGGCGCTGAAAGCACGTCGGATGATGAAATTGAGCGGCGCTACGACAATCTGCTCGTCGATACAATCGCCCGCGCCACCCGCGAGTTGAACCGCGACTGGTGCCTATCGGTGTTTGTAGACAACGCCGGCGTGGTTGCGTTTGACGAAGACAACGGCATCGCGTTCAAGGTTGAAACGCACAACCATCCATCCGCGATCGAGCCCTACGGTGGGGCTGCAACAGGCGTCGGCGGATGCGTTCGCGATATTCTCGGTTGCGGACTCGGTGCGAAACCCATCGCCAACACCGACGTTTTTTGCGTGGCGCAACCCGATTGGGATTCGAACCGCCTGCCCAACGGCGTGTTGCATCCGCGGCGCATTTTGCGCGGGATCATTTCGGGCGTGCGCGACTATGGCAATCGCATGGGCATTCCAACCGTCGCGGGGAGTTTGCACTTCGACGAACGGTACCTGGCCAACCCGTTGGTGTTCGTCGGGTCGGTGGGCATCATCCCGCGCAAGCACATCGCCAAAGCGCCGCAAGCCGGCGATCGCGTGGTCGTCGTCGGTGGTCGAACCGGACGCGACGGCATCGGTGGGGCGACGTTCTCATCGGGCGAGTTGACCGATTCACACGCCGACGAATTCGCCCACGCCGTGCAGATCGGTAACGCCATCGAAGAAAAGAAAGTGCAGGACGCGCTGCTGCGGGCCCGCGATCACGAAAGCGGTTGCCTGTACTCGGCGGTGACGGACTGCGGCGCGGGCGGACTCAGTAGCGCCGTTGGCGAGATGGCCGAACACCTCGGCGCGACGGTTCAACTCGAAAACGTTCCATTGAAGTACTCCGGTCTGCGCTACAACGAAATCTGGTTGTCGGAAGCGCAGGAGCGCATGGTGCTTTCGGTTCCGCTGGCGAAGATGGACGCGCTGCGCGACGTGTTTGCGCGTGAAGGCGTCGAGGTGGCTGACATCGGCGAATTCAACGACAGCGGTACGCTTGAACTTCGCTTCAATGATGAGCAGGTGGGGCGACTCGACCTGGATTTCATGCACAACGGCGTACCGAAAACGACGCGCGTCGCCCGTTGGCATGGTCCGCCCGAAGGCGTTGCGCCGGCGAATCCGACCAAAATTACGCCTCAAAACTCAGAAGAAATCATGCTGGCTAAGCTTGCGTCGATCAATTCGTGTTCGCGCGAGCCGATCTTTCGGCAGTACGATTTTGAGGTGCAGGGCGGTAGCGTGATCAAACCGACGGTTGGCGTCGGCGAAGGTCCGTCGGATGCTGCCGTCATCACGCCGAGGCTTGATTCGAACCGCGGTGTGGCGATTGGCATGGGGTTGTGCAGCGATCGCGTCGAGCCTGATCCGTACTGGATGGCCGTCCGCTCGATCGACGAAGCGATTCGCAATCTCGTGTGCGTGGGGGCGGATCCGTCGCGCATCGCCATCCTCGATAACTTCTGCTGGGGCGGGTGCGCCGATGAAACGGCGATGGGTTCACTCGTGCGGGCGTGCCAGGGGTGCCACGACGCGGCACTGGCGTACAAGACGCCGTTCATCTCCGGCAAGGACTCGCTTAACAACCAGTTCTCGCTCTCGCCGGAAGATGCCGAGCGCTTGAACCTCCCGAAAACCATCGCCATCCCACCGACGCTGCTGGTCAGTGGAATCGGGCATATTGAAGATGTTCGCAAGTGTGTGACGTCGGATTTGAAACGAGCGGATGAGTATATCGTCGCCGTGGTGTTTGATTGGGAATCGCCGGACCTTGAGAAGTTCGCCAAAATTCACATGGCCGTCGCAGATTTGATTCGAAGTGGTGACGTTCTTGCGTGCCATGATTTCGGCGAAGACGGTATCGCGTGCGCCCTGGCTGAGATGTGCATCGGTGGGAAGGTTGGCGTCAATATTGATCTGCAGGATATTTCCAAGAATACATTGGCGCATCTTTTTGGAAATCGCCACACCGGGTACATACTTCAAGTTCGAACGACGGCTGACTTTGATCCGATTCACGAGTTGACGTCGTCACTGGACTTGTGGGGAAATCCAGAGGGCAATCGGTTGAAGCTCGATATGCACGGCGACATCCTGTTTGACGTTGAGGTCGCGACGTTGGAACGCTTGTGGCGCAACGGTTTGAACCGTGATCTGGGAGGACGCGTCGATGGGTAAACCGCGTGTGGCCATCTTAAGGTCGGCTGGCATCAACTGCGACGAAGAGACGGTCTTCGCGTGGAACCTTGCCGGTGCGGATGCGTCGCTGGTTCACCTTGATGAGGTGGTTGCGACGCCGAACCGCGTGGATGAATACGATATCCTCACGTTCCCCGGTGGTTTCAGTTTCGGCGATGACATTTCTGCCGGTGCGATTTTTGCGAGTCGATTGGGACGCCAGCTTTCCGATGCGGTTCGTCGGCTTGTCGATCGCGGCGGACTCGTGTTGGGCATTTGCAACGGCTTTCAGGTGCTCGTCAAAGCCGGTTTGCTCAACGTCGGTGACACCGACACATCGTGCAGCCTCACGATCAACACTTCCGCTCGATTCACCTGCCGATGGGTGACGTTGGAATCCAACGCGCCGCACTGTGCGTTTCTCGATGCCGGTCGCAAGTACTTCTTGCCCGTCGCCCACGCTGAAGGTCGCTTCGTCGTCTCCGATGGCGGCGAAATCGGTTCGGATCGCATCGCCCTCAAATACGCCGAAGGTGTCGATCGAATCGGCCCCATCAACCCCAACGGCAGCCTCAACGACATCGCCGCGATCACCGATTCGACGGGCCGCATCATGGGTTTGATGCCGCACCCCGAGCGCTACGTCCGCCACACGCAGCACCCATTCTGGACCACACTTCCCGAAGTCGCCGATCCCGACGGTTTGGCGATTTTCCGCACTGCGGTTAAAAACGTCGGCTGACCGCAACCATCGGGAGCCTGACATTGCCAAGTCTCGTTCAATCACAAGATCGGTCTCGACCGTTGACGTGGGCCTGTTTGCTGACGGGCGCGTTGATCGTATTGCTCATTGCGCCGACCGTTTTCGCGCAGGGTGATCCCGCGCCAGCGGTGACGCCCGCGGCTGCGTCACCGATGCAATATGGCGGGTGGGTGCTTTTGCCGGCGCTGTCGGCGATTGTGCTGGTGATTGCGACGCGGCAGGTGATTCCATCGCTGTTCATCGGGACGTTGGTCGCTTCGATGATGCTCTGTCGAATCGCGCCGGATCATTCGGGCGGTGTGTTTTCGACCGTCATCGATGGTGCGGCCGACGCGATGGCCGTCTTCGTCGTGGGGGCGGTGGCCGACGCCGATCACGCCAAGGTCATGCTCTTTACATTGATGATAGGCGGGATGGTCGGCGTGGTGAATGCGTCGGGCGGGACGCGGGCGATGGTCGAGATGGTCGCGCGGCGGGCGTCCACGAAGCGCCAAGGGCAATGCACCGTCTGGCTCGCCGGCCTCGTCGTGTTCTTCGACGACTACGCCAACACCATGATCGTCGGGCCAACGATGCAGCCGCTGTTCGACCGGTTGAAGATTTCGCGGGCGAAGCTTGCATACATCGTCGATTCGACAGCCGCCCCCGTGGCTTCGATCGCACTTGTGGGGACGTGGGTCGGTGCGGAGATCGGATACATCGACGGCGCCCTCCAGGATGTCGCCAAGTCGGGCACGCCGGCATTTCTTTCTTCAGTCGATGCGTGGGGGGCTTTTCTCAACAGCATTCCGTATCGGTTCTATGCGATTCTCGCGCTGGCGATGGTGTTCATCATCGGTTGGACGGGGCGCGACTTCGGTGCGATGCGCCGCCACGAACAATTGGCGGCGGACGGTGGCGGCGTCGAAGAAACGCAGGCATCAGAACATACCGTCGGGCGGTTCGACTGGTTGCTCGCGGCGATTCCGGTGTTGACGTTGGTGGCTGTGACGGGCGTTGCGCTGCTTTATCCCGGCTATGCCAAGGCCCATGCCACCGGTGTGCCGCTGGCGTGGAAGTCGATGTTCGATGACGCCGATTCGTACAACGCGATTCTCTTTGGAGCGATGTCCTGTTTGATCGCGGCGTTGTTGCTGGCCGTCGGTTCGCGCCGGTCGAAGCTGCATGATGCGGTCGAGGGGATGGTCGCTGGGATGACGCGGATGTTCCCGGCGATCGTGGTGTTGGTGCTGGCGTGGTCGCTGTCGCAATCGTCGCAGGATTTGAAGGTTGGCGAGGTTGTCAGCGACTGGTTGGTGGCGAAGAATTTTGCGATGCAGAATCTGCCGGTGGTCGTGTTCATCTGTGCGGCTGGCGTGTCGTTTGCGACGGGTACATCGTGGGGGACGATGGGAATTCTCTGCCCGGTGGTTGTGCGGGTCGCCGCAGACATGGG
>JAUIEW010000375.1 GCA_030429365.1 Phycisphaerae bacterium
CCCAAGCGACCGGGCTTCGTCGGCAACTACGGCGACTCCGAGACCTTCATCAAAACGTTCATCCCTGTGAACCCCAACAGCGAAAAACTCCGTTTCGAATTCGTCATGTTCGAACTTGAAGAAACACCGCCGCTTCCCGCCAATCCGTTTGATCGGTTGGAAATCTACGACGGCAATAGCACAAGTGCTCCGCTCATCGGCGTATACTTTCCTCGATCCGACGGAACGGGCACTGCGCCCGGCACGATCACTTCGAACGCACCCGACGGCAGCGTGACGTTCAAATTCGTATCCGACAACATCAGCAACAGAGCCGGTTGGGAAGCGAAGATCTCATGCGTGCCCGCGTACAGCGTCGCGTTTCAAAATGCCGGTCAAAGCATGTGGGGAACGGGCACGCAGGCAAAACCGCGTGACTCCGATCGCGTCGAATTCCTCACCATCAACAGCAACGACTTTCGCCACGATCGAAACATCGTCACCCTTGCAGGTAAGAGTTTCGGCGCCGGAATGACCGCTGGCGTAACAGGTGATTTCGGCTTTCAAGTCAAATTCGAAGACATCGGCGCCGGGCAGGTCGGCATTAAGTACCCCGTCGATGTGACGCTGGCCGGTCCTGCACAGGATGAGTTTCGGGCTGGCGATCTCGTGACGATCAATACGTCAGTTCGGGTCGAAACGGAAAGCGGTCCTTATGTCAATGTGACGAGTCCGCAGTTGAAGATGGATCTCGACGCCCGTGCGAACGTTACAGCCAACGTGACGGCAGAGGCCTGCGTGTTCGATTGCCAGTCATTCAGTCTTTTTCCTTCGGTCAACTTGGGCGGTACCGGAACCATCGTCGGTCTGGATACCGAAGGCGGCAGCGTGTCGGTGGTGAACGAACAGCTACCACTGGTCTCGACGCCCTTCGATATTCCCGTACCGATCACAGCATTGACCGGAATCGGTGGCAACCTGGACACGCCTGATATGTCGATGCCACCGAATCCTGCGCTGACAACGGTGGCCAACGGAAAGACTTTGGTCGCATCGGGTTCGGATCAGTTCACAACATTGAGCATGGACATGGACAAATGGATTCTCAAAGCGCTGGGCGCGCCTCCCGGTCTTCAACTCGAGGTTCCGGAAATCCCCATTTGGACGCTCTTCGGTCAGTACACGATCTACGGCAGCTATCTGATTCTGGATCTGAAGGTGGACACGGACCTGCATCAGCAATTCACCTACAGCTTCACGCCAACCGTTCACATTTCGTTGGGATTTGCCCAACCGGTTTCGTACACGGTTCGTCGCAATGGGGTCGCCATTCACGCCGGCACTTCGGCAATCGTGGAACTGGATGCCGGTGACTCGGTCGATTTGATCGCGCCCGACGATGTGCTTAACGTCACCCCGACCTTCTCGCTGACGAATTCAACGTTTACGACAGACACGTCGACACGGTTCGTCCGATCGTACCGAGAGAAAATGCTGCAAGCCAGTGTGCGTGTCCCCAGCAAGCACATTGGTTGTTTCCCCAGCATCGGCGCCTGTCCGGTATGCACGCCGTCGTTCTGTCTCGACTTTCCAGGCATGAACTTCAATGTGGGACCATTGATCGACCTGGACGTTCCGTTCGACGAATTCACCGATACGCGTTTGTTCGTGCATCCGCGTTACCAATTCCCGATGGAAGGATTCTCTCCCATCGCCGGCGCAAGCTTCACCGTCGATCCGGAGTTCCCGCCGGTGGCACACCTCGACGGTCCGGAAGATCCTCTACTGGAAGGTTCGCCCTTTCCATTTAGTGCAGCACAATCCATCGACCGCGATGGTGACGAACTTACATTCCATTGGAGTTTCGGCGATGGCGCTATCGGGCAAGGGGAGGTTGTGAACCACGCGTATGGCGACAATGGAACCTACAACGTCTCGGTGACGGTATTCGACGGGCACGGCAATTCCGATACCGCATCCTCTTTGGTCACCGTCTTAAATGTCAATCCAGATATCAACTCCAATGGCGGCCATACGATTCACATTCTGGAAGGCGAATACGCCATCGCACCGACAGCCACCACCGATCCGGGTTTTCTTGATACGTTCGTAACCACGGGTGACTACGGCGAAGGAGCGGACCCTGTTATACGACCGTCAAACGTCGATCCCATTCCGAGGTTGCATTACGTGTACGCCGACGAAGGTGTCTATACATGCAACTACTGCGTCACCGACGACGACGGCGGACAGGACTGCGACTTTGTCATCTTCGATGTCAGCAATGCGCCGCCAACCGTCAACGCATCGGCTGAAATGAGCACACAAGTGTTGGGGCTTGGCACTGCAATGCAAGCCGACCTTCGATTGGTCGCTCTGTTCAACGATCCCGGTACGCTTGATACGCACACCGCCCGCGTTCTTTGGGGCGACGGTTCGTCCGACCCGCTGCCGCTCGATGAAGCACCGTTTGGCCCCCCAGGAAGCGCATCCGGCGCCAACGGCTTGGGCTCGGCTGAATTCACCCACGTTTACAACACGCCTGGCATGTACGAAGTCGAAGTGTGCGTACTCGACAACGACGGTGGCGAAGGTTGCGACGACATCGGTATCGTCGATGTTCAGTTGGTTGACCTTGCCGTCACGAAATCGGTCGAACCGGTATCAGCCACACCGGTCGCGGTTGGATCAGAAGTAACGTACACGCTGGAAGTTTCAAACAGCGGTCCCGGCTACGCACCCGACACCCGCGTGGTGGACGTGCTTCCCGAAGGAATGGAACTGGTTTCTGCGCAGCGTAGCGGTGAAGGTCGCATCGAAGCCAAACTCGTCTCCGAAGACGCCGGCTTTGAAGACGGCCAGGGCGGAAGCGTCAGCATCAGCGGCAATTATCTGCTGGTGGGTGCGCCGGGGCATGTACCGGGTGGGGCTGCCATCGTCTACAAAGCGAACGGTGCCGTTTGGGAAGAAGACCAAACACTAACCGATGATGACAACCAGTTTCTGAGTTTCTCTTACGCGTCTGATGTCACGATCGACGGCAACTGGGCTGTGGTTGGCTCACCGTATGCCAATGATGGCAAGGGCGCAGCATATGTCTACCAGAATTCCAATGGCGCTTGGGAAGAAGAAACCGTCTTGATCAATTCCAATGGCGCTCAGAACGATGAGTTTGGCGGCAGCGTTTCGATCAATGGCAACATGATGGCCATCGGTTCACCCCGCGCAGGCAACGGTCTCGTTCACATCGCCAGATTCGATGGAACGCAGTGGATGATCGAGGATGTCCTTTCAAGCGGTATCGGCAGTCAGTTCGGTGGCGACGTGTCAATCGATGGCGATACGCTCGCCGTCGTATCGCGCCCGTCATTCGGTACTCCCGGAGCC
>JAUIEW010000376.1 GCA_030429365.1 Phycisphaerae bacterium
TGCGCTCCGAAAATTGCGCGGACGAAGGTTGCGGTGGCGCGGTGGGCGAAGAGGAGTTGCGCGGACGATAGATGCGCGGACGTCCCGCGTGTTTTGATTGTCGTCTCTGCCGTGGCGACCAGAGTCATGATGGTGACGTTGTGGTTGCAATGGTTCCTTTCACTCTGAGCGTCGAGATTCACCATTTGACACCTGACTCTGCCGTCGTGACCGCTGCCTGTTGGGCGCGTGCTGATGGAACGGTTTGTCCCCGCTTCAAGACCGAGGATTGCGCAGCGGACGATGGCGTGTATTGGACGGATTGTGTCGCCTGGCGGAAACTCGCCGGATGAAAGACAGGATTCGTAAATCACGCACGAAACTGTTGGTTCGTCTCAGTCCGCCATGGTATCTTTCACTGCACGTAATGAAATCCATTAACAATTGCGTGAACCCGAGCGGCGGTTCGGGCGGAGTCTGAACTCAAGCCGGTGTGACCGCCGCCGGGTTACGCTGGACGTTATCGAGCTATTGAAACAGGAACGACGAATCGGAATGCGAAGCGTCCTGATTGGTGGAAATCGGCATGCAAACGGGACCCACCCCCTGACTGGAATCGGCGCGTAAACGGGACCCACCGTAGCCGCCCCCTTATGTTGTTATTTCGTAACGAAATAACAGCATTGAGGAGGCAAGGATGCTTACGGTGGATGATTACGCAGAGATTCGGCTGGCTCATCGCGATGGGATGAGCATTCGTGCGATTGCCAAGAAATATCGTCGGTCGCGGCGGAAGATCCGTGAAGCTTTGAAGGTGCCCGAACCAGAGCCTTATGCTCGCGCCAAAACCCCGGCTGCGCCGAAGTTGGGGGCTTTCATTCCGGTCATTGATGAGATTCTGGAGGCTGACCAGTCGGCGCCGCCCAAGCAACGCCATACTGCGGCGCAGGTCTTTCGACGCATTGTCAAACAGGGGTACTCGGGCGGCTACGACCAGGTTCGTCGGTACGTGGGCAAGCATCGGATCCGGGAACGAGAGACCTTCCTGCCGCTGGACCATTCTCCGGGACAACGGGCTGAAGCCGACTTCGGCCACATCTACGTCGATTTCCCGGACGGTCGCCGAATGGTTAACGTGCTGCTGCTGACCTGGGCGCATTCTTATCGTCCGTTTGCGATCGCGCTGCCAACCGAACGGGTCGAAGCAATCCTGCACGGAATGGTTGAGGCCTTCGAGTTTTTTGGCTCGGTTCCACGAGAGCTGTGGTGGGACAATCCGACCACCGTGGCGATCGCAATTCTGACGGGACGGCAACGGAAGCTGCATCCGCGTTACCAAGCGTTGGCCAGCCATTACAACTTCAATCCATTGTTCTGTATGCCAGCTCGCGGCAACGAGAAGCCGTACGTCGAGAATCGTGTCAAGAATTTACAGCGACGATGGGCCACGCCCGTCCCGCAAGCGCAAGACCTCACTGCGCTGAACACCTACTTGCGAGAATGTTGCGAGCAGGACCTCACGCGTGTGGCAACGGGTCAAAGCGAAACGATCGGAACTCGCTTTGAACAAGAACGTGCCACCGCGGTCTCGCTGCCCAACCGGCGCTTTGACGATTGCATCAGCGATCCGCGTAAGGTTGACAAGTACCAGACAGTCGCCTTCGACAAGAACCGCTACAGCGTGCCACGCGCATTCGCCTTCCAAGCCGCGACCGTGAAGGCCTACGTAAATCACATTGAGGTCGTGGTCGCTGATCAGACGGTTGCTCGGCACGATCGAAGTTATGCCTCCGGCGAATATCGACTTGTTCCGCATCACTATCTCATGGTGCTCGGCCGCAAGCCTGCCTACCTGGATCACACTGCGGTATTCAAGGACTGGAAGCTACCGGCCGTGTTCGGAGAACTCCGCGATCACCTGGAGAAGCAACAGGGCGAGCATACTGGTTCACGACAATTCATTCGTGTTTTACAGCTCCTGGCGACCCATCCGCTCCGCCGCGTTCAACAAGCGGTGGACGGTTGTCGGTCCGCTCGCTGGCCGGTGGACTTGATCCTCGGCCGCACCATTCAGTTGTCCCAGTCGGAAGCACGTTGCGAACTGACATTGGGCCAGACTGAATCTCCCGCAACGGATTGTGTGGAGATCCAACTCGACTCGAGGACACCGCCTCGCGTGCATGTTCCTCAGCCGAACTTGAAATGTTTCGATCAATTCCTTGTGACAGGAGGTCACTACGATGGCGAAGTCCAACGATCTAACCTTACTCTTGAAGACGAACCTCAAGCACCTCCGCTTGCCAACCATGTTGGCGGAGTTCGAGAAGCTGGCGCGGGAGGCGTCAGCGGGCAACGAAGATTACCAGCAGTACTTGCTGCGATTGACAGAACTGGAACTGGCAACCCGAGGATCCAATGCATTGAGAGCGAGGATCAAGCAAGCGACCTTCCCGGTCGAGAAGGACTTCGACACGTTTGACTTCAGCGTCACTGGGTCGTTGCCCAAACAGAAGGTCCTGGAATTGGCCCGTGGCGAGTGGATCGACCGGAATGAAAATGTCTGTCTGATTGGCAGCGCCGGAACCGGCAAGACGCACGCCGCGACTTCATTGGGGCTGGCTGCGTGTCGGCAAGGACGACGCGTACGGTTCTTCACCGCCGCGACACTCGTCAATCGCCTCGAAGAAGCGCAGAAGCAGTACCGACTCGATCGATATCTGGCTGGCTTGGACAAGGCCGACCTGCTGATCTGCGACGAACTGGGCTATCTCTCGTTCAGCCGATCCGGTGCCGAACTGTTGTTCCAGGTGTTTGCCGATCGCTACGAACGGGGCAGCCTGCTGATCACCAGCAACCTGCCGTTCAGCGAATGGAACCAGGTCTTCCAGGGAGAACGGATGACGGCGGCGTTGTTGGACCGGCTGACTCACCATTGTCACATCTTCGAGATGAATGGCGAAAGCTACCGCTTCCGTCAGTCGATGAAAGAAAAGCGTGACAGCCCGAAAAAACCCTCGTCATGACGGCGGACACCGCGTCGGCGAAAATCGAGGCCACAGGATCGTGTCTAACACCCGATCTCGATGCTCCTCGACTCCTGACGCCTGCATCGAATGTGAAAAGTGACGACAAGTTGTCGGACTCAAATCGGAGAATCAAACGGAACCCTAACCGGGGATCAGCTGCTGCGGCCACCCCGAGCCCTGGGAAGGGGCTCGGGGGCCGCTAAGCCCCCCACATAATGGACCCAGGTGGGTCCCAATTGCGCGCCTACCCGGGTCCCGTTTGCATGCCGATTTCCAACGAAGGCCGCAAGCATGTTTTGGATTTCGCCTTGGGAAGCAGCGAAAGCCTGGAAGTTTCGCGTGAAGTGGTGAGCCGA
>JAUIEW010000377.1 GCA_030429365.1 Phycisphaerae bacterium
CCGCCCGAAACCGGGACACTGAACACGCCATCTCGAATGGGTCCGCTTGAAGAGTTCAATCGAATGCTGCCGTGAAACGCGACCATACCCGATTGATTGATGCTGATCTGCGGGCGAATTTCCAGGAACGGTTGCGGCGTCCCGAATGGAACACCGGTCGGCACGGTCGTGTTGTCGGCAAGTTGCGCGATCGAGCCGCCTGCAACCGACGATCCGAAGAGCCCGGTGTCAAAACTGTTATAGCCCGCCCAGAATGCCAGTTGACCAGCATTGTTGAGCGCAACCAACGCGAGATTATCCAGCGAACTGCCCGAGAATGTGAACGTCGAGAAAGTGGCGCCGCCAGCTCCCGGAACGAGATCGAACGTGTCGGCGATTTTGACCAAGGGTCCCCCCGTGGTCGTCGTCGCGTAGATTCCTGCAGACGCCCCACCCACCGGGTCGAAGAATCGTGCGCGAAACACCACGTCACCGTTGTCGTTGATCAAAGGCGTAGAAAAATCCAGGAAATACGCCTCAAACGGTCTGCCCGGAACGGCAAACCCCGGCGTACCTGCATCGACCAGATTGTCAACGAGAACATCGAGCGGATCGCCGGGCCGCTGAACGTAAATACCAAGCGCCGCACCGGAATTGTTGTCAAACTCTGAGGCGCTTCGCGCCCTGAAAACCACTTCGCCTGAAGCGTTGATCGACGGTACGTGAACGTTCGATTCACCGCGAAATACAAAAGGGAAATCTCGGTTCGGGACGGGATCGCGCGCCCCCCCAATGCTTTGAACAACCGGATCGATCACGACCTGCGCACTTACGGCGACATGGGTCGCCAATAGCGCGGCCGCCACCGTTGCGGTCAAACAGATACTGCGGTTCAGACCAATTGCCCTCATGTTTCCAACCTCCATACTGAGTTGAGAATCGCGTCGAGCCTGTACGTGCACACAAAGATTTGAATGTTGAACCACAAGACGTGCGCCGTCATGACGAACTCGAACTGCGAGGTGAAATAAACTGCATGTCTCGAAGATATCAACCTGAAGCAGCAAACTCAACACCACAGCGCAAGAGATTGTCGCGAAACAAATCCAAACGCGCCGCGATTCGATCAAAGCGCGCGCATTCTGCGAAACAAAAGACGTCGTCTTCGCGGCGCGCTTGTCTGCGCAATTTGGGCGACACGAACAAACAGGGGCCACTTGCTTAGGGTGTTTGCACCATGCTCGCTAAAGGGCGTTGAGCCGTGGTCAACCGCCCGGCTGCCCGAAGAGAAAATTTCGAGTATTGGAAACGCGATCGCGAATCAACTTAATCAGCGAAACGCGTAGCGGCGGGATGTTTCCTCTGGACACCTCCCGGTTTGGCTCCACAATTCAAAGATCAATGGTCGAAGACAGGCGCATCTTGATCCGTCCGTGAATCGAATGCCGGGCGAGAAGGACCATGATGGATGGCTCTCTCAACTGCGACACCCGAACGACGGCATGACATCGACTGGCTCAGAGTGATCGCCATCGGCCTGCTGTTGCTATTTCACATCACGCTGATCTTCCAATCCTGGGGGATGTTCATTCAAAGCGAGAAGACTTGCGAGGCGCTTTGGTTGCCGATGGGGGCCATCGTCGTTTGGCGCATCCCGATTTTGTTCTTCATTTCCGGGATGGGATTGTGCTTCGCGGCGAGACGTCGAAGCTTTGGCGGGTTGCTCCTGGAACGGACGCGTCGGATTCTGCTGCCGACGATCTTCGGGAGTTTCGTGATCGTTCCGATTCATTTCTTGATCGAACAGAAATATCACCACGAAGCGTTGGCCTACAAACCCAACTTGTGGCATCTGTGGTTTCTCGCGTACATCTATGCCTACGTGCTGTTTTGGGGATATGCGCTGTACTGTCTCAGGACCAAGGAAAACGCCCTCGTGCGTATGTTCAGATCCATTCTGCGCCGCCCGATCGGCATCTATCTTTTCATGATTCCGTTCATCATCGAGGCCTGGGGATTGGCGCCGGAATACTTCGGCGTTTACGTGGACAATGCCCACGGCTTCTTTCTTGGGGCTCTGGCTTTTTCTTTCGGCTTTCTCTTTGCAGCGATTGGCGACGCCTTCTGGAACGCCGCCGTCAAGACCCGATACATCAATATCGTCCTCGCGATGTCGCTGTTTCTGCTGAGCATGCTGCACTTTGAATACAAACCACCGCACGCCCTATCATCGATCGAGTCGATGGCCTGGATCCTTGCGATTTTTGGATTCGGCTTCAAACACCTCAACAAACCGAGTCGCACACTGAGTTACCTCAGCCAAGCCGCTTACCCGGTTTACATCATCCACATGGTCGCTCAATACGCGGCATCGTACTTCGTGCTGCCGCTTGGCCTTAGCCCGTGGCGAAGTTTTGTGTTGATAACGGTCGGCACATTCGGCGCGTGCCTGGCCGCCTACGAACTTGTGATTCGAAGAGTTGATCTTGTCAGACCACTGTTTGGCTTGAAGCGTCGCAAACCTGGCGAATCGGGAAGCGCGCACGCTGGTCCAGTTGCTCAGACTGGATGAGTCAACTCGGCGATGATGATGCCGTTACGGGGCTTGCCATCCGCCCTATGCGCGGCGGCAACCTTCGGCGCGAGGCAGGCTGCGCCACAGGGACCAGACGAAGATACCCAACCCGATGGCCATCCCCGTATGGGCCAACCCGTAAACCGTGTGGCGAAGTGCGACCGCCCCGCCGAAGTACGCTGCATTGATCGATTCAAGATCGGTCGTGCCGAAACGGGCGCTGAGTAGCACGTGGTATCCCTTGTACAACATCAGCGCCACGGTCACGGTCGCACAGGGCAGATACAGACGCGAGGTCCAGCGCATGGCCTTCGGGCCAACCTCCGCCCCACCATGCGCCCAAGCCAGATGCATCATGCCGAGCAGCGCCACCGGTAGCAGGACTCCGATGAAGAAAACGTGGCCATGCACAAGGGCCAATCGCAGGTTCGCATCCCAGTAGCCCAGATCGCCAGCGGCGGCGACGTTGAACTTCTTCGACGATTCCTGAAAGGCGACGCCGCTGAGCAGCCCCACCACAAGAAAGACCAAGGCAAAACGCAGATAGACACGGACGACGGAACGGTAATGGGCAGGAAACTTCATCGTAGATTCATTCATGATGCACGGATCATAGTGAAGCGGTTTGAAATTGTCTGCATGCAGTATCGAAACACGGACGATTTCATTCGGCTTCGACCAACGACTCAAGCCGGTTCACCAGCGATTCACAGTCTGTGTTGAGGTGATCGAAAACGAATAGCCGCCCCCTGTCTATCCATGCCGCTCGAGACCCATCCGGAGCAATGTCTATCTGCTTTCGATG
>JAUIEW010000378.1 GCA_030429365.1 Phycisphaerae bacterium
TTTGCCAAATGCGTCGGGAAGTTGACGGCCTCATAGGCGTGTTCCGTAAACCACCGTTTGTCGCCAAGTAAAGAATTTCTGGTCGGACGCGAGAGGCGAATGTCCCAATCATTCTCGCCATAGAGATATTCGTTCAGGTTTTCTTTGGATGCCTGGAAGAAATTCAACAGTCGACCCAAGCCGTCGTTCAGCGTTTCCAGATCATCGAGAACCGGCTTGAGCTTGTGCCAATTCTGATTCAATTCAATCCAGCGCAAAACGCACGCGCGTAGGCAACCGTACAGCGCGACCTGGGGAGGCGGAGATGTCTGCGGAAGTCCCGCAGACTGAATTGGGACGTGGATCAATCGTTTCATGAACAGCCTTAGTATTAGCGCCCGTCCGGGAGCGACTTGCCGGGAATCAGAACCTGGGAGTCGAATTCATCTCATTCTACGGGTGCCTTCTAAACCGAGTCCACTTTTCGATCGTATGTTTCGCGATCAAGCGCACCGCTGCCGTCGGATTATGCTTGAACCATCCTTCGATCCGGCGATAATCGACCGCCAGAGGCTCATCTCGGGCATTTCCCGTTTGCTGTCACGGAACATCCATGCTGATTGCAGTCAATACTCAGGTCTTCGTGTGGTCCTTCGTCGTCTACACGCTCGCGGTTGTACTGGTGGGTGTGTATTCGTCCCGATTTGCCAAGCGAAGCGACGAGGACTTCTTTCTAGCCGGAAGATCCCTCGGCAAATGGGTGGGGGCGCTGTCCGCGTCGGCGTCGAGTGAGTCCGGCTGGGTGACGCTTGGTCTCGTGGGCATGGGCTTTACCACCGGGGTGCAGGCGTTCTGGATGGTGCCGGGGTGCGTCCTGGGCTACACGTTCAACTGGTTGGTGCTTGCGGAACCGCTGCGACACCGCTCCGCCGAATTGGGTTCCTTGACGCTTCCCGACTTCTTTTCGCAACATTTCCAGGAACGAAAACCAATCCTTCGAACGTTGACGGTCTTGGTCATTGTTGTCGCGATGATGTTGTACGTTTCCGCACAATTCGCAGCCGCGGGAAAATCGTTTGCCGCCGCTTTCGCACCAACGATCACCCGGGAAAGTGGCCTCTTGATCGGTGCGGCGATCGTACTCTTCTACACCGTCACCGGCGGCTTTCGCGCTGCGTGTTGGACGGATCTTCTCCAAGCCCTGCTGATGCTTGTTGTCCTCGTCGCATTCCCCATTTATGCGCTGCACGGCCAAGGCGGTTTGGGCACCCTTCTGCAAACGCTTGAAGCACACGATCCAAAGCTCGCAACGTTCATGCCGCAAGAATCAGGATGGGCGCTGGTCGGTTTCTTGATCAGTTCCTCTGGTCTTGGAATCAACTTCGGGTATCCGGGGCAGCCCCACGTGCTGGTCCGATTCATGGCGCTGAAAGACAAACGCGAAGCCCAGATGGGTGGGATCATTGCAATCCTCTGGGTGGCGATTGTCTTGAGCGGTGCGGTGACGGCGGGGATGGCGGTCCGAGCGCTGGCCCTGGGCGGGACGGAATGGGCTCAGCCCATGTTGGGCGGCGATGGCGAGACGGCGCTGGTGATGGGCTCCAAACACCTGCTACCCGGTATATTGGCCGGAATGGCGCTGGCGGCTGTCCTGGCCGCGATATGTTCGACGGCGGATAGCCAGCTGGTGGTCGCAGCAAGCGCCGTCGCAAACGACATCTATGCGCACCTGATCTCCAAGCGACCCGGGCAGAATCACGCCTGGTTCAATCGCCTGGTCGTTTTCGGCATCGGAGCCGGGGCGGTATTGATGGTGATCGGGAAAAAAGTGCAAGTATTCGACTTGGTTTTGGACTATGGTTGGGCCGTCCTGGGCGCGGCGTTTGGACCCCAATTGATCCTGGTGCTGCTGTGGCGGCGGGCGTCTTATGCTGGTTGCGTTGGTGGAATGCTGACCGGCTTTGGAGCGCCGATCCTCTGGCAGGAGTTGTATAACAAGACCCATCCGGGTGAAGAGATTTATAACCTGCCCGTGGCGTTTGGATTGGCATTATTGGTCAATGCGACCATAAGTCTCATGACACCGCCGCGGACAAAAGATAAGATTCCCGTTTCAAAATAGCGGATGTCATGGCTGTGTAACAATCGTTGCATGAACCGTGGCAAGTGATCCGATTCTGTTAATTTGGTGAGGCTGTTTAGCAAACAGGTGCCGATTGCTGTCACTTCCGAATGGGCACCTTTAATTCACGTCAGTGATAGGAGATTAGTTAGATGATTCAGCGCATGATAACAAAGATGGCCCGTTTTGCTGCCGTTTCGGTTTGCCTGGTTGGTTTCAGCCTTGCGTCGACCGGTTGCGAAGAAAACAATGCCGAAATGACGCAGACCAAGCAGTGCGCCGGCAAGAAATGCTGCAAGAAGGACGCCAAGAAATGTGGCGCCGATTGCAAGAAAGCCTGCTGCAAGAATGCCAAGAAGTGCGGCGCCGACTGCAAGAAGGCGTGTTGCAAGACCGCGAAGAAGTGCGGCGCTGATTGCACGAAGCCCTGCTGCAAGAAGGCCTAATTATTTGGCACGATTTGCGCTTTAGCGGGCGCTATGAATGCTTGAACAAAACGTGGGATGGAACTTCGGTTCCGTCCCATGTTTTTTTGTTTCAATCGGATGCAGTCTCAATCCAGCAGAATGTATCCCACGATGCGTTCGGCTCCGGTGACAAACGCACAAACGCTGTCGCTCGCCGAAACGTTTGTCGCCCTCAGGTGCGGATCGGATTCGTCAATCGCGCGAGGATCGCTGAAGACTTCCCACGTAACATCTTTGCTGATCTGCAGCAGGTCTGCCGCATCGGGCGCCGCGCCCCCAGAAAGGAATCGATATTCCCCGCTCGGGCTGATCGCCAGGTGCTGGCCAAACCCGAACACGCCGTCGTCTCGATCAGCGCCCACCGCAGTGTTATTCAGGGCATCGGAATTCACAGACGGGGCTTGTCCGAACAGAAACCCAAACACGCTTCGGGCCTGCCGATTCAAGAGTCGATCCGAATCGCTCTGCACGCCGAAGTATGCAAACTGACCGTTGTTCAGAACAAAATCACCAAATGCTGCCGGACTCACTGGAGCTGGCGAGGTGACGCCAAGATTCAGCTGTGCGAAGTAAATCAGACGCTCGTTTTCAGGTGACTGCTCGCGGGCCAGATACATCAAGTTGAAACCGTCAACCCACATGGGCTTTTCATTGCTCACACCGCCAAACGCTGAAAAGTCATAAGGTTGCGGCTCGACCGAATTGATGAAGATGTTGTAACGGTAGAGGTTGTCATCCACTTGCGCGATCAACCAGTGCTGGTTTCCGTCGATTGCCACCTGCGTTTCG
>JAUIEW010000379.1 GCA_030429365.1 Phycisphaerae bacterium
TGCGGTGTTCATGTCAGACCAGGTTTACAACACCATCGCCGATGGCGCGGGCGCCGCGCCGGTCGGGCATGGCCAGACCTATTCCGCCCATCCGGTGAGCGCGGCGGTGGGGCCGAGCGCCAGGAGCAAGGTCAGGAGGGACGCGAGGCGAAGGCTCAATGTCAGTGGTCGAATCATGGGGTCTCCGGTCGGGGCGCGTCGGCGCGCTTTGGCCTGACCCCGAATCCAGGCGGCGACGCGCTCCGGTCCGGCAGAAGCCGCCTCGTCGGCGGGACCGGTGCCGACACCCTCATCGGCGGTCAGGGCCGGGACCGGCTGAACGGCGGCTCGGGCAGCGACACGGCCTTCGGCGGACCCAACAACGATACCTTCATCATCGATACGGAAACGGACCGCATCTACGACGGCACGGGCCAGGGCGACGACGTGCTGCGCTCCAACGCCGACGACTACGCGCTCGGCACCGTGACCGAGGTCGTGATCGAGCGGGTCAACATCAACACCGGCGCCGGATACATCGAACACAAGGGTGAGATGTACATCATTCGCACGACAGGTCGCGTCGACACGCTTGCAGAAATCAATGACATCGTCGTCGGCTCGCGACACGGCATCCCCATCCACATCCACGACATTACCGTACCAGGCGGCGTCCGAATCGGTCGCGAACTCCGCACGGGATCGGCCAGTGAAAATGGACGGGAGATTGTCATCGGGACTGCAATCATGCGGATCGGCGAGAACAGTCGCACGGTGGCGGCCGCCGTCGATGCCAAGCTTGAGCAGATTCGCAAGACACTGCCACCGGACATCCGTGCCAAAACCGTCCTCAACCGCACCAAACTGGTTGACGCAACAGTGCGAACTGTTGAGCGAAATCTGGTTGAAGGTGCGATCCTGGTCATTGCCGTTTTGTTCGTGTTGCTTGGCAACTTTCGCGCTGCACTTATATGCGCGATGGCCATTCCGCTTTCGATGCTGATCGCGGCCATTGGGATGGTCAAGTACGAAGTCAGCGGAAACCTGATGTCATTGGGCGCGATTGATTTCGGGTTGATTGTCGATGGGGCTGTCATCATCGTGGAGAACTGCATTCGCCGGCTGGGCGAAGCACAGCACGCCAAAGGGCGACTGCTGACCTTGGAGGAGCGCCTCGCCGTGGTCTTCGACGGAAGCAAGCAAGTTCGGACCGCCACGGCCTTTGGCGAAGCGATCATCACCGTCGTCTACATTCCGATTTTGACGCTGACCGGTGTCGAAGGAAAGATGTTCCACCCGATGGCGCTGACGGTGATTCTCGCGTTGGCTGGAGCATTTCTGCTTTCGCTGACGTTTGTGCCGGCCATGGTCGCCATCATCATTCGGGGACGCGTGACGGAGCGCGAAGTGTTCTTGGTTCGATGGGCGAAAACAGCCTACGAACCAATCGTGCGCGGGGCGATTCACATTCGTTGGCCGCTTGCCTTCTGCTCGCTTGCCATCTTCCTGGCATCGTTGGCCTTGTTTAACACGTTCGGACAAGAATTCATCCCACGGCTGGACGAGAAGGATTTGGCGATGCACGCCTTGCGCATCCCAAGCACGTCCCTTACCCAATCGCAGGAGATGCAATTTGAGGTTGAGCGAGCCATTCGAGATTTTCCCGAAGTCGCATTTGTGTACTCGAAGATTGGGACCGCAGAAATCGCCATGGATCCCATGCCCCAGAATGTCGCCGACACGTTCGTGATCTTCAAGCCGCAGGATCAGTGGCGAAGCGAAGCGGAATTGGAAAAACTCATCGACGCCGCAACCAAAGAAAACGAGCGGACACTCGACGTCCATGGGGATGAACATGGCGACGGGCATGACGGCGACGAATCGCACGCGACAATGAACGCCACGCACAAGGGCAAACTGATCAAGTTGATCGAACTGTCGGTCCGCAGGCTACCGGGCAATAACTACGAATTTTCGCAGCCTATCGAGATGCGCTTCAACGAGTTGATTGCTGGCGTGCGTGGTGACATCGCGGTCAAGGTATTTGGCCAGGACTTCGACGCGATGCGCAAGACAGCCGACCAGGTTCTCGCCGTGCTTCAGACGATTCCCGGCGCAGCCGACGCCCGGGTCGAACAGACCATCGGCATGCCTGTCTTGACCGTCGACATTGACCGGACCGCGATCGCCCGGTACGGCCTGAATGTCGCTGATGTGCAAGAAGTAGTGGCGGTGGCGATTGGCGGCCAGGAAGCGGGCGTGGTCTTTGAGGGCGATCGACGTTTCGATATCGTCGTTCGACTTTCCGAGGCGCTACGTGACCAGCCGGATTCGATTTCCAACCTATGGATTCCGCTTCCAGTTTTTGACGAGGCGATGCGTGATGTGAAGCTTGAGACGACAACCGAATCGGCAGGCATCATGCCGCAACAATCCACCGCCGGATTCATTCCGCTCAGCGATGTCGCCCGCATTGAAATCAGGGAAGGCGCCAACCAGATCAGTCGGGAGAACGGACTTCGGCGTGTGTATGTGCAGTGCAACGTGCGCGGGCGCGATCTGGGCTCGTTTGTTGCGGAAGCCCAAGAGAAAATCGACGCGATCACGCTGCCTCAGGGACAATGGCTAGACTGGAGCGGGCAATTTGAGAATCTTCTTGCGGCCCGTCGCCGGTTGTCAGTCGTCGTACCCATTTGCTTCCTGCTGATCTTCGTTCTGCTCTTTAGCACATTCAAGAGTGTGCGGTATTCGCTGCTCGTCTTCAGCACGGTTCCACTTGGGCTATCGGGGGGTATAGCGGCGCTTTGGCTTCGGGGCATGCCGTTTTCGATATCGGCGGCTGTCGGATTCATCGCGCTATCCGGTGTCGCGGTGCTGAACGGATTGGTCATAGTAACGTTCATCAATCAGTTGCGGGAAGAGGGACTCGGCGCCACCGATGCGATTATCAAGGGTTCATTGACTCGATTCCGGCCGGTGCTCACGACGGCGCTGGTTGCGTCGCTCGGATTTGTTCCGATGGCCATGTCAACGGGAACCGGTGCGGAAGTCCAGCGACCGCTCGCCACCGTGGTAATCGGGGGACTGATCACCAGCACGCTGCTGACGCTGGTGGTATTGCCAGCGTTGTATCGAATCTTTGCGGGTAAAGACCAGTAATCAATTGGTATCACCGGTTTTCCCAACGCAAAGGCCAGATGGCCAGTTCTATTGATTATCCTCTTGTCTGCGATCGATGAGTTTCCGGATGCCATTCGGATCGCCCTTCAAAGTCACCGCCCCACAGTTGAGACATAAGACGGCTCGCAGCGTGACGGTCGGTGGACCGAAGGAAAAGAACTTCGCCTTCTTGGAGGTGAAATACACTGGATAGTGGC
>JAUIEW010000060.1 GCA_030429365.1 Phycisphaerae bacterium
GTAGATGGGCTCCAAGCGATCACCCTACATAAAACTAGCGGAAGTCGATTCATGTTTCATGAAGGCGAAGTCTTCCATGAGTATCCGGACTCAAGAAACACGGACCTGTGGATCGAGATCGCGCAGTTTCTCATTGAGCAGGCGAACATCGAGTTCGACTTGAACATCAACGATCTTGCGCTCGCCTGACTCTGACGTAAAGATGATTTGCGTCAGACCATATCCAGCCCCAGTGACCAAGTATTGCTTTGGTCCAATCGATTCGAGCTTGACGATGCTGGATTCGACGACTTGGGCCTTCACGCCTGATTCCGTCGTCTCGATGACCATGCTGCCGCGCAATGGAACCACGATGTGGGCGGCGCTCTTTTCGACCTCGCGCACTTCCACGCTAAATCCGTCGGCGAATGCTGTTGGGGCGAGTGTTGACATCGCGCCCAACACCGCCGCACTCAACAGGCAACCGCGCATCCAAGCGCCAGACCGCTTTCGCCCGATCCTTCGGGCGCCGTTCTTTGAATCGTCCATGACGGTGAAGTTCATTATTCGCTGTCCTCGCTAGGGTAGTCGTTGTCCTGGATGTCCTCATCTTCGGTGAAATCGGACGACGGTCGTTCGATGGCGGGGCGTCGCGTGCGGCGGGTCCCACGGCGACGGCGTCGCGGAGATCGGGGGCGGTCGCCTTCGCTGACCTCGATAACTTCCATCGAGTTTTCATCGCGATAAGTCACATGGACGACAGTTGGCTCGCTGTCTTCCTTGGTGCTTCCGTTGATGACGGTCACAGTCTTGGGTTCGGGTTCGGGGGTCGGCTCAACGGCTGGCTGGGCTTTCGTTTCGCCATCAGCGTTGTTGCCGAGTTGGCTCTTCATCGCGTTGAACTGGGCCAGCATGTTGGCCATCGCCGAGTCGTTTTCCTGGACCTGCGATTTGTTTTCTTCGCCGTCATCGTTGCCAAAGACTTCCGAGCCGGTCGTCTCAGCCGGGTTGTTCAAGGCGAGATCCTCGGCGCCGCGCATCGCCAGGGTGATGCGGCCCCGCGACTGCGCGAGGTGCAATTTCGGTACGTCTTCTTCCTTAACAATCAGCGTCACCGTCTGGGCGACGCGATTCCCGTTTTCTTCGGAATGACGTTCGTTGAGCAGCTGGCCAACCGCACCAACCTGCACGCGCTGAAGGATCACGCGGCTGATGGTCTCCGACTTGGCGCGGCGCTTCACGTCCATCACCACGATGACGTCCACCCAGTCACCGGGGTGAATGAGGTAGCCGACGCCCGACGATTCGGTGATCTTCACACCGACGGCGCGGAAGCCTTCTTTCACGCGAACGATCAAACCGGGGAGCGTGCCTTCCGGCGCGATCATCGACATCGTGATGGGGACGCCCTGCGGGATTGATTTGAGTGCGACGCGATTCACGATTTCGTCTGGCGTGGTCACCGTGTCCATCGCCAAAAGCGGCGTCTTGGGTGTTTCTTGCACAACGAGGACATCCGGTGTGATCTGAACGGTCGAGGGTATGTCGGACCGGGCCATCACCACGGATACCATGTCGGTGTTCTTCGCGCCCTTGGCGGCATTCACCGTGTCCATGGTGTATTTGATCGCGATGACGCCAACGACCAAACCGACCACCAATGGTACCAATGCCTTGCTTTTCATTTTCAACCTTTCGCCATACCCCAATGCACTTTTTGGACACGCGTAACCACAACGTCGCGTCTCGACGATATCCCGCGCCGGCGAAGCGCCGGGATGACCTCTCTGACTTATCGGATCGGAATTGCGTCGGACGAACCTAAGCACGATTTCGCGCGAATTCGTTTCGACCAGACTGTCGTGTTTCCCTGAACGATTCGCACGAATGGCGAAGTGCCCGATTTATCGGACCGCATCGCTTCACGAACCGCTGAGCGTTGTCCCCAACGACGCTCGACGTGGGTGGAAGTTTTTGCCCTGGTGATGAATTCACCCGGCGCCGATGGCAGCCGGTCTGAATTCGCGCTCGGTTGAATCCATTCGGTGGAGGCGTGTCGTGATGCTTCCGGATGGCAATATAGAATACGCCGTTCCACGAAAACAAACCGGTTTGAAAAACAATTTGGGTCCGCAGCCAATATCTGCAACTCAATCCGTCATTCCCGCGCAAGCGGGAATCCAGGACAGTCCATAAAGACGCCAGTTCTCTTTTTCCACAAATGGCGAGATGAACCTTTCCCCGCGCGTTAAGTGACTTGGGAGCGTGTCGCTTGCATCTGGATTCCCGCCTGCGCGGGATTGACGACAGGGGCCCCACAAAAAAAGATCGGCGGGCGCCCCCCGAACGGGGACGCGCCGCCGATAGACCAGGCTTGTATGAACGCCGCTTGCGTTTGGACGAAGGCGCCCTGCGGCTACACCCCTTCTTTCCGCATCGAGCATGTACCCGATACGTTCTCCGTGACCTGCCCGATGAACCCCGTCACCGACACGTCGGAGTAAGGCACGGTGATCGTCACGCTGACCGTTGGGTTGCCAGGCGTGTCTTCGGTGATCGAGAGCATGCCGCCGGAAAACGCCACCCCGCCAGCCGTCATGATCTCCGATATCCGCTGATACACCGGACTGCTCGACGAACTGTAAGGCTTCGCCGTCGATTGCAGGACGGCCATCCGGCACCCTTCCCTCGCCGCATGCTGTGCCGTTTGGCGGACCCGGAACAGTTGTCCGAACTCCATGATGCCAAACAGAATCGCCAGCAAAACCGGTGTCACCACCGCAAACTCGACCAACGCTGCTCCGCGTCTCCGCGGGGCATTGCTCGACCGCTTCCATCCCCACATTCGTCGTCGCATTAGATCACCCACCAATTACAGATATGACCCGCCAGCACAATCAGAGAGCCAGCCGTCAACGGTACTCCGTACGGGAGCAACTGTGACGTGTCTCCGAAACTCTTAGCCGATCCGAACTCGCCAAACATCGTGTCCGGCGACTGCATTTTCGTCCAAATGACGTTCATGTTGGCCAGGGCATGCTGCGTGCGACCCGTCGACGTGATCATGAGCACCGCAACGCCACCACCAATGATGGCGCCGACTGCGAACGAGACCAACGTCATGTACGGCCCGAACCAAACACCGATGGCGGCCATCAACTTCACGTCGCCAGCCCCCATCCCGTGCATCAGCCACGGTACGATCAAGACGCCAAAGCCAACCAACAAACCGAGTGCGCCGTTACCGACACCGGCCAAACCGAAGAACCACCCCTGAACGGCAAAACCGATCAGGATCAGCGCGACGTTGAGCCAGTTCGGAACCTTGCGTTGCGCGTAATCAATCCAGGACGCGAGTAATACGCCCGGGACCAAAACCAGACATGTCACCAACCAGAATGGTTCCATGGTAAGACCTTTCATGAAAGACTGTCGTTAAGAAATGCTCGAATGTCTGGCGACATTCAAACTGGCATCCGGTAAACTTCTGTCCCCTCCGGACCCCAGATTCAAAGGAGTTCGGGCGCCGCCACGCTGGACGGCCGCCCGAGTAACCCCCTGTTCGAGCAACGCCTGCGCACCCACAGCCGCAAGCGGATCAAGCGTACTATGGCATCGCGTTGCCGACCGCGGTAAACGCGGCTGACGCCTTGGTGCCGATTGCCTTCACGGCTGTGATGCACACGACAATAATCAGCGCCAGCATGACGGCGTATTCCGTCGCTGTCGGGCCGTCCTCGCTCCGCAAGAAGTCCTTGGCTCGATTCACAATTGCGTTCTTCATTCTGAAATCTCCCCCCGGCCCGGTCATCGATTCGGTTTTTCTCTTCGTGCAAACGGCGCCGCCCGACGGTGTCGTCACCGCCGGGCGCGCCTCAAACGTTGCCTACATGGCGTTGCCGACTGCGGTGAATGCAGCCGAAGCCTTGGTTCCGATGGCCTTCACTGCCGTAATACATACGACAATAATGAGTGCCAACATGACTGCGTACTCAGTGGCCGTCGGGCCATCTTCGCTACGCAGGAAGTCTTTTGCACGACGCATAATTGCATTCTTCATACCGATTCTCCCTTACGACTGTGTCTCGATCCCGTCTTCGCAGAACCGAAACTGGTTCGCATAGTGGCCCGTCCGTTCGCCAGTACGCCTTCATTTAACGCCGAACCTCCCAGGGTCTCGGTATTGCCAGCCTTCCGTAGCCGGCGAAGCTCTCTCTGCCGTAAGCACCAGACGTATCCATCGCCCGGCCCTTAGCGACACGCTAAACCTATGAAACGAAACTGCCGCGAGCAAACGACTCTTCAAATATTTTTTGTGCCGCACTGTGACACTAAATCCGCGATAACTATTGGACCGGCGGCATTTTTCGCCCCGAACTTATCGGCAGACCCACCACGCATCGGCGCGCAACACCCCGCGTTATGTGCCGCAAAACGCGGGCTCCGACTTGACCGCCAGCGGGCAGATCAAATGGCATGCGACAATCACAACCGCGGCCAATAACACCCCGCCGATAACGTCTGCCAAAAAGTGCCAACCAGTTGTCAGCGTCGCGAGCACAATCAGCGCGTTGATCACCACGCCAAACACAAACCACCCGCGGTGCTTTCGCACTGCATATGCCAGCAGAATCGCCCAGGTCGTGTGAAACGATGGGAACGTCACCAGCCCCGTTGGAAACGCGACGTGCAGCGCATCTGTCCCGCGCAGCGCTTCCAATTGACTGAGATACAACGCCTGCATCGGCGTCATTTCGTACCCATAGTGTGCAAACGGGCCGGCGGCTGGCATCAACCAGAACGAGAGCAGCAGGATCGGCTCGCAAATCATGAACCCGATGATGAAGCGATTGAGCGATAACTGATCGCGCTTCAGCGATAACAACAGCGTCACCAGAAACGTCTGCACGATGATCCCGTCGTATAGGACTGCGAGTACGTTTCGAACAAACGGAACGCCGTCGGCAAACGCCTTCACGTCCGCAACGCAGAACCCGAATGCCGCGTCGATACTTGCAAGCCAGTTGTCGGTGAGCGGGCCACCCTTTGTTCCGACGGCATAAAGCGCGTGAATCTCACTCAGCCCCGACGACGCCACCCACGCCAGCGCGCAGAAGTACATGCCCACGCGTGTCCATTTCTGATACGTGCAAAACAGGCCAGCCGCCGCGAGAATCGCGATGGTCGGCAGCGGCGCCCACCACACTTCGGCAAACGTCACCCGCGATGGCAACGTGCTCAGCGCCCACATGTTCAGCCCCACCGCGACGGCTAGGATGCACGCCTTGGCGCGCGTGGCTCGGTCGCGCAGCATCGGTAGCGGCGATGTTTCGTATTCGAGCCTGGGTAGGGCTGGTGCGTTGATGTTGCTCACGATGTTGTCCGAGTTTGGGCGCTTGATGCGCTTTGTCAGTCCCCCACCCTAAAAGGGCGGGGCACCCGTGCGCCGTCATTCCCGCGCAGGCGGGAATCCAGGAGTAAAACGAAGTCAATCCAGGTGAGTACTAGCGCCCGTGCCGCGAAAAGCGGACGAGCAAAACGCCACGCTTGGATTGAGATCGCTAAAGCTTACGTTTCAGCACTGATAATGTGGTCGGAAGGGTTGGCGGGCGAGTCGAGAGGATAACCGACTGCAAAGTGTGTCCCGTAACTTATGCGTGTTCGCGCGACGGTTAACGGACGTTGAAATACTTCGCCTCGTGGTGGTGACACACCAGCGCGGTTGTCGTCTGTTCCGGTTCGAGTTGGAATTCGTTGGAAATCTCGACGCCGATTTGACCGGGTTTGAGGAGCGGCCAAAGCTTGAGCTGATCGTCCAAACGCGGACAAGCCGGGTAACCAAAACTGTAGCGACTGCCCTGGTATTTTTGCTGCAAGAGGCGCGGAATCTCGCGGGCATCGTTATCGGCGATGCCAAGTTGGACGCGGATTTGTTTGTGGACGTACTCGGCGAGTGCTTCAGCCGTTTCGACGCCGAGTCCATGCAGGTGCAGGTAATCGCGGTATCGATCGTTATTGAACCACTCAAGCGCGGTGTCCGTCACTTCGTGCCCCACCGTGACGACCGAAAATGCGACAACGTCCATCTCGCCGCTCGATGTCGATCTGAAGAAATCGCTCAAACACCAATACGGGCTCTTACGCTGCCGCGGGAAGTCGAAGCGGCAAATCTCGCGATCGTGCTTTTCCGCATCGAAGACGATGAGCGTGTCCCCTTCCGACATGCATGGCCAGAAGCCGTAGACGGCTTTGGGGTTGAGGATCTTCTCTGATTCGCACTTGGCGACGAGGTCGCGGTAGATCGCGCGCACTTCGGTCTGGATGAACTGATCGTGCTCTTCGCGGGTCATCTTGCCGCGTTGATATTGCCACTGCACGCCGAAGAGCATTTTCTCGTTCATGTACGCGAGCACGTTCTTGAGGGGAATATGCTCGACGAGCTTCGGCCCCCAAAACGGCGGGGTTGGAATCGGAACGTCCCGCGCGATCGTCGAGTGGGCGGGCGTCGGCACGTCGATTGGCTTGACCGGCGTGTCCGAAGCGGCTGCCGGTTTGCTCTTGGCGGCTGCACTGGAACCGACAAGCTCGCCCGACATGATTCGGTTCATCAGATTCAAGCCGTCAAACGCATCCTTCGCATAGTGCAATGCGCCCTTGTATAAAGGCGTCAAATCGCCTTCGACGTACTTGCGCGTCAGCGCAGCTCCACCGAGGATGACGGTCGGATCGAGGCCGCGTTCGTTGAGGACTTCGAGATTCTCCTTCATCACTACCGTGGATTTCACGAGCAAACCACTCATGCCGATCGCGTCGGCATTGTGCTCCTGCCAGGCATTGATGATCGCGGAGATCGGCTGCTTAATCCCCAGGTTGACCACGGTGTAACCATTGTTCGACAGGATGATGTCGACAAGGTTCTTGCCAATGTCGTGTACGTCACCGCGCACCGTCGCAAGGACAACCGTCCCCTTCGACTCGGTGTCGAGTTTGTCCATGAAGGGTTCGAGGATCGCGACCGCGGCTTTCATCGTCTCTGCCGACTGCAGCACAAACGGAAGCTGCATCTGCCCGGCGCCAAAAAGGTCGCCGACCGTTTTCATGCCGTCGAGCAGGATGTCGTTGATGATGTCGAGCGGCGTGTAGGTGGTCATCGCTTCGGTCAGGTCGGATTCCAGCCCGACGCGATCGCCTTCAATGATCCGCAGCTTCAACCGTTCTTCGATGGTGGTTGGTTTGTTCTTCTTCTCAGTCGAAGTTGAGTCCGCATCCTTAAATAACGCGATAAGCTCCATCAGTGGGTCGTAACCGTCCTTGCGCCGATCGAAGATCAGGTCTTCCGCCGCTTTCTTCTGATGGTCGTCGATCTTGTAATACGGCAGGATTCCGGTTGCGTGAACGATCGCCGAGTCCAGACCCACCTCGCGGGCGTGATGCAGAAAGACGCTGTTGAGTACCTTGCGGGCCGGCGGCTTCAATCCGAAGCTCACGTTACTCAAGCCCAAAATCGCATGACACTCGGGCATGGCCTCTTTGATCAGGCGTATACCCTCAATCGTTTCCAGTCCGAGCTTGCGGTCGTCTTCGTTACCGGTCGCCAGCGTGAACGTGAGCGCGTCGAAGATCAGATCACTCGCGCGGATGCCATGACGCTTGGTCACCAGGTCGTAGATGCGCTTGGCGATTGCCAACTTGCGCTCCGCGGTCTTGGCCATCCCCTCTTCATCGATGGTCAGCGCGACCAGCGCCGCGCCGTGCCGGCGGGCCAGCTTGCAGATGGTGTCCAGCTTCTCTTCGCCGTCTTCGAGATTGATCGAGTTGATGATGCACTTGCCGCCCGCAAGTTTCAGCGCGGCTTCGATCACCGGAACCTCGGTGCTGTCGATCATCAGCGGCGCCGTGACTTCTCCAACGGTGCGCTTGAGCAGGCCGGTCATGTCAGCCACTTCGTCTCTGCCCACGTACGCGGTGCAGATGTCGAGGACGTGGCTACCGTCCTTGACCTGGGTGCGGGCGACCTGAATCATTCCGTCCACATCGCCGGCGGCCAACAACTCCTTAAACTTGCGCGAACCGTTGGCATTGGTCCGCTCGCCGACATTCAGTAAGGCATTGTCCTGCCTGAAGTTAACGGCTTGGTAGATGCTGGAGCACGATGGGTCGAGGCTCACCTCGCGTGTTTTGGGTGTACGGCCTTTCATCGCCTCCGCGACGGCTTTCAGGTGCTCGGGCGTGGTCCCGCAACACCCACCGACAAGGCCCACGCCATCGATCTCCACGAACTCGACGAGCCACTTGGCCATCTCTTCGGGCGTCAAGGGAAAGTGCGGTTTACCGTCGACCAACTCGGGCAGGCCCGCATTGGGTTGAATGAGAATCGGGCGTGTCGAATTGTGGGAGAGGACGCGAACGTGCTCGCTCATCTCCTGCGGACCTGTCGCGCAGTTCATACCGATCACTTTGACCTGCGGATACGCATCGAGCGCCACGATCGCCGCATGTGCCTCGGTGCCAACGAGCATGGTGCCGGTGGTTTCGACCGTAAACGTGCAGATGATCGGGACTTCGACGCCGAGTTGTTCCATCGCATCGGTACAGGCGACGACCGCGCACTTTGTCTGCAAGATGTCCTGGCAGGTTTCGACCAGAAGTGCGTCGACTTTGCCCTTAATCAGTCCTTTGGCCTGCTCGGTATAGCTGGACAGCATCTCGTCCCACGTGATCTGCCCGAGGGTAACGAGTTTGGTACCGGGTCCCATCGAGCCGATGACGAAGCGGGGTTTATCGGGCGTGCTGAACTTGTCGCATGCTTCGCGCGCGATCTGGGCGGCGCGCTCGTTGATTTCCACCGTTTGGCCGCCAAGGTCAAAGTCGTCGAGAACGTGACGGCTTCCGCCAAAGGTGTTGGTCATCACCGCGTCGCTGCCGACAGCGAGAAACTTCTCGTGAATCGAACCAATGGCGTCGGGACGGGTGAGGTTCAAGATCTCGCAACAGTTTTCGAGATTGTTGTAATCCGAAAGCTCAAGGTCCAGAGAATGCAGCGTGGTCCCCATCGCCCCATCGAAGACCAACACCCGTTTTTCGATTGCATCAAGAAACTGCGACATCCATGCTCCATCCGGTTCGGTTCTGAAATCAGTGATATCGGCCCGCCAAGGTGGCTGGGTCGAATCCAATTCCGTAGACTGTAGCGACTGATATCGGTTTTAAGTAGCGTGAGAACAAAAACTTGAAAGAAACAGATTCATCCACATTGCCGGATGAAGCGAATTCAAAGCCCCCTGTGACCGGTTTCGGGCGGCTTCTGCTGCTGGTCGGTTCGATCGGACCGCTCGGTCATGCTCCGGCATCGGGAACGGTGGCAGTGGCGGTGGCTGGCATTCCGCTCTGCTGGCTGATGCGAAGCTACCTGGATGCGACTTGGTACGCGGTGATCACCGTCATCTTTTCGGTCGCGTCGATGGCGCTGCATCAAGTGGGCGATCGCATCCTGGGTGAGTCCGACAGCCGCAAACTGGTCTGGGATGAGTTGGCAGGCTTCTTCGTGGCAATGGCTTATGCGCCACTGACCTGGAAGTCGATGGTTGTCGGGTTCTTTCTGGAGCGGTTCATCGACATCGTCAAAGTCCCGCCTGCGAACGTCATTGACAAGAAGATGCACAACGGCGTGGGCGTGGTCCTCGACGATATCTTCGCGGGGATCTACACGGCGATCATACTTTGGCTGGTGCAGGGTTGGTTAGTCTGAATCATTCGATGTTGACGATTCTGCCACTGCCCGGGTTTGCGACTTTTTGCCGAACACAACGCGCCACAAAACAAAAACCGCAAACATCGCCCCCAGTCCGACCAGCGAAACGTTCTTCTTGAGCCAGCTTTCGTCGGCAGGGCAGTACACACCGGGGACCTCAAGCGTTGTGCCATCTTCAAACCCGACTATCGCGATACGCTGCTCGCAGTGTCCACGCCATGTGCGATCGATCGTTACTTTGAACTCTTTGGATTGTCCACGCCCGATTGCTTTGACCGGCTTTTCAACGGCGAATTCGATGATTCCTGGTGCGGCTCTCTGCCCCTCAGCCACGTTGGCGGTCATGTTGGTGCGGATCCAGCCCGCAGGCGGTGCAACGATCTTTCCCAGATAGTGGTCCACGACCAGCGATGTGATTCGCTTATTCGTGTGATTCGTCACCGTCCAAGTGTAATCGAACTTGTTTTCGACCGACCGCTTTCCCACAACCTCGATGTCGTCCGCCCGCGCCGCATTTGGAAAGACTGCCATCGATGCGAACAAACCGACAGCCAGCCCACCAAGCGTGGCCAACTTCCTCGTTTGAGACTGGGGTCGAGCGTTACTGCGCATCATCGTTGCATCCGATAAAGTCATGTTCTCGCGGCCGGGTTACGCGGCGCGCCCCCAACATCTTATTCTCGACCGCGACCTTGCAACACCTTGAACCCACTCAACCGTTGTTGCCCACCACATCCAAGCCTATCATGACGCCGTGAACATGTCGCGCGAATTGGTTCGAAACGCACTTGCCAGCATCGTTCTGGGTGGGATTTGCCTGTTGGGATGGGCTCCTGCTTCGACGGCGGCGGCTGCCATTCTCATCCTTTGGTTGCCCGGGGCGTCGATTGTTCGAGCGGTCGCACGTCTGGACGGTATCGCCGGGCGCCGTACGGTCATCGTCGCCACATCCATCTCGCTGGTCGTCATTCCCTTGAGTTGGTTCTGGCGACTTTCAAACACGCACTTGGATGTCACCGTATTTGTCTGCGCGCTCAATGTATTGCTCGCCGCCTTGGCCTACGGCATCCGGGTTGGCCGCCCCGCCATTTCCGAAGATGCGCCGCCTCAACCCACCGCGCCGAACCGCGCGATCCAGTGGGTGTTGGTCGGCATCTGCGCCTGGATCGCCGCTTGCGTGCTCGGGGCGTTCTGGATACCGACTGCGTTTGGCCGGGTCACGTCCAACGGGTCTCACGACTTCGTCAAACACCATGCCGTCGTATTCTCGCTAAGCGAGCACCCGCTGCCGCTGCAGAACGCGTTCAACGATCTGAACCCGGAAACGCCTTACTACTACTACGAATACCACTACACGCTGGCGGCCGCGATTCGAGTGATGGCTGGCCTCAGTCCGTCAGTCGCGTTCAGCTTCGGGTTGGTCAGCGCCGTTCTCGCGATCATTGTCATTCGATTGACCTTCTGGATATCGCTCACGCTGACCAAGAGTGCGGGCGGAGCGCTGCTGTCTGCCGCCTGTGTGAGCGTGCTGGGTGGCTGGGATGCGATTCCGGTCGCGATCAAGGTGCTAGATGGCAGTTCCATCCCGATCATCCTCGACGCGTGGTGTCCGGTGGCATGGCGAATCCATAATTTCGTGACGCAATATTACTGGTGCCCCCAGCATGTTGCGGCTGTTTCCACGTTGATGCTGACGGCATATTGGTTGCTCCAATCGCCGAAGGGGCGCTGGTGGCTAATCCTTGGACCGTGTCTGGGGGCTTCCGTCTTTGGGGCCAGCGTCTACGTCGCAATTCCGGTTTTCGTTTCCACGGCGGTTTTCTGCATCCACTGGTGGTGGCGAACCGACGAGGGACGATCACGTCTCGCCGGCGCGATTGCCGTCATCGCGCTGGTTGGCGCAGGGATGATGATCGTCCAGGCGATGGGCTATCGTGAGATGAATGACCGCTTTGACGGCGGGCTCACTTTCGCCTGGGAGCGTTTTGGCTACGCGGTGTTTGGGCGTCTCGTTTCGCCAGGTCCATTGGCCAACTACCTCGACGCGTGGTGGCTTGCGATCGTCGACTTCGGTATTCCCGCGCTTGCTTTGCTCCTGATCAATCGGGTTGCGTGGCAACGTGCGTGGAGTCTGACAGGCGTTCGCCTGCTGATCATTGCTGGCGGCATCGGTTTCGTGGCAATGTTCACCGTGCGCAGCAGCATCAATCCAATTGATTATGGATTCCGCGTATCGGTGATGCCGACGATGATCGTCGCCGCGATACTGGCTGGCGGTTTGATGCGCCCCGATTGGATTCGTCCGTCATTGAAGAAGACCCGCATGCCGCTATTGATTCTTGGAATGCTATTCTCGCTCCCGGTTGGGCTTTACGAGGCGCCGTTGGAAGCTGTGCGGACCCTGGTCGTCAAGGCCGCCGATCACGACGATGCCGGTGCGTATCTCTACCTCCGTGAGAAGACGCCGGCAGATGCGGTCGTGCAAGCCGCCCCGGTCGACGAGCGGGTCACCCTGCTGCAGATCATCTCGCGCCAGATAGGGGCATCGTTTGCGGGTAACTGGCATGTGCGCGTATTTTGGCCGCCAGCGGGCGAATCGTTGACCCTCGCCAGCGAGTTGGCCGAATCGGCGTACAAATCGGACGACGCCCAAACCGCCCATGATCTGCTATCGCAGATGCACGTGACCCACGTGTTGGTTGGGACCGTCGAAAAGAAATTGTATGGACCGACGCCCCAATTCGAGAATGAATCCTATTTTGAAAACGTGTACGCTGACGAACATGCCCGGGTGTATCGGGTGAGAAACCTCAATAATTAGCCCGGCGCCAACGCGCTGAATCGCGAACTTTCGCCTAAAATAAAGACACAAATGGATAACCAAAAAGCAACCAACATCACCCGTCATGCCGGAGCCGTCTCGCGCAAGGATCGCAGCCAACTGCTGGGTCAAAAGGGATGTCTCGTCTGGCTCACCGGACTCAGTGGCTCGGGCAAGAGTACGATCGCGTTTGAATTGGAGCGGCTTCTAATCGAGCGCGGCCGGGCGGCGTATGTCCTCGATGGCGACAACATCCGCCACGGTCTTAACTGCAACCTAGGCTTCTCCGACGAAGATCGCGCCGAAAACATCCGCCGCATCACCGAGGTCGCCGCCCTTTTTGTCGATGCCGGGCTCATCACCATCACCGCATTCATCAGCCCGTTTCGAGCCGACCGCGATCAAGCCCGTTCGAAGTTGGCCGACGGCGAATTCTTCGAAGTCTGGGTCAATACGTCGCTCGAAGTGTGCGAGCAGCGCGATCCCAAGGGTCTTTATAAGAAAGCCCGCGCCGGCGAAATCGCAGACTTCACCGGGATCGATTCGCCCTACGAAGCGCCGAACAATCCTGAACTGGCCATCGCGAACGAGCAAGGGCCGCCGAGAGAAGCTGCCCAACAGATACTCGATCTGCTCGACACGCGCGGATTTCTCGCCCCGGGTTCAGCGTGATTCGACAGCTCGCCGGTCACCCAAGCACCGGTCGTCCGATAATCACAAAATCCCTATGAAAAAAGAGGACTCGAGCTCGCCGTGACTCGAATCCTCGCATCAGGTTGTCCGTCCGCCAGGACGTAGACCCACAACCTGACGCCCCTCCTATCGCCTACGGATTGGGGGTACTTTAGATAGCGGGCGGCGAAGCACTTCGGCAATTCTCGCTTGAGGAACACTTCGCAGTCGTCGGGCGTAGCACTCGGTGTTATGGTGTCGCCCATGAAGCCGCGTGTGTTCGACATTTCGTGTCTGGTCATCCTGCTGATCATTGTTGGGTTGCGCCCGCTGGTCGCCGAGTCGTTTCACACGTCGAGCAGCACCAGCGAACTTGCCCCCGGCTTGCACGACCCAGCCACCTGGCACACCCTGCTGATCAACATTGCAATACTGGCAACGGCGCTGACGGTGGCTGGCCGCAGGATGCTGCTCAACAAACGACCCCTTCGTGCGTGTGGGCTCGAACTGGGATCGCTGGCGTTGCTGTTGGCTGCGGTCGGTGCATGTTGGGGGGCGGCGGAACCGCGACCGGCTCGGTTGGCCGCGGTCGACTTGCTCGGGGCGTTGGCGCTGGCGTGGGTCTTGGTGCAATTGATCGAGACCAACTGGCAACGTCTGCTGGCGCTGGCTGTGATCCTTGCGAGCGGGATGGTGAACGTCGCCGAGTCGTACGACCAGGCCTTCTACACCATGCGCGAAACCCAGAAGCAGTACGAACTCGATCGCGAAGCGATCTGGGCTGAGAAGGGTATACCGCTCGATTCGCCGCAGGTGACGATGTTTGAAAACCGGATGCGTTCCCGCGAAGCCAGCGGCTATTTCTCGCACAGCAACGTCTTCGGCGGTTACGTGCTCGTGAGTTTGTTCGCAGCCATCGGATTGGCGCTCTACGCCCACCGGATTCGCCCACCCGATGGCGGTGTGGGGCTGGTGGTTGCGTACGTGGTGCTCGCGGCGGCAGCGGCGCTGGCCGTCTACCTGTCGAGAAGTCTGGGGGCTATGGTCTCCGGAGTACTGATGCTGGCGTGCCTTGGGTTCGTTCTCGCCAAGCGCTCGTGGTGGGATAAGCATCGTCGGCAGGTTTTTAGCGGTGGCGTATGGCTTGTGATCCTGGGCATCTTCGGCGTCGAGTTGTATGGCCACTTTCTCGACAGCCTCCCCGGCGCCTCACTTGATTTCCGTTGGCAGTATTGGCGGGTGTCGGGCCAGATGTTCGGCGACCATTGGACGACCGGTGTCGGTCCCGAAAATTTCGGTGATTCGTACCTGGCCTACAAACCCATCACCAGCGCCGAAGAAGTGAAGAACCCACACAACGGACTCGTGCAGTTTGCAACCGAATACGGGTTGCTTGGCTTGTTTGGCATTGTTCTGGTGCTTTACGGCGGCGCCAAAGCTTACGCACGCGCGATGGGGGATTCCGTAGAGCTTCCCGATGCAAGTCGGAAGTCCAAGAGCGAATCCTCCATAGTGCCATTGTGTGGCACTTGCGCGATCGCTATCACACTGGGCGTCTTCGTCTTTCGATACGCGATGCTGCCCAGCCAGAATCCCGCGTTCGTTCTTTGGTCGATGATCATCGCGCTGCCCGTCTGGGTTGTTATTCACGCCGTCGGCGTGTTGTTGGCCCAGCGCGCCCAGTCAGTCCGGCTCCCGGCGTCACGATGGATGCCCGCAATTGGCTTCGCGTTGGCCGCGTTTCTGTTGCAAGACTCGATCAATTTCGCGTTCTTTGTTCCGGGCGCTCGCACGACCCTTGCGGCTGTGTTTGCATTGGCTGTCGCGCCAGTGAAGCGGATTGACGCCGATGAGATCCCTGGTCGTGCGCCGGTGTATTGGATGATCCCGCTTGCGTTGGCGAGCATCTTGGGATGGGCAGTGTTCGATCTCGCCCGAGTCCTGCCGGCAGGGACGGCATTGAGTGAGGCCCGCGCCATTGCAGAATCGGGCAGGATGACCGATGCAGCCAACGCGAAATACCTGGAGGCCCGGCGGCTCGATCCGCTCGATGCTGCCGTCCCCGAAGAGCATGCGCGCTGGCTGACCGCCCTGGCCACGCGCGTTCCTTCATCAAATCGCGACGAGTCCCTTCAGAATCTTGCCAGGGCGGTTGAGGCGATTGACGAAGCGATTTCGCGCGCGCCGTCCAAGTACGGGCTCTACCGAATCAAGTCACAGATTCACTTGCGGCGTCATCGAATGGGAGTTGCCAAGGAAGCCGAGCGGGCTGTCTCGGCGATGCGGCGGGCCCTTAAGCTTTATCCATCCAGGCCGAAGAGCCACGTCGAGTTGGCTGACTGCTTGGTTGAAGTCGGGACTTGCGACGCGCTCGCCAAGGCGATTAAGCATCTTCAGGAAGCCGTCGAGATGGATAACAAGCGTCCCGAAGCCGAGACGATTCGCCGCTTCAGCGCTCGCGCTCGGGCAGAAATCGAGGCGCGGACGAAGGGAATCCACCAGATGATCCAGGATCATGGGTGCGACCAGCAAGACGATTAGGGCTACTTGATCGACTTGGGGTAGAGCGAGAGAAACCGGGTGAGATGTCCTTTGGAGAGAAAGGTGTCGACGGCTTCCACGGTGAGTTCGTGATCCATGCCCCAGATTGCACAGCGGTGGTCGGCGCCCAAAACGTCCATCTGGATTTGCAGAACGTTTTCGACCATCAAAGCGAAGGGAAGCCGCGACTGCCAGTAGGCTGACAGGTGATTCACCCCCGGACCGCCAACGCTGATGGTCGGGGTTTGATGCAGTTCGGTGGAGTTGAGGTACCAGATGTCGCTCAGAATCACGACGTCCGGTTCGCAGTCGAGGCGCTCGGTGAGTGCGGACAGGGCAGCTTGGCGAATGCGTTCGGCCAGCGGCCGATCGAGCCGTTCGGCTTTGAGGCACGCTCCGGTTACAACGAACAGCAGATTGCCGTTGTCGCGAGAGTCCATGGGAGGAGTATATCCTTCACATCCATTCCCGAACAATTCAACTGGTCAGTTCGCACTGGGATGGCTATAAAGCAAGCCGATTTGAATTGTGACACAACCGCGGTCATCCGCCCCGCACGGGAAGCCCTTGCCCCCCGCCGATGCATTCGGGAGATGAGAACATCGAGACGAACCCCGAAAATCAGGAGACGTTTATCGGCGAGACCGAAGGGCATCATGTTCATACGCTGCGCGAGTTGATCGATCCAGCCACGCTGTCATCTTTGCGTAAATCGTTCTCGAATCTTTGTGGATGTAGCTTGGCGTTCTTTGATGCCGATGGCGCCCGCCTGGACCGTGTTAGCAAGAAAGCGCTCGAGTCCAAGTCGGCTGATTCCGCCGATCCCGGGTTTCTCGCGCCTGTGGCTTGGCGATCGTTCAAGCTGGGGAGCGTTGGCGTCCTCGGTCCGAATCCCGATGACCAGACCCGAAACTTCGCCCTTCTCATCGCCAACATACTCGGCGTCTTCTGCCGTCAGGAAGCCCGCATCCGTCGCCGGGTCGGCGAGTTATCCACGATCTATGGACTTGGTGTGCTCTTTGCCCATACCGATGATTTTGACGCCGCGCTGAACATCACCGCCCAGCGCGTGTGCAACCTCATGCATGTGAAAGCCGCTTCGATTCGACTGCTCGACGAAGCAACCGGTGAACTCGTCATCTCCGGGTCTCACAACATCGGCAGCGACTATCTCAACAAGGGGCGCATTCGACTCGACGAAAACCCCATCGACCAAGCCGCCTTCTCCGGACAGGTTGTTTACATCAAAGACGCGCGAACCGACCCCCGCGTTCGATTCCGCGAACACGCCAAGATGGAAGGCATGGTCAGCGGATTATGCTGTCCGATGGCCTATCGCGGTCAAACCGTTGGCGTTCTGCGGATCTATAGCCAGATCAAGCGGCGATTCAGCACCTTCGACGTCGAATTGTTGCAGGCCATTTCGTCTCTGGCGGCCGGCGCGATTGTCAGTACGCGGTTGTCAGCCGAAGCACGGGTGGCGGAACGCTATGCCCGCCACATCCGTCAGGCAGGCCAGATCCAGCGGCGGATGATCCCCCGCGACACTCCCGTGCACGCGCGCGTGGAGTTCGGGCATGTTTACAAGCCGTCACTCGATGTGGGCGGCGACTTCTTCGACTTTCTCGACCTCCCGAAGGGAAACGTCGGCGTGGCGATCGCGGATGTGGTCGGCAAAGGACTGCCGGGCGCGTTGATGATGGCCTCTGTTCGTTCGGCACTGCGTGCGCACTCGCAGAGCATCTTCGACATCGACGACATTGTGGGCAGGGTCAATCGCCACATGTGTCGCGACACGCTGGTCTCTGAATTTGCGACCTTGTTCTACGGTGTTATCTCGCCGGACGGTCTACGGTTTACGTACTGCAACGCCGGACACAACCCGCCGATTCTGGTGCGCGAGAACAATGTGAGGGAATTGGAAACGGGGGGCTTGGTCATCGGCGTGCTGCCGGAATCCACGTACGACAAAGACGTTGTAGAACTTGAGAGTGGGGACATTTTGGTTTTCTATACCGACGGTGTCACCGAAGCCGTGAACTACGATGATGACCTCTACGGTTTCGACCGCTTGTGTGAATCGGTCTTCAAACACCGTCATCTCGAAGTGAAAACCATGACGCAACAGTTGCTGTGGGACGTTCGCCGCTTTGCAGGGCTTGCGGATCAGTCCGATGACATCACCATTGTCGTAGCCAGGGTGCGTTAAGCGACGCCAAAAAATGTCACATTGTGGCATTTTCCAAGATCAATTCGAATCGAATCATCTTCTGTTAGCGTACAATTCGGGGTAATTTCACCAGCAGAAACCCGCTTGTTTCTAGGTAAATCTGAAACTTTCTACCAAATTCGCAGCCGTCCGGACTAGTTGTAGTCGAACGCCGTGGCAGCCCGACAAACGCCGTTTTCTGCTCCGTCTTGTGGGTCATATTCCCGATTTTCAGAGCAGGCAATCTCGGCTCTTTAACATCAATTAAAAAGAAATCGATCAACTTCAACTCGACAGCTGCCGACAACACTCCTACGTGTAAACCCTGCCTGATTAGTCGGGGCAATCAGTCACTTGCACGCGTTTTGAAACGAAGGTCGCCAGTTTCGGCAACTGTATTGGGTCGGGTGTCGGATTGGCGGTTCGCTGGGAATTGGGCGGAGATGCCCCACCGGGATTTCAAGAGTCGCGCAAGACGGGGGGTTTGATTGGTTCGCTTGTTAATTTTTGTATCAGAGGATTCGACTAATGGCCCGAAAAATCCCAGTATTGCTCGTTGATGAACCGACCCTTTGCCAGCAGACAATGGCGCTGTTCGCCAACAGTCGCTTCGACCTGCATTGCTTTGAATCTGTCGATGCCGCCGACGCGACACTCGTGGCTTCACGCTTTGAAGTTGCCGTGGTCGACCTTCGTGCGACGATGGCAGACGGAAAGTCATTCGTCGAACACGTCATCGATACCGTTCCACGCATTCGCTGCATTGCCGTGGTTGAAAGACCCGACATTGCGTCTGTCCAAATGGCGATGAAACTTGGCTGCAAGGGGTACCTGGCCAAGCCCGTATCCGCGGAGTCGATTCTAAAAGCGGTCAACGATGTCGCGCAAAGCTCGGGCCTGCTCACCCTCAGCGAAACCGAATTACAGAAACGCCTCTCGCGATTGCTTCGCGCCCAACGCCTGCGTCAGGAACTCACGCTCACCGAAATGGCCAACAGCATCGGCCTGTCGAAAGCGCAATTGTCGCAAATCGAACTTGGCAAGAGCTGGCCGAGCTTCCCGACGCTGAAACGAATCACCGACGCCCTCGATCAACCGTTCTCGGAATTGTTCAAAGCCATCGAGCAGGCTTAAGCGATACGCAAGACCGAAAAAACACACAGTCAAACAACTGCCGCCCTTTGGGAAACAGGGGCGGTTTTTCTATGCGCATGCTTGGAACAAAGCGTGGGCTTCATTGAATCTCCAGCCATGCTTCGATGTCTTCGGCGATGACGTTCGGGTGGCGATCCGTTGTGGTTATTGCGAGATGGGCTAGCTCCGCGTACATCGGCGTTCGACGCATCAACACTTCCTGCACTTCATTCAACCCACCGCCGGCAAGGTCTGGCCGTTGCTCGGCGCTTTGCCCGTCCGACGTGATGCGCGACCAAAGTGACTCGGCATCGGCTTGCAACCACACGACCGTTCCATATCCGCGAAGGATGCTTCGATTGGCCTTCGATTCGACCGCCCCGCCGCCAACGCTGATGACGCGACCTTTTGACTTTGTGGCGAGCTTGATCGCCGTTTCTTCCAGCTTGCGAAACGCAGGTTCGCCGTCGCTTGCGAAGATTTCCGCGATGGTCCTGCCGGCTTGATGCACGATGAGTTCGTCTGTGTCGATGAAGCCGGCATTGTTGCGCTCGGCGAGCAGCCGCCCCACCGTCGTCTTGCCGCACCCTCGATATCCAATCAGCACCACGTTCATCGTTGTTCATCCACCGCGTCTCGCGCGTCGGCTTCAAGGGCTCGCTCGACCGTTGCTCGTAGAAGTGAAAGATCAGCGTCGCGGCCGGTCCAGATTCTATACTGGGCGGCGGCTTGGTGGATGAACATCTCCATGCCAGAGATTGTTTGACATCCCGCAGCGCTCGCATCCCGCAGCAGCGCGGTCTCTCTTGGTTGGTACACCGTGTCGAAGACGACCGTCTTCGCGCGAAGTGCGGCGGCTGGCATGGGCGATACATCGATCTTGGGCCACATCCCAATGCTGGTACAGTTGACAATCAGATCAGGCTGGGTGTTTGCGCGATCGCTCCAGGAGCCCGACTTGCACCCAAAGTCGCGAGCCAATACCGCCGCTCTCTCGGCAGTTCGATTGAATACGGTGACGTTGCACCCGCTGTCCACCAGTGCTGCGACAGCCGCCCGAGCAGCGCCGCCGGCGCCCAGGACCATGGCTTGTTTCGACGCGAGTGCAGTCGCATCCAAGCCGGCGCCTGATCGCAGCGCTTCGAGAATCCCCAGGTAATCCGTATTGAATCCGCGATAGTCGCCATCGACCAGGTGAAGTGTATTCACTGCGCCGATTCGGCGTGCGGCTTGGTCGGCGCGGTCGCCAAGCCAGCGGCAGACCGTTTCCTTGTGCGGAATGGTCACGCTGAATCCGGTCGCGTCCAGCCACCGCTTCTCGCGGCATCCGTTCAAGAAGCCAATCAACTCCTCTTCGGAATCAATCAGCAGCGGAAGGTAGACGCCGTCGTAGTCGTGCGCTGAAAACTGGGTATTGAAGATTCGTGGCGAAAGTGAATGGCCAACGGGTGAACCGATCACCCCGAAGAATCTGGTCTTTGAACTGATCTTTGGCCAGCGGTAGAGATTCAACATGGTTTGGACGGACAACTGGCCCGGTGCGGCTGCTCGGCCCTCGGCGGCTGCACAAAACGTTCCGAAGGCCCCAACCTTCACAGCGAGGACACGTGACATCAACCCGCGTTCGCCCATGCAGATCAAAACGCGCTTCCCGGGACGCTTAGCCAGAAGCTCAAGTGCCAGAAGGTTCTCACTGATGTCAGCACACGCCCACGCGACCTTTGCGACATCATGCTCGCGTGCCGATCGCTCCATCTCGTCGAGGAGGCCGGCAAGGTTCTGTGGAATCGAATGGAAGTCATGATAGGACAGTATGTTACGCTTTGCATCCAATTCGCCCGTCAGCGAATCTGCTGCGGGATGACCCGGACTGAATTCCAGGTCGCAATAGTCGGATGCGAGACTCCCCAGCAACTCGCGACTCTCTATCGCGGTGAGATCTGAAAGTCCCCCTTGGCCAACAGATCGGCAGGTCGCAATGGTCGGGCGATCGGAAGCCGCGGAAATCTCGCGTGCGCAAGCAACAGCATCCTCGGGAAGCCCATCGAGTCGAAGCTCCAGCCAGATGTGTGAATCTGGGGGGAGTCCCTCG
>JAUIEW010000380.1 GCA_030429365.1 Phycisphaerae bacterium
TGAGACGCCGCTCGACCGCTCGGGTACGCCGTTTCAAAGTCGGGTGTGGGACGCGCTCCTGGAGATTCCTTACGGTCAGACGATGTCGTATGGCCAACTGGCAGAACACTTGGGCAAGCCGGGCGCGCAGCGGGCTGTTGGCCGAGCGAATGGCGCCAACCGCATCGGTATCGTGATTCCGTGCCATCGTGTGGTGCAGAGCGATGGAGCCCTGCGGGGATATGGCGGGGGACTATGGCGTAAGCGCTTCCTGCTGGATCACGAACAACACCAACTTCGCGAATCTCATCCCACGCCAACGGCACGCATGGTCGCGAATTGAGTGGTTCGCGGGTGTTTTGCTCGTTCACTCCTCACAATACGGGGGCCGGTACTCACTTGGATTGATTTCGTTTTGCTCCTGGATTCCCGCCTGCGCGGGAATGACGGCGCTGTCGCTCCGATTGGATTGGGAATGCTCCAAAGAAAACGCACGGCCAACAACTCGTGTCATTGGCCGTGCGTGTTTTTGTACTGACGCAGATGTTTGATGCGTCGGTTATTCGTGGGCGACTTCCACCTTGGTTTCGACTGGCGTCGGCGTCATGTCAGCCATCTGCACCATCTGATTGTTGAGCAGGTGGAGACGCATAACCAGCAGCGCCGTTTCGAGTTGCGGGTCGCGACGCGGACGGTTGTTGACGTCGGGTTCGTCCTCGTCGTCTTTCTTGGTTTCATCCGCATCATCATCGTCACGCGGCTTGACCTTTTCTTTGATCTCTTCTTCCGATGACGTCTTGACCGATCCGAGGACATCGGCATCACGACGCATGAAGAGCACCTTGCTCAATTCCTTCGGTGCGAGCGGCACGGTGATGTCCGGCTCGACGCCCCATGTCTTTGAGCCCTTTTCACGATGCAGCGACTTGCCGCTCGGGAGGTAGTAGCGTGCGGTGGTGAGTTTCAAATGGGCTTCGCTGTGGGCCAACTGAATCAGGTTCTGGACGCTGAATTTACCGAAAGACCGTTCCCCGAGAATCAGGCCGCGATTGTGATCACGGATCGCGCCGGAGACGATTTCCGAAGCGCTGGCCGACGATTCGTTGATCAGCACGATCAGCGGGAGATCCTTGAATTCGCCGCTGCCCTCAGCCGTGACGACCCATTCTGGACTGCGGAGACCCTTGGTACTGACGATGCGGTCATTGCGATCGAGAAACAACTCCGACATCTCGACGGCTGACTTGAGCAACCCACCGGGGTTGAACCGCAGGTCGAGGATCAATCCCTTCATGCCGTTGTTCGTCGCTTCAGACAGTGCGAGTCGCAACTGCTCGACGGTGTTTTCCTGGAACGCGCCGACGCGGACGTAGCCAACACCCAGCTCATCGTCGAGCAGGAAGTTCCACTGCTCTTCGTTGTCGTCGCGGCGGTGGTGACTCTTGACCGATTGGATCTTGACGATTTCGCGCTTGAGCGTGACGTCAAAGGTCTTGACTTCGCCTTCGGTATCTTCGCGACGGATGGTCAACGTGACGTTGGTCCCCAGCGGGCCGGTGATCATACCGACGGCTTTGGTGACCGGAACACCCAAGAGTGATTCGCCGTTGACGTCAGTGATGATATCCTCAGCGAGGATGCCCGCCCGATATGCCGGGGCGTCATCCAGCGGAGAGACAACCAGAATCTCGTTGTCTTTGAATTCCGGATTGTACTTGTTGCGGATCTGGATCCCCACACCAACAAAGTCACCGCGGGTGTGCTTTTCAAACTCGCGGAAGTCGGAGGGCCAAATCATCGAGGAAAACTCGTCGAGCTTTTCGAGGGCAGCCGACGTGTACTCTCTGATCACCATCGCCTCGGGCAGTTGGACGGTTTGCCGGTTGATCTTCAGCGCCCGGCGGAAGTGCTGAAGCGCTTCGCGATAGGTCAGCTTGTCGCGCTTCTGGATCTGGGCGTAGCGGTTTGAAAGACGATTGACATAGTCTTCGCCGCGTTCGTCCTGCAGACCTTCGAATTGCTCGCGCAGCGTCGGTGATTCGGCGAGGAGCAGCAGCTCCTGGAAACCGGCAGCCGTCAGGCTTTTGAAGTCCGCTTCTTCGACGTACTTCTGGTCGATGCGCCAGAGTGCTTCTTCGATCGTGCTCTTGGTGATGCCTTCGAGCGATTCCTTCCAGTCGTATTCGTGCGATTCTTTTCCGTCTTCGTCTTCGCTGCGCTTCTTGTAGATCTCTTCGAGGCGTGCGTGCTCGAGGCACTCCCGGCGACCTTTTTCGATGTCGTCGTCGTTTTCGAAGATGATGCTGAGCGAGTAGTAGACGGCGTGCCCGTCGCGCCATTCATGTTCACGACGCAACTTGTCGGCATGGCGGGTTGCGGCTTGCTTGAGATCCTGGACCCATTCGAGGTTCTTGAACGTGTCCTGATCAAGCGTGTTGAGCATCGCCCAATAGGTCCACTTGAGGGCGTCGTTGTAATCGCGCTTGTCTTCGGGCTTGGCGAATTCCTTCGTCGCCCGCTTGACGTAGTTCTCGTAGTCCTGCTGGGTCAGTTCCTGGCGGTTCTTCTCAGATTCGACCCAGTCTGCCACCCACTGGTTGGCTTTCTTGGGCATCCCGCTGCGGTTGGCGAGTCGCTTGAGAAGTTCTTCGGCTTCGCGATATTGACCGTGGCGGATGTGTTCGAGACTGGCGGTCCAGGTCTTGTTGTTGTCCAACGCGGAGGCCCGAGTCGTGTTGTCCGGCTCTTTTGCCAAACTGGTCACCGCGGAGCCGATCAAAATCACAGCCACGGCTGCAAATGACCAAAGGTTCAGCACTCGGGATCGCTTCGGGCTCATAGACTTCTCCTTGGGGGACGTCGCCACGATTGAAAATGCTGCGCGATCTGGAGAACGGCGTCGCGCATGCTTACCCTCCGGGTAGAGTTGGCTTCAACGCATAGAGTATAGGTCGGTCAAATTGGACCGTCCATTGTGTTATTACACCTAAACTATCTGTTACACCTTGTTTACAATACGCCCTTTACCGGGGGCAAGGGGGTCGTCAGAAACGCACGACGCGTGATCTGCTTGTCCATCCACAATTGATACCCGCAAAGCCGCCGCTGCGCCGCTATCTGGTCTGCAGAAAATCCGGTGGGTTGGCGTGAAAGTGGTGTTTCATGGCGTAAACAGTGGGTTTGTGACGATTATTCCCCCGACCGGTTTGTCCGCTAAAACAAGACATTGTTCCCTCATCGGGATTTTGGCTCCAATCGCTTGATTCGACGGTCTGAATTCATGACCCACAAGTTCATACAGATTCACAACGCCCGGCAGCACAACCTCAAGGGCATCGATGTGGCCATCCCGCG
>JAUIEW010000381.1 GCA_030429365.1 Phycisphaerae bacterium
GGACTAAAACCTCTGGTCAAAACGTATGGGACAAATACGGTCGATTCCGCTGTGCTGCGCTGTTCTACGTGAGATCAGACAAATAATTTGGTCGAAAACCCCCGGCGAAATAGAAGAGGTTTTGCCACGTTTCTGTGCCTGTAGTGACTGCGGGGTTTGCAAGGATCAGTGCGCAAATTCAGTCGCTGTTCAGTATTCTAGGCGAGAGGTCCGCTTCCTTCTCGAACGGCTATAGCTAAACCAACCCTTTACGTCTGGTCCAACGCTTCCAGCAAACGCTGTGCGTAGTTCTGTGCGGCCCGGCGGACAGCTTCGTCGGTGACGGTTGTAAACCATCCAAACAACATCATTATCCCTGCAACGACCGCTACTCTTTCGGTTCCTTCCGGTGGCTGCAGGTCCATAACAAGGGCACGGTCAAGCCACAGGCCAAAAGCCACGAGAGCTGCTGCCAGAGCACAGGCGATTGGTTTGACCCCACGCAGATTTCGCCAAAAGCCATAGTTGATATTTTCTTTGAAAAGCAGAGGATACTTACTGGTATCCCGCGTCTTCGAGAGCAGTGCAGTTGTCACTGCCCGATAGCGCTCATCAGCATCGGTCGGATCACTTTCTTCCTCTGTCGGATCAGGCAAAGAAACATCGGCCAGAACAGCAGCCGCCTTGTGATATCTCTGTGTTGTGTAGCGATCCAGTACGCTGTCACGATGACGTAACAGCGTCACCGACGGCATACCCTCCCACTTTGTCACAAGCCTGTTTTCAACTGCTTTGCCTAGATCCCTTATTTTCCCAGTCAACCAGAACAGGCCAGCCGCAGCGACAGTGATGTAGAGTGCGTTTTCGACGCCGAACGTGAGCCAATCTGTATAAAGCGCAATGAGAACAATGACAGGAAGCGCAGCAAGCAGGGCGGGATATAGACGTGCTTTCCGTTCATACGGATCAGTGAACTTCTTGAGGATGGCTTCCATCCCCTATTCCTCGTATCCGACCGGATAGGTGAGGGGCGTACTGGGAACCCAGCCAGCTCTGCCCGGCGCTTCCCCACCCGAAAAGCAAAGCGTTTTGCCTTTGGTTTCGCTAACTGTAGCGCCTCGGTGAATAAACGCGCGGACGACCACCTTACGCGGGTGGTCCAGATCGTCCTTGCCCACACTGACAACGGCAGTCGAACGGGATTCTTGGTGTTCCTCGCCTACTTCCCCCAGCCACCGATCCAAGGTTTCGCTCGACACATTATGACGAGACCCGTGGTGCGGAATCTGCATCAGCCTGATCTCGTTGGAGGGAAGAGGAAGCCCGACAAAGGGAGCGTAATTCGCCGCTTCATCAAGCGCGGCGCGTCCTGCATCTGCTGTCAGAACTACGTGCTCTCCTGAGAAATTTGCAAGCTGCACGATGCTCATGTTGTTGCGGGGCGAGGTGTCGTCTGCCGGGAATTTTTCTGCCCCCCATGCAGCCATGATCAGTCGCAGACCTTCGGCGACGATCTGGATTGCGCCATCGAACATGCCCCGATTGGTAGCCGTCTCAGAGGCGACTTTCGGTGTTCTATCGTCGTCAGCTATATAATTGAAAAACGCCTCGCGAGACGGCGCAAGGACAGTGAATGCACCGATCTGGGTGCCTTGGAGAGCATCACGGATCGGAATGTCACGTTCAATCGCGATTTCTTCTAGCTTTGCAAGGTTGGGAAAAACATCCTTGAGCGCCTTCGCAAGGTTCTCCGCGCTGGTGTACTTCGCAAAGTAGGGAAGCAATTCTTTGGCATATGACCAAGGCCGATTCATCCAAAGCACACCGACATCAGCTTGTTCCAGCACTGTCCTCAGACCTACAGCGTGGTCTCCGTCAGGATGTGTTGCCACAACGTGATGAATTTCAGTGCTGCCATAATAGGCTGACAAATGATCAAGAAGGTTTTGCCCGTTCTCCTCATAGCCACCGTCGACAGCATGAACGTAGGTTTGGCCACCGATCTCATAGCGGAGACAGATTGCATCGCCGCTTTTGGTGGTCCCAACGGGAAGGAAATCAATTTCGTAAAAGTCAGCCAATATGAAAGCCTCCAGATCAAACACGGAGCGACTATGTAGTGGTGGAAGGCCTTGAGTTCAATATATTTTGTGTCATCGGGGCCAGATGATCCTGTCGGGCGATGTATCAGGCACCGGATTAGACTTTGTTTCGTCGTTCGTGGAGCTAAATCGAAGGCTCCTACGGCTCTGCCGCCGCGAAAACGTCCAGTTGCGCAACACTCCCTACCCCGCTGACCATCTGCACGCCGTTACCAGTGTGCGACACCAACAAACACGGGGCTATTCGTCGTGAAAATTCGCGCCCCCTGCCCTATCGCGCATTGTTGCAAATATATGTTGCGAAATAACTTGATTGAGCAACAAGAAAGCGCAACACTGTTTGCATGAACCTTGGCTATGCACGTGTATCTACCGATGATCAGGCGACCGCCGCGCAGCTCGACACGCTGCGCTCGGCTGGATGTGAGCGTATGTTCGAGGAACGCGCATCCGGGAGTCGGTGGGATCGGCCGGAGCTGCAGCGGATGCTCGATCATCTACGCCAGGGCGACGTGGTGATCGTCTGGAAGCTCGACCGGCTGTCGCGGTCGCTGAAAGACCTTCTGTCCATCATGGAGAAGATCGACGCGGCTGGGGCCGGATTCCGGTCCCTTACTGAGGCTATCGACACGACCACGCCCGCAGGGCGAATGATGATGCAGATGGTTGCCGTCTTTGCTGAGTTCGAACGCGAGATGATCCGCGAGCGCACCCGGACGGGTTTGGAGCGCGCCCGCAAGAAAGGACGGCACCCAGGGCGCAAGCCGAAGCTTTCTGACAACCAGCGCCAGGAAATCCGGGACATGGTGCGATCTGGCAAGCGCACCGAGGCCGAGGCCGCGCGGCTCTTCAAAGTCCATCGCTCCACGATCAGCCGTCTCATGCGGGAGGCATCCGATGCAGCAACTTGAGCTATTTCCCGAGGACATCCGCATCGAGCGCGTGGACCCGGAGGCCAATATGTATCGGTTCTACCGGTTGCGCCTCATGCCCGACCTGTTCGGAGGCGTGTCGCTCTTGCGCGAGTGGGGTAGGATCGGCACCCAGGGGCGGCATCGGATCGAGCTGTTCGAAGATGCAGGACGCGCGGCCAACGCTATGGTCGCTCTCTATCGTGCCAAACGGAAGCGTGGGTATCAGCTCGCCGGGTAAGTTAGGGCGACGTGGTCCGTCCCCTAGCCTATCACTTTTTACAGGAGCGTGAGGGCCTTTTCAGGTGGTTGCGTTCTGATTCTTCAAA
>JAUIEW010000061.1 GCA_030429365.1 Phycisphaerae bacterium
CTTATATTGTCGAATAGTGGGATGCGTGGTCGGGGTGGCACATGAGACGGGTCGCCACTGATCTGACTATTCTGGTGCGCAGGAGGCTTTTGGTGTTTCAACCCAAGAGAATCGTTTGGTGCGGTACGCTGGCTGCCATGCTTTGTCTATGGGCGAGCCCGGTGCAAGCCGATCCAAACCCCAAAGATTCACTCGCCAAGTATATCCCACAGGACGTCTGGCTTTATTCGCACACTTGGCGCACGCCTGGCCGAGACAAACTCTTTGGGCATTGGAAGGAAATCCTCGAAGCCCTGAAGAACTGCGGGATCGATCAGGAACTTCGCAACGCCCTCTACACCGCAACGCCCGAAGACAAGCGAACCACGTTCAACATGAGGTGGGAAGAAATCTCTACCGCGTTTGGCAACGTGGAATGGGTTGATCTTGCCTGCGATGAATTCGTGTTCGCAGAGCGTCTTCGCTCGGTCGTCCCGGACATCGTCATCGTTGCACGCCCCAAGGCCGAGACGCTCGACAAGAATGTCAAAGCACTTGCAGCGATCTTCGACCTTTTCAATTCTTACCTGGAAGGCAAACCGGTACCCGCAAAGGTTCAGGGCCGCCTGCGCACGTGGTCGATCCAATCGGATCAAGCCGACATCGGGCTACACCTTCTACATATGGACGAGAAGATCGCATTGGTGTTCGGCCAATCGGCGTTTGTCGAAGTGCGAGCGTTGTTTCTTGGTGAGAAGAAATTCCCGAGCTTTGAAAGCAACGAACGTTTCAAACGTGCAGTTCAGGAGGTTCCCAACAAGGGACACGCCATCACATTCCTGGATGTCCACAGTGTCTTCCAATGGGTTTCCAAACTTCCCGAGCTCATCCTCGGAAAACGGGAACTTGCGAAGCCAATCAAGACAGTCAGTGGTGTGATTGCGGCGATCACCAATCAACTGGATTTCATGGACTATATCGTCATCTCGCAGGAGGTGTCCGGGAACAAACAGATCCAGCATACGGTGGCGAGAATCAAGGGGAGTTGTTGCGAGAAGGCCTGTGCCCGGGCCTTGACGGAGCAAGAACCCATCAGCGATTTTGCCCGGTACGTCCCCAAAGAAGCCAAGTCGTATATTGTTTCGTCGATGTTCGACCTGCGTTTGATCTATGACACGATTTTGGAAATCGTCAAGACCGAAATCCCGGATGGCGACCAACTGTGTGAGAAATGGCAGGCCATCCAAACTGAAAATCAGTTCCATGTTCGCGGTGATGTCCTGGATTGGGTCAGCGGCGAATTCATCATTTGCGCACTTCCGCCGGCAACGCCATCACCATTCGGCAAGGAAGACATGGTAGCGCTGTTTCGCATCCGTGACGCCGAGTTGGCCCGCGCCAAGATACCCACGCTGGTCGACCGCACCGTGATGTTCTTTAAGAACTCTGGGCAAGAACTTTCGGTGGCCCCTGCCACCAACTTGCCCGTTGACGGTTTTCAGAATGCGACCATCCCGACGATGGTCATGTTCATTGGCACGCCTTGTTTCGGGATTTGGGACGAGTGGTTTGTGCTGGGATCGTCGGAAGAATCGATCGCGTTGGTGATGGAGACGGCGGCTGGCAAGCATCCCTCAATCACCAAGAATGAACGATTCATCAAAGAAGGGTTGCACAGCGATGAACCCATCGTCGGCGCATCGTTTGCCGACCTGACCAACATCGGCCAGGAGTTATCCGCTGCGTTTTTCGGGTTTGGGTTTGCAGCAGGTATGATTCCGAACGAACCCGAGACTGCGCCACTGAAGGCGATCATGGGATCGATGGTGCGATTGGGCCCGGTCGTCAACAAAATCGATTTTCTCAGTTCATCCAGCACGCTCACCACGTTCAAGGACAACGCGTGGCATTCTAAAAGCGTTACGACGTACAAACCCAAAGCCGCAGCAAGCCCCCAATAGCACAACGTAGGGTGGTCCGTGCCCACCGCCGTTTGAATTGGTCAACATGGTGGGCACGGCCCACCCTGCGCTGCGGCGCTTTCTATCATCCCGATAAATTGGGCCAACGCGCTCTCACTGTGATCGAAGAACAGTGACGGCTCCATCAACTCCAATTCCGACAGCATCAAACCGTTTTCAGATTTCACCAGGTCTGCCCGCGCGTAGTGAATGTCATGCGGGACAGCCCGAATCGCTGCGTTGGCGATCTCTAGTTCCGCTGCGGTTGGCGGTCCACCGCTGTCAACGCTTTCGTCCTCACCGTCAAATCGGGGCTTCTTGCAAACAGAATGCGTCCACATACCGTTGATCCAAACAAGCGATCGTTCGCCCGGCGTTTCGAATCCGGCAATGTATGGTTGAATGACGATGTCCCGGTCGGTCAGCGATGCCATCGCAAAGTCGAGGGCAGCCGCCCCACCGTCTTGTCGGAATCGCCTTGCTCCAAAGGAACCGGCGCCAATTGCAGGCTTGATCACAACATCGCTGCAGCGCGCAATTGCATCGGCAGCCTCGCGCGTGTTTGCTTTCCGGACCAACGTTGTCGGAATTGTCGCAACACCGGCGGCTGCCAGTTCAAGCAGATAGCCTTTGTGGATGTTCCACCGGACAACGTCCGCAGTGTTAATCACCGGCGCGCATTTGTTTGCCTGATCAATCCAATGAACAAACGCATCAGCGGCCAGGAAGTAATTCCACGGCGATCGAATCACGATGATGTCGAAATTCGCGCGATGCAGTTCATCGGGTGAAACCGATGCGTCATCCCAAGGAAGCATCACCGGTGTGTGTCCGCGCTGGCGCAGCGCGCGGCCAAGCGGCGCGGCATCTGGATCGGGTTCTGGCAATTCCTTGCATGTAACCAACCCCACTCTCATGCAGATTCTCCACACAAAATATTCGTTTGCTCAACCAATTGAATCCCCCATTCAGCACCGCGCCAAGGCTGAATGGCGTCAATTTGGGTAATGCAACGCGCTTTAATACGAACTTGCAGTTTAGTTTTTTGTTTGCGGACAGTCGAAGCCACCGCTAGCATCCCAACCGGCAAATGCCATCTCCCCCCAAGTTGGACACGGGCCAATTCATGTTTCCAAGTTAACGAAGTCCACACTACAGGAGCAGAGATTATGTCCAGAGGTAAACGACACTTCCCATGGCTTGCCATCATGTCTATCGCCCTCCTTGCGGGCGGCGGATACTTCATCACGGCCTGCACGCCGCCCGATAGCGGTGACGGGCAGATGGATGGTTCCGACGACATGAACAGCAATGGATCGTCAAACGATGACGGCATGTCGGATGGGATGGATGACAGCAGTGACGATTCCACCTGCATGCAATCCGACGATGAGGGCAACGAATTCGAAACTGACGTCAGCACCATGTCGGCGCAGGGCAAAATGCTCACGATGAACCGCAAGGTGATCACTACGCCCGACATGAATGACGGCCTCCGGGTCGAAACCGAAATCATGTCCGACGGCGCACTCGTCATGCGCATCATCACCACCGACGACGGCATGGGCAAGGTCAATGTCGATGTCGAGTATGGCGACGAAGTGCCCGGCGTCGATACCGCGAACATCGTCGTCGAAAACGGCATGATCAATGGAACCATCGATGGACGAGACATCAACGAGATGGAAGCCGACGGCGCCGACGCCAGCAACACGTCCTTCGCCGACGGAATGCCGGCTCCGCAAGATGGCGCGAGCGACGATCTGAAAAACGCGCTCAACGACCTATTCGCAAAAGCCGATACAGCCGGCGACGATTGCGAAGCCACCTTGCCCGATATGGATGACGCGGACTCCAACGGCGCAAAGATGGCCAAGGTCCTCGGCCTCCCGCCGCAAGACAGCGGTCACGACAGCGATCCCGAAGCGACGGCCGGATGCATCGGTTGCTGGGCAGGTTGCAGCACGGGTGCAGCCGCTTGTATCGCGGGCGTTTCCGTAGCGTGCGTCGCGTCGCTTGTGTTCTACGCGGTGTGCGAAGCCGCTGCGGTCGCAGGTTGTGCGGCAGCTTACATCGGTTGCGTCGCGGGCTGCAATGCGACGGGCGCTCCGTGCTGTCCGGTCAGTTGTGGATCGGTGGCGTGTTGTCTCAATGAGGAAACGTGCCTAAACGCTCAAATCGGATTGTGCTGCGATGTCGGTAAGACGCCATGCGTTGGCGAAAACTGCTGCGCGGCTACCGAAACCTGCATCAACTCGGGCCCCAATGCGGGTATCTGCTGTGAGCCGGAACAGATCTGCGGTAACACCTGCTGCGATGCCACCGACACATGCATCGAAGACGCCAACCTCTGTTGCCCAGAGGGACAGGCCCCCTGCGATGACAAGTGTTGCGGGGAAGGCGAAGAATGCCTGGGCGACGGCGTCTGCTGCGGCCCGCCGAACATCTCGTGCGGTACGTCGTGCTGCGACGAATTGGCCAACTGCAACGAAGCAACGGATACCTGCTGCGGCTTCAATCAAGCGCCGTGTGGAACGGGATGTTGCGCTGTTGCGGAGGTTTGCATCGGAGGCAACTCGTGCTGCCCAGAAGCTCGGGCATGCGGAAACATCTGTTGTCCCGAAGGCAACTTCTGTCAGGATGACACGCTCACCTGTGACGCCTGCCCGAACGCGACGGATACACCGTGCAACGTAGGTGGTTGTTGCCCAGCTGGCATGACCTGCCAGGATGTTGAGGGCGTATGCTGTATGCAAGGTGAACTCTTCTGCGACGGTGCATGTCGTCCGCTAGGTGAGTGCATTCAATAGATTCCCGTAGATAGCGCCAACCGCTGTCGATGCGATGAGATCAAAAAAGGGGACGCACGGAAGATCGAAATCTTCCGTGCGTCCTTTCTACATGGCAGGATGGGCTGCCAGTTGGGGTCACATCTGTGTTGGCCCGACTGTCAGTCTACGATCGGTGCGGCTTACGGATTGTAGCGCCACATTTCGCCACCTTCCGCAGCGACCAGGATCGTGCCATCATCGAAGTACCAGACGTTTGACATCAGGTTGGCTGCGAAGTCAGCGTCTTCGTCCAACGGTGAGATGTCGGTCCACGTCATACCACGATCCATGCTGTAGACGACAAAGCCGCGGTTGTTCGGGAACGTCTGACCAACCAGCACCACCTCGTCACCCCGGACAGCCATCTTCCACGCGCCACCCTGATACAAGATCCCTGAGTTGAACAGGTCAATCTTCGCCCAGTTCTCAGCCACCCCCGGATCCCCCGAGAGCTTGTGGATCAGCGGGTAGTCGAGCGAATGATCGAATCCAATCACCAGACCGTCGGTCTCGCTCCACAGGTAGATGTCGTGCAGCTCGCCGTCACGGGTCGAGGGCTGCACTTCAACCTTCTTCATGTGGTACGTCGCACCCGGTTCGTTCGACGGGTAGTACACGGTCCCCGGTCGATTGATGACGCTACCGACGCCCCAGAAGCGGTTGTTGTAACCGATCACTCGCGACATCTGCTCTGACGGATTGTCCTGACCGGTCAATTCGTCATCAAGATGCGTTTCCAGTTCCATGAATTCCGTGGCGCCGGCTGCACGATAAGCGGTCTGCGTACCGGTCAAGCTATCGATGAAGAGCTGACCGTCTTGCGTGATGGCGATGTTCTCGCCTTGCGACACTGCGGTAAATGCACTGAGGCTGCTCTGATACTGACCCACCAACTGGCGAACCGGACCGGACTCGTCGATGATAAACACTTCGTGGCTGTCCACGGTGTCAGTACCGGTTGCGTAAAGCGTACCGTTTGAATCGCGACGGATGTCGTTGATGCGGGCACCGTTGAAGAGCGGCTGCGATTCCCAGGTTTCACCGCCGTCCTCGGTGACGAAGAGACCAAATCCAGCTGCGTTGTCACCACAACCCATGTAACCGTTCATGCGTGAATCAAACCACATGGCATTGGCACGGGTGCCACCGCATGGTTGGGTCAACTCGCTCCACGTGCCGCTAACAGGCTGATCCATCATGTCGTCGCCCGTCATGTCATCACCAGTCATGTCATCGCCGGTGTTGTCGTCGCCCGTGTTATCATCGCCGGTGTTGTCGTCGGGATTATCCGGATCGTCACCGGTGTTACCACCCTGATTGTCCGTATCCGTGTTATCGCCAGTGTTGTCGCCCGTATTGTCACCGGTGTCGTCACCCGTATTGTCGCCAGTGTTGTCACCGGTATTGTCGCCCGTGTTATCCCCGGTGTTGTCTCCGGTGTTATCACCGTTGTTGGAACCGTCCTGCGATGAATCACCGCCGTTGTTTCCACCATCGTTCCCAGTCATGGTTTCGCAGCCCGCGGTCCAGAACATCGCGAACGCCACCATCGCCAGCTTCATCCATCGTTTCGTTGTCATGACAACCTCCAATCCGTATTGCGTCCAAGACCGCAGCGATCATTCCCCAGTTTTGTTTGTCGCCCCGATCTCACCCCGATGCCTGGACTTTGGCCATTCCCATCCATCCAATAACACCGGCCCATCGAGTTCACCCCGACAGGCGACGGGACCGTCCCGCCACCCCAAGACGCGAAGGCCAATGGGGGTAGGGACAATAAAATCTCAAAAACCTCAAAAAAAGTGCGGAAACCGTTCCCAGTAAGAAGGTTACGTTTGTTTCTATAATGGCCATTTCGACAGTCTCCACCTATCATGGGCGTATTATGGATGGGCTGACGCCCCGCTGAATCCGCTTCGGCAACTTCAGAATCATGTCCAACGAACCTTTTGAACCAGTCACGGAACATCTGCGTCGTCTGCAAGCGGGCGACGCCTTAGCCGCCGATGCGCTGCTCCCGCTCGTGTATGACGAGTTGCGGGCGCTGGCTGGTGCGGCATTTCGATCGGAGCGGCCGGACCACACGCTCCAACCCACCGCGATCGTTCACGAGGCCTATCTGAAGCTGGTCGACCAAAAGGATGCCGACTGGAAGAATCGGGCGCACTTTCGAGCGGTGGCGGCACAGGCGATTCGGCGAATCCTAATCGACCATTCGCGCAAACACCGGGCGGCCAAGCGCACCCCACCGACGTATATCAGCATCGATCTGTCGTCAGATCATCCAGAAGAGATGCACGCCGACTTGGAACTGCTCGAAGTGGCGATGAACAAGTTGGCGCAGTTGAATGAACGGCAGGCAAAGGTCGTCGAGATGCGTTTCTTCGCGGGGATGACTGTCGAAGAAGCCGCCGTGGTTCTCGGCGTTTCGCAGGGAACGATCAAGGGCGACTGGCGGATGGCCCGCGCCTGGTTGCAACGCGAATTGGAGTCACAATCCTAGACATGGACTCCAAACGCTACGATCGAATGTCGGCAATCTTCGCCGAAGCCATCGAGTTGTCGCCAGATGAGCGCACGCAATTCATCGAACGCGAGTGCGGTGATGACAAGGCCATGCTCGAAGAGTTGGTCGATCTACTCCACCGCGACGAAAAACCATCAGCCGTCGATCGCCCCATCATCGACCACGAAGTCACGCACAAACTTCTCGCCGACGCCGACTCACCGGGAACACCGAAAGAAATCGGCCCCTACGAAATCATCGACGTGCTGGGGCGCGGCGGCATGGGCACGGTGTATCGGGCCCGACAGAAGTTTCCCAATCGCACCGTTGCGCTCAAAGTCGTCCACTCTCCGATTTTCTCGCGCTCATTGACTAGGCGCATCGAATATGAAGCCCAGGTACTCGCGCGTCTGCAGCATGAAGGTATCGCCCAGATTTTCGAAGCCGGGACCGCCTCCGCAAACGGCGTGACGCTCCCATTCTTCGCGATGGAACTCGTCGAAGGTCGTCACCTGACGGACCATGCCAAGAAGTTCAAACTGACCACCGCCGAAAAGCTCAAACTCATCGTGAAGGTGTGTGCAGCCGTACGACACGCCCACCAGCAAGGCGTGATTCACCGCGACCTCAAACCGGCCAACGTGCTGGTTACGGATGGCGGACAGCCGAAAATCCTCGACTTCGGCATCGCCCGTGTCACCGATTCGGACATCCGCACCACCACGCTGCACACCGATGTGGGGCAACTCGTCGGGACGGTCGCGTACATGAGCCCGGAACAGGTGGCTGGCGATTCTTCCAACATCGATACGCGCAGCGATGTTTACGCATTAGGCGTGCTTGCATTTGAATTGCTGACGGGCGAGCTTCCTCATCCTGTCGGCGGAAAGACGATCGCGGAAGCAGCTCGCATCATTCAGGATGAGAACCCACGGACGCTTCGCGGATTCAACCCCGAGTTTCAGGGCGACCTCGAGACGGTCGTACGAAAGGCGCTTGAGAAGGATCGCGAGCGACGATACGGATCGGCGGCAGAATTCGCAGCCGACATCAACCGCTATCTCGCGAACGAACCGGTCGTCGCCCGCCCGGCCAGCCTGACCTATCAAATGCGCAAATTCGCTCAGCGCAATCGCAGCCTCGTCGCGTCGATCGTGGCCGCCTTCATGCTCCTTGTGATCGCAGTGGCTGGAACGACTTATGGTCTGGTTCAGGCAATGCGCGAACGCGATGACGCCATTCAAGCCCGCCAGGAATTGCAGGTTGCCAAGGAAGCGGTTGAAGAAGAAACACAGAAAATGACCACGATCAACACCTTCCTGGGGCGCATGCTGCGTGCGGCTGACCCGATGGGCGAAGTCGGCGGCAAGCGCGACATGACGGTGGTTGAGATGTTGGACCGTGAAGTGGATTCAATCGCGGACGCATTCAAAGATCAGCCGGCGATTGAATCGGCGATTCGCACGACGATCGGATCAACCTACGCAGGGCTCGGCCGCTACCCCGAAGCCGAAGTTCAATTGCAGATCGCGCTGCAAAAGCATCGGGAGTCCGGCGGTCCGGAATCAAACGACGTGCAGCGGGCCAAACGCGATCTTGGCGGTGTGCTGGTGAGGCTCGGTCGCATCGACGAGGCGATACCGCTGATGCGCGAGTCGCTGGAGATTCAAGGGAAGAACGAGGAAGGAAACTGGACGCTTGAATATGCCATCGCAGCGATGCGATTTGGCTGGGCGTTGGAAAAACAGGGCCAATACGAAGAAGCTGAACGCTGGATTCGCCCTGCAATTCCCGTCGTCGAGGCCGAAAAGGGCCAGTATCGCCACGTCTACGCGGCTGGGATCAATAACATGGCCAAGGTCATCGCCAAACTAGGTCGCCCGGCCGAAGCGGAAGAACTGTACACCAAAGCCCACAACACCTTCATCGAACTCCACGGGAATGACCACTCAAGCGTCGGCGTGACAATGAATAACATCGCCCGAATGCGCCAAATGCAAGGGGACAAAGCGGGCGCGGCGGCTGGTCATCTTGAAGCGATCGAGATTCTGCGAAAATCGCTTGGGTCGGATCATCCATCACTGGCGACGGTCATCAACAACGTGGGCTTGCTCTATTTTGATTTGGAGCGATACGAAGAAGCTGAAGTGCAATTGCGCGAAGCGTTGCGGATCTACCAGACCGCATACGGTGAAGACCACCCGGAAACGATCGACGGTCATTATGCATTGGGGCTGGTGCTCTACGAAGTCAAGAAGTACGAAGAAGCCAAGGATATCTACAAGCTGGTCGCAGATCACCGCCGCGAATCATTGGGACCAACGGCGGATAAGACGCTTCTTGCGGAGATGCATTGGGCGCGCTGTGTCGCCAAGTTGGGTGACCCCGAGACAGCCTATCCGGTTCTTCAGCGAGTGTTTGACCATTTCGAGAAAACCTACGGACTCAAACATAGGCTATCGCAGATCGCCTTGCGGGCGCTATTGCTGTTTAAGATCGACGAGGAAGAATTCGACGAATGCCGCGGCTTGCGTGACATGCTTTCACCTGACGATACGCGAAGCGCAACAATGCTCGAAGAGACCAAGGATCAGTTCTAACCAATTCCTCTGCGCCCCATTGACGGCCAACCTAGCAGACCGTCAGCGCGTCTCCGACTTTGATCGTTCCCCCTTCGACGATTTCACCATAGACACCACCGCGACAATCCGGCACGAGCGCCTCACGCAATCCGGCGTGAATCTTGTCCATCAAACCGCATGGCACGGTTTCGGCATTGATCTTGATTCTTAGGTCCCCGAGTTTCACCGTGCTTCCGATTAGGTCTTTCAAGGAACCTCCGTCAAGGAGGATGTTGGCGCGACGGGTGTGCCATGGCAGTTCAGCTTTGAGTTCCCTGGTCGTTTCAGACCACTGTTCGTGCGACAACAGGGTGATGCGGCGATGGGCGGCTGCCGGCAGGTCGCCATCCAAACCATCATCAGGGCTTGCATGCACGCGGTCGGTTTCGCGCATGGGCCCGTTCTTCTCTGTCCGGACCGCGATCGCCAAAATTTTCCTGCTCAAGTCGTCACCCATTTGAGTCATCTCCGAGTACTCAAGAAGCCTTAAATGAAGGAGCGTCGCGACAATCCGCGCCCGATTCGCCTGATTTGTAACACAAACATTTCACTGAGCGGGTGCGTATTGCCTTTGAATCCGCCGATGTATTATAAGTTCGACTACAAATTTGGGCATCAATTTCCGGAGAACACACAGGATGCGAACTTACGCGCTTACCATCTGCTTCGTGATGACGTTGGGCCATTCGGCATTCGGTCAACTTGACCCCATCAAGCCCCCGCCCCTTCCGGACTTTAAGACACCGGTCGATTATACGGCATGGTATTTCAACGAGTTCGCGCCAAAGACAGACGACAACGCACTGCCGCTCTACGAGCCGTTTCTATTCGGATCGCAGGCCAAATCTTTGAAGCTCGCCCCCAAAGGGGATGCCCTCAAACAAATGCTTGACGTTCTGAACAACCCGCAGGAATGGCGCGTCAATGAAAAACCCAGTCTCGCCGGTTGGGTCAAACAGCTCGAAGAAAAATACAAAACGCCCTTTATGGAAGCGGCAACCAAGAAGCATATGACGGTTCGCCGAACAGAAGCCTTTCAGTTTCTGTGTGATCGTCCGATCTCACGTTTCGTCAACGGCCGAGCCATCGGTCAGATGATGTTTGCCCGAGGGTGGCGCATCGATGGCAATGTAATCAAGACCGAATACCTGATCGATGCGGCGCAATCGAATCTCGCGTTCGCCGATCACATCTCACGCCTGCCGAGTCTCGAAGAACAGTTCTTTGCGTCAGGCCATCGCAACGCAGTCTATACGCAGATCTTAACGGCGCTTCGAAGCTTTATGCACCGCAACCACGTTTGGGATGAGATCGTGGCAGCGTTCGACAAATTCGACAGCATCCCGGTCACGCAACTATTCGCTCGCTCGCTCTATTTTGCAGAGGCATCAGCCCTCCAGCAGCTCCAACACTTCTGCATGGACGGCAACACAGCAGCAGACGGTTCCAAACCAACGATCAACCAGCAGACGGTGGATCAGTTCTACGGGGCGATGAGTCGCAAGCACACGAAAATCCGTCCCGCTTGCAAGTCGCTTGCATCAGCGGATCCTGTGGTACTGGCCAACGCGATCCACGATTACTACGAGCAGATGAGGCAACTCCTCGTAAAGCACTATGTCATCGATTTAAAAGGTGAAATCGCGAAGATCGAAAAGAAGCACTGGGAAGGCATCGACGGGATGGAGTGCCTGGTGCCTCAGATCGGCTTTGCGGTGCAGACGTCATTTCGCACTGAGACACTGCGCCGCGGCGCACGGCTGTTTCTTGAGAAGGCCATGGAGTACAAGCGCACCGGTATTTGGCCGCGATCAGCCAAGTTTCTCGACAATCCAAAGCTCGCCTACTATCGCATTGATCCGTACACCGGAAAGGATTTCCTATTCCGTCCCAACAGAGATGCAGAAGCGGTTTACTCCGTCGGTGTCGATGGTGTCGACGACAAGACCGACGCGAAAAAGGATGTCGTGATTTGGGCGATTGTTTACACCGAGAACCACCCATCCATCTCGGATGAGGGAAAAGAGAATATCATCAACGCAGGCAAGAAGGATTCGAAGGAAGGTGAAACGAATTCCGACGGATCAAAAGACGCTGCTGCAAAGGATGACGCGGCCAAGAAAGACGAATCCAAAGAAAAACCGTCAGGGGCAAAGGCACCCTGACGGTTCGCTTGTTTCTTGGTTCCATCAACGGCAAACGGGAAAGCCGTAACGAATCGCAGTTGATTTATGCAATCGTGATCGACTTATCGAGATAGACGTCCTGAATCAGATTCAGAAGCTTGACGCCTTCTTCCATCGGACGCTGGAACGCCTTGCGGCCCGAGATCAAGCCCATACCACCCGCACGCTTGTTGATGACGGCGGTCTTCACCGCGTCTGCGAAGTCGTTGGCACCCGACGCACCGCCCGAATTGATCAACCCCATCTTGCCGAGATAGCAGCCGGCTACCTGGTAGCGGGTCAGGTCAATCGGATTGTCCGAAGTCAGTTTCTCGTCAACATCCTTGTGCGTCTTGGCGAAATTGATCGCGCTGAATCCGCCGCGATTCTCGGCTTGCTTCTGCTTGATGATGTCGGCTTCGATCGTCACGCCAAGATGGTTGGCCTGGCTGGTCATGTCGGCTGAGACATGGTAATCAACGCCGTCTTTCTTAAACCCGCTGTTTCGCAGGTAGCACCAAAGCACCGTAACCATTCCCAACTCGTGGGCGTGGTGGAACGCTTCGGCGACTTCCTGGATCTGGCGGTTGGATTCTTCCGAGCCAAAGTAAATCGTCGCACCGACCGCCACCGCGCCCATGTCATAGGCCTGCTGCACATTGGCAAACATGATCTGGTCGTACTTGTTCGGATAGGTCAGAAGCTCGTTGTGATTGAGCTTGACGAGAAACGGAATCCGGTGGGCATACTTGCGGGCAACCGCCCCCAACACGCCAAGGGTCGAGGCCACGCAGTTGCAGCCGCCCTCAATGGCCAGCTTGACGATATTCTCCGGATCAAAATAGATCGGGTTTGGCGCAAATGAGGCGCCGGCAGTGTGCTCAATTCCCTGGTCCACTGGGAGGATGGAGACGTAGCCGGAACCACCAAGGCGGCCGGCATCGAGGATTTGCTGCATGGAGCGGATCACGGGAAGCGGGCGATCGGTCGATGTAAATACATCGTCAACATAGTTGGGCCCCGGCAAGGTCAACAGGGACTGGTCAATGCCCGTACACTTGTACCCGAGCAGCGAATCCGCTTCGCTTCCGAGCAGGTCTAGGATTGCACTCATGGTTAAAACTCCATTGAAAGCATGTGCGCCAAATCTGGACTGATCAGTTCAGAGGCTACCATAATTCCTGGAACTGGAAAACGGCTTCAAAAGGGCCATCGACAAGCGGTTGGGCACCGGTATTGCGAAGTGCGTTTCCCACTGTACTATCGGCGGATTCCGCTGGATTGGCGAATCCAATCGGGACGGTTGCCCAGGCGCCAACCGTGCGGTAGGCTACCGGGGTTTATCATCGAATAGGATGGGGAATTTTCGATCGTGTTCGATCCCCATGATTCACAAGAGGAGTGTCCACAATGACCGAAGCTGACAACGCCACTGCCGAACTAGCCATGGATGGTGGCGAGGAGCAATCGCTCCAGGAAAAACTCAAGGATGCCATCAGCGTCAAAGTGGACGAAATTGGCTCCCTTCGCAAGAAAGTCGTCATCACGATTCCGCGGGCGAGCATCGATGAACAGCTCGACAACCGCTACGACGAGCTTCGCGAGAAAGCGTCGGTTCCAGGGTTCAGACCCGGACGCGCACCGCAGAAGCTGATCGAAAAGCGATTCGGAAGCGAGGTTGGCGAAGAGGTCAACCAGCAACTGGTCAGCAGCGCCTATTTGGCCGGTGTTGAGAAGGAATCGATCGACGCACTCGGCGACCCGCTTATCCGCGTCACGGTTTCTGAGAATCGCACCGACAAAAAAGGCAACGCCCAACCGGTCGATGTTGAGCAACTCCTTCCGCTCGGTGAAGCCATCAAACATTTGAAATGTCCGACAGAAGGCGACTGGGGAGTCGAGTTCGAAGTTGAAGTACGCCCCGTGTTCGAGCTACCCGAGCTGAAGGGAATCAAAGTCTCCAAGCCTCAGCTGAAGGTTGCCAAGAAGGACGTTGATGAAGAAATCAAGCGCATGAACATGATGCGCGGCACGTACATGCCGGTCGAAGATGGCAAGACCATTGCTGACGATGTGATTGTCGGTTCGATGACGGTCGTGTGCGATGGCACGACGATCAAGACCGAAGACGATGCCGAACTCGCTGTCCGCGACCAACGTTACGACGGCATCCTCTTGGATGGATTTGGCAAAGCGGCAACCGGCAAGAAAATCGGCGATAAGATCAAGGTCAAGGTCACCTTGCCGGACGACTACACCGATGTCGATCTTCGTTCAAAACCGGCCGAAGTTGAATTGGCAATCGCCCAAGTCAAGCGACTGGAGGTTCCGGAACTTGACGACGCGTATCTTGAGTCGATCGGGTTTGAGAAGCGCGAAGAATTCGAAAACTACATCAAAGAGAGCATGCAACAGTCGCTCGACCAGCAGGTCCGCCAGCAAATGCGGCAGCAGGTTCGCGACCATCTGCTCGAACAAGCCGACTTCGACGTCCCCGAGGGCGTCTCGCAACGTCACACCGAACATCTGGTTGGTCAACAGATGATGAACCTTTACCGTCAGGGTATCCCCGACAGCGAAATCTCGAAGCACGCCGACGAATTGCGTCTGGAAGCCTCCACCCGGGCCCGCAATGAGCTGAAACTCGTGTTCATTATGGACAAAATCTCGGAAGAGAATGACATCCAGATCACTGAGGAGGAGGTCAACAACGCCATCGCCATGATCGCAGCCCGCCGCAATCGCCGCTTCGACCGCGTCCGGGACGAGATCATCAGCACGGGGCACCTCCGCACGCTTTACGTGCAGTTGAGAGACGAGAAGGTCCTCGAAATGCTGCTCGGAGACGCCGAGATAACCGAAGGCGCCCCCAAGAAAAAGGCAGCGTCCGATAAGAAGACCACCAAGAAGAAGACGGCAACCAAGACCAAGAAGAAAAAAGCCGATGACAAGTAGTAATCACGGCTGCTTTGCCGTTTGAGCGATGGTTCCTACAGTCATCCGTCGCACCGATTAGAAGCCCTCGCGGCGCAGCTGGATCGCGCCTGTTGGCCACAATGGATTGTCCTGAAAGAAGGAATGCACGATGCACGAAATCGGTCATCTACCGATCCCGACGATGAATCAGTTCCCGGCTTATCAGCGCACCCGCGAGATGTCGATCGAGGACATGCTGCTGGAAAACCGGATCATTTTCCTCGCCGGCCCCATCACCGAACGAACCGCCAGCGCCACGATCATGCGTCTGCTCTATCTCCAGTCGATCAAGCGCGATCAGGACATCAACCTCTACATCAACTCGCCGGGCGGACTGGTGGATCAGACGCTCGCGATTTACGACACCATGCAGTTGGTGGGTTGCAAGATCGCGACGTACTGCATCGGTCAGGCGGCTAGCGGTGCGGCGGTCGTATTGATGGCCGGCACCAAGGGCAAGCGATTCATCCTGCCCAACGCCAAGATCATGCTCCATCAGCCCTACGGCGGCATCACCGGACAAGCAGAAGACATCCGCATCCAAGCCGAAGAAGTCCTTCGCGACAAGAAGCGTCTCAACGAGATCATCTCAGAGACGACTGGAAAAACCGTTGAACAAGTGACCGAAGACACCGAACGCGATCGTTACCTCAATGCCAAAGAAGCGCTTGAGTATGGCGTCGTCGATGAAATCCTCGATCACGGCCCCAACGCGGATAAGGACAAGAAAAAGAAGAAGTAACCGCACGCTCATATGAGCGAACGAAACTTCGACGGCATTGAATCGCGAGTCAACTGAAACAAAACCAAGACGCCACAACTGGGCGAGGGAATACAAAATGGCTTCCATGAACTACAACATCCCGTTTGTCATCGAGTCATCCGGACGCGGCGAGCGCGCCTACGACATCTTCTCGCGACTGCTCAAGGACCGCATTGTGTTCCTCGCCGGCGGAGTGGATGACGATTCGGCAAACCTGATCGTCGCCCAGATGCTGTTTCTCTCAAACGAAGACCCGAAAGCAGACATCCACTTCTACATCAATTCGCCCGGTGGAAGTGTGTCAGCCGGTCTGGCGATTTACGACACCATGCAGTTCCTGCGCTGCCCTGTTGCGACCTACTGCGTCGGTATGGCGGCCAGCATGGGTGCGGTGCTGCTTTGCGGCGGTGAAAAGGGCAAGCGATACGCCCTGCCGAATTCACGCGTCCTGCTCCATCAGCCGCTGCTCGGCGGCGTGATGCAGGGTAGCGCGACCGACCTCGCCATCGAAGCCGAAGAAATCGTCCGACTCCGCAAACGCCTCTACGAAATCATTTCCTCGCGTAGCGGCAAGCCGATGGCACAGGTCGAAAAGGACTGCGACCGCAACAAGTGGCTTGAAGCCGGCGAAGCCATCGATTACGGCCTCGCAGATGTCATGCTTGAACGCATGCCTGAAGCATAGGTCACCCCCAAGCGCTGCAAGTTTTTTGCACCACGGGCATCGATACGGGCCCTGACGCCCGATCCGCGCGCCGTCAGAACGGAATCCATCTTCGCTTGCATTTGTGGATTGAAGCTGGGATTCTACCGGCATGTCCACCCCGAACGCTGAGCGCGAGATTGCCGACCTCACCACCCTTTTGGACATATCGCGTCGCCTCGGCGCCACAACCGAACTGACCCCCCTGCTCGAACAAATCGCCGATGCGTCAAACCACATTCTCAATTGTGAACGCACGACGGTGTTTTTGTACGACCCGAAAGCCCACGAGCTTTATAGTCAGGTGGCTACTGGAACCAGCGAGATTCGCTTCAGCGCCGATCGAGGAATCGCGGGCGAAAGCATTCGAACAGGCGACGTCATCAACGTACCGGATGCCTACGCCGACAGTCGTTTCAACCAGGACATTGACCGTGCCACGGGATTCAAAACGCGCAACCTGTTGACGTTTCCGATGCGCGGACACGATGAATCGCTGGTGGGTGTACTTCAGGTCCTCAACCGCAAGGGCGGCCCGTTTGAAGAACGCGACGAGGAGTTGGCCGACACACTCAGTTCGCTGGCGGGTGTCGCGATTCAACGTCAGCGATTGATCGACGAATACACCGAGAAGCGGCGAATTGAACGCGACCTGGCCCTCGCCCACGATATCCAGCAATCGCTCTTACCGCAACGAGAGCCGCAAGTGGATGGTTACGAGATTGCCGGATTCAATCTACCGGCAGACGAGACCGGAGGCGATTGTTACGACTTTCTCGAATTGGGAGAACACCATACGGGGTTGGTCATCGCGGACGCGACCGGTCACGGAATTGGCCCAGCGCTGCTCGTGTCGCAGTTTCATGCGATGGTTCAGGCGCTAACCACGACGGAAAGCGATCCGCTGTCGGTACTCAGCAAAGTCAACGCGCTCTTGGGTGATGAGATTCCCAACAACATGTTCATCACGTCGTTTCTTGGAATCGTCGACAGCAAAGCCCACACGATCGATTACCTCAGCGCCGGACACGGACCACTCATTCACTACCGTCGATCAGACGGCCACGTGACCGAACTGCAAGCCGACACGATCCCGCTGGGCATTCTCGACCCCCTGATTGTCGACTCGCCCCCCACGATCAACATGCAACCGGGCGATATCTTCCTGCTAATTACCGACGGCATGTTCGAATGGTGCAACGAATCGGGTGAGCAGTACGGCATCGAACGGATCGTTGAAACACTGCGCGACAACCCGGATGCCACGGCAAATGAACTCATCTCACTGATGCGTTCGAAACTTCGTCAATTCGTTGGGAACACGCCGCAGCCGGACGACCTGACGGCGATCGTGGCTCGACGACTGCCCGCCTAGATCTGACAATGCTCAAGCAACGACGCGCAATTGATCTGCGTGCGCCTGAATCCAACGGACTTTGCGCTTCACCATTTGCATGAAGCCATAACCGCCAAATCTTCCGAACGTCCCGGTCGCAGCAATGGGCAACACCGCTTCGGCGATGAGCGCTTCGATCATCAGGTGTGGCAGCAAATCCATGTGGGCTTCTGCGATGGCGGTATGCTCTTCATAACCGGAAAGGAACTCGCGAATCCGAACAAGATCGAGATGGTCGGGCCAGGAATCGGGCGTCCCGCTCGCGATGATCGAAAACTGCAGCGCTCCATTGGCGATGTCGCAGGTGGGCTTGCCCGGTTTGGCGCAATCGTAGTCGATAACCGCGAGAACCTCGCCGCGCTTGTACAAAATGTTGCCCGGATGCCAGTCTGAGTGGGTCACGGATTCAGGCCACTCTGGGAAACCCGCCTGTTCAACTTTGTCGGCCGCCGCTGTATACGCCTCGAACAGATAGCTGGTCAGCGCCAACACTTCCGCATCCTTACCGGCAGCACTATCGTGCGCCGAGACGCTCGTCGGCACCGCATTGAGACCGGTCTGCACACTCAACGCATCGTGATATCCCGAACTCGCAAACGACCTCGTATCGGGAAAGTCTGCAAGCGCCGAATGGAACTCTGCCAGCACGCGACCGGCAGCCCTCGTTTCCTTGGGCTCACCTGAGTAAGGATGGCCGGAAACGTACTCAAAGATTTCGTAAAGCGATTCTCCGAGTGCCAGGATTGTGTCATTCGTCCCATCGGGACATTGCAACTTCGGCAGCGGAAAGTTCTTCTCAACGAGATGGTGTTGGATCGCATGGGTGTAGGTGACCCGCTCCAATCCGCCGCGATCGCTTGCCCGTTTCTTGAGTAAGTATTTCCCTGTATTTGTGACAATCCCCAACTTGGGACTGCGTCGCGACCCTCGCTTGAATTCGGTGATGGATTCGATCACACCGAGTTCGTAATGACTCAGTACAATCGCCAACTCGTCGGTCGCAAAAGTGTCACGGGTTTGGGACGGCAAAGCTCACCTTCTGCTGTGTGTCGAATTGATTGGAGTTTGCGAGACACCGTTTATCTGATCATAATCGACGCGTGGGAAAAACGTCAAACAAATGCTTCAAAGCCGCGCTCAAAGCATGCGCAGGACGGACGGCACAGTCATGAATCGACAACAGGCGTGGGACATCCTCACGGAACATGTCAAGAGCGAATCGCTTGGCAGGCACTGCATCGCGGTCGAGAGCGCCATGGTCCACTTCGCTCGATTGGGAGGGCATGATGAACAGACTTGGTCTGTCACCGGGCTGCTGCACGATTTCGACTATGAAATGTTTCCCGAACCACCGGACCATACCCGCGAGGGTGCGAAAATACTCAAGGAGCGAGGCGTCTCCGACGAAATCATCGGCGCGATCCTCTCTCACGCCGATTGGAATCTCGATACCCATCCCCGTGACACACCACTTCGCAAGACCCTCTTCGCAGTGGACGAACTCTGCGGTTTCATCCACGCCGTCGCAAGGTTGCGGCCGACCAAACTCGACGGCCTGGCCGCAAAAAGTGTGAAGAAGAAAATGAAGCAGGCGTCTTTTGCCGCGGCGGTAAGTCGGCAAGACATCATCGACGGCGCGGCGCTCCTTGAAATGGAGCTAGACGTGTTGATCACCCACTGTGTCGAGGCGCTTTCAACAGTTGCGGATGAGCTTGGTTTGAATTCTGAAGAAGGTTCCGCCAGCGAATAGACATCCGCGAAGGTGGTATTAAATTACGGGCCGTTTCCATCGGCAGCTGCCGTCGTGTTCAATTCAGTCAACCCGCCACGCTCGGCTTCGATGATCTTCTTGAGCTCAATCGCGGGTGCAAAATTTGGGTCTAATTTCAACAACTCATCCAACGCAATGAGGGCTTTGTCATTCCGCGATACGAGACGGTTGAGCCGCGCTTCTTCATACAGCAGTTCGGGCGAAACCTTTAGTTGCGGATTGGTCTTGGACCGCTCGATCATGAGAACGGCTTGATGATATGCCACGACCCGTTCCAGGTCGGCTTTGTCCTGCCAGATCTGAGCAAGTTGCACGACATAGTCAGCGCGCTCTGGATAAAGTGCAGCCAGCTGTGAGACACACTGCAACCTCAGGTCGTAATTCGTCTGCAGATCGACAAGCAGTGACTTGATCTCAGGATTGCGGCTGATGTCTTCCTCCGACATCTTTACGGCTGCTTCCGATGCCCGCGCCGCATCTTCAAACTTCTTGTCCATCATGAGGGCTTCGGCCAGCGTCGCGTGATAGGATGACTCACCTTTTTTGTCGAGGCGGATGGCGTTCTGTGCGTTTTCGACGGCCTCTTTCGGATTGCTCAACTTGAGCTGGGCCCGTGCGAGGCCTATGACCGGTTCGGCTTCATTCTCAGCCAACTGAATCGCCTGACGATATTTCGACACCGCATGCTTGGGGAAACTGCTAATGTAGAGGTCTCCGAGGATCTTGTAGGCCCGCCAATCGTTTAGACCGGCTGGATCATTGACGTACTCTTCAATCATCGGAAGCGCGGAACGTGGTCGCCCCGCCAGGATGTGCAAACGGCCTTTGACATAGCTGGCCGTTTTGTTGAGCGGGTCGATTTCGAGGATTCGGTCGATAATCGCCAGCGTTTCCGTGTATTCCTTTCGTTCCTCCTGGACCTCATCTGGATCGCGTTCCGACTCCTCCAACCCGGTGACGATCTCCAGTGCCTTGTCCAAGGCTTCTTCGGGTGAGAGACCGGCATAGGGACTTGCGCCTTTGGGGGGCGGCGGACTTGTTGGATCGTCGAACTGGGCGAAAACGCTGATCGGACACGCCAAGAGACCGGCAAGTACCAGATTTAACGCAAACGTGCGCACTGCACGGGACGGAATGATGCTTTGAGAAGAGTCAGTTGGCCACATCTGTGGGTCCTCCTTGACCATTGGTACGTCTCGCGAACGCAAAAGATCGGCAGGCCCGATTTTCCTGCCCTGCGGCGGATCAGGTCAGCCGCCAAGCCCGAAAGTATGCATGAATCAGAAGTTGAAGTCCATTCGGATTTTGGAACAGG
>JAUIEW010000062.1 GCA_030429365.1 Phycisphaerae bacterium
ACGCCTTTCGCGGTTGGAACCGCCATTTTTGGCGGCGCGCTGGCCGCCTTCATCCTCATCGCCCGCCAATGGGCCCCGGCTTTCGCCCCATGGGCGCCGCCCTTTGTCATCCGCCTGCTCACGCCAAAAACGGGGATGCCGTACGGCGTGGCCATCATGCTGGGCGCCCTCATGTCCGCCGACACGCTTCCGCTCGTGAGCGGCGCGTTAACTCTGCCTTAGCCACGAACATGGTCTGGTCCGAAGCGGTGATTTGCAGCGCTTCGAGGCTGATCGCGGGGAGAATATAGTATGTCAGCTCGCCAGCTGATCGTCTTGGTCGTTGCCGCCATCGCCGCAATCGGCGCACTTCTTCTAATTCGCAGCATGGGCGCGAGCGGCGATGCGCCTGTCGTCGAGGCTGGCGCTCCGATTGAAGGCGAGCAAATTCTCGTCGCGGCGCGCGATCTTCAGCAGGGCGCGGCGCTCGCTCCGAGTGATCTTGCGGTGCGCCTCTTCCCGGAAGATTCCGTCAATTCAAGCTTTGTGCGCTTGTCGCAGCAGCCGTCGGCTCAAGCCGATCTGGTCGGCAGCGTCACGCGCCGGTCGTTCGCCGCCGGCGAGCCGATCACCACCGCCTCCATCATTCAGCCCGACGGCCGCGGTTTCATGGCCGCGCAACTCGCGCCTGGCACGGATGGCCGACTCCTCGATGCCAACAACCAGGTTGGTTCGGGCGGAATCAACAGAGCCGCCCCGCGCAATCTTTTCAATACGGCGAATCTATATGTCACCGGGAACACGACCCGGGGTACGGCCTTTCAAGGGTACTCGCCAGTTTACAATCAGTTCAGTTTGTTTACGTCTTTGCCCTCGACGGCGCTGGCCAATTTTGAACGCGATTCGGTGGGACTCGAAGTCATCTCCGGCGTCAGCGGTGCAGGTATAACCAACCCCTACTTCAATCGCACACAAACTGTGGCCAACGCGGGAGCAATCGGCGACGGCCGCAACCTCATTGGATCGTCGACCCCAGCCAACAGCCTCTTCGCTCCGTCAAACTATCTGCAGAATTCGGACCCGACCGGACTGCGGTTGGACTACGCCGCCAACCAGTTCAATATCAATCCGTCAACTTCAAGTCCAACGTTACCGGGTGTCTCCGCCCTGTCGCAGAACGCTGGATACGCCAATTCGCTCGACCGACTCCGCCTGACTCGTGAAACCAACGACCTGCAATCCAGCCCGCTCTTTCCGAATTCGCAGGACCGATTTTCGCTCTCAGGTCAGCCGGTCTATCGAAATCCATATCAAGATCCTTTCAGCGACAGTAACGATTCTCTACTTCGCGATACAACGCCACTGATTCGGTCCCGTCGTTCGACTGACGATCCGTTCCGACGCCCGAGCAGTGAGGAGTTGATGACAGCATCGCGCGATTTGGTGTCACCGACTTTGGTCGCGCCAAGGATGTTTCAGTCAACCTCTTTGACCGGACAGCAGCGCGACCCGCTTACCGGCCGAGTCGTGCCTGAATCCTCGCAGTATCTGGCGATTCAGGACGAATCCAGCGATTTGATCCAGAGTTCTACTTTGACGAGACCGAGCGAACTGGCATTGATGACAGGCGGCACCGATCCAATTGCCCAAAACGCCTTGGCGGATGATCTCGACGAATACACGCCTGAAACGATCGCGGCGGCCAACAGTCTGCTCGAGATTGCCCAATCTGATTTGGTCGGCGACGAGTCTGTCGAAGAAGACGCAGACATGCAGGATCAAGTGCAACGGGCGCAATCGGTTCTGGAACGGGCGGCAAGCGAGTCTCTTTCAACGTTGGCTGGTTCCAGCAAGACGTCCAGCGCCGAGCTTATCGCCAAAGCCGAGAGCGAAGTACAGGAAGGCAACTATTACCAGGCGGCGAAGTCCTACGAGATGGCCTCACGCATGGCACCTGACCAAGCAATGCCAAGACTCGGTCATGCGCATGCGCTCTTCGCAGCCGGAGAATTCATGACGGCCTATCGGCATCTGGCACGGGCAATCGAGTTGTATCCAGCGTTTGGTTATTTGAACTTCGATTTGACCACGTTTATCCCGGACGCCAATCTGATTGATATCCGCCGGGCGAAGCTTGAAGAGCTACTGAAGAACAAGGAAGACTATCGACTGCGATTCCTGCTGGGCTATGTCGAGTACTACATTGGGTTGAAGCAATTCGGAATACCCAACCTTCGCCGCGCCGCTGGAGAGGCGCCGGAGGGCTCTATCCCGGCAAGATTCCTCGAAATGCTTGAGAGTCCGCGCCAAGCCACCCGAGAAACCAATTGATGTCACTCTCGCCGGAACCGGCATCGAGCAGATTGGATTCAGGCCGACGCCAAACTGACGTTTCAGATGATCTTCTCACTGATCAGCCCGCAATCGCCGGGACTGGTACCACATCTTGCGTTCGACGCATCGACGAGGGAATCACGGAAAACGCAACCAACGCAACCGGCAAGACCAATGCCAGCGTCCAACCGAGCCCCAACACATAGGCCCAAGTTGCCAGCCAGCCACCCAATACCACGACCGACAACAATGCGAAAACGCAAAGCCGCCCGATCATTGAGTTGTCCAGTTTGTCCGCGGAATCCTGTAACGCCATTTGGGGAGTGTGGGAGATCATGCCGCCTCAGAGCCTCCTGCCAGGTTTGGGGGGAATCCAACTAACCTGATTTCATGCTAGCGACGGTATTGCGCCATCTCTATCAGGAAGATTATCCAGACCTGAGATCTGAGCAGGCGGAATTGGCACCAACAATGACATTTTTTCAATACCACTGATTCAACTGTGAGTTTCTTTGCTCATCGCGCGGCAATGTATCAGTCGGAAGCGCCAAGATTAATATTTGCTTCACTTCGGTGAGACTGAAATCGTTGTTTGAATCTCAAAAGAAAACGCCGGTTCGCGGCGTGTAAACATCCGTGCACACCACGCACCGGCATTGATTCATTGGCGCCCGCGGCTGACCGCGGATTACCAAACAGCAGATGCAGGAACAATTTGGTCACTCAGATTAGAGCGGGTCTCCTTCCGGGGAGTATTCCTGTGGATCGGGCAGCCCAAGTCCTTCGAGTTGTGGCAGGATCGTGGCTTTGTCCCCCACCAACACCAAGACGGCCTTCTCCAGTGGGATTGCACTGTTGGCCAATTTGTTGAGCTGATCCGTGGTTACGTTCTTCATCGCATCCAGATCGCTCGAAAGTTCCGTCAGTGGGCGTCCATTTCGCACGAGTTCGGTGGCCGCGCCAATCATGCCGGCCAATCCAGCAAACGATTGAACGGTCTGCATGCGCACCGTCGCCTGGGACTTTGCCGTCTCCTGGTCCGTGATGTCACCGCCTCGGATAGCCTTAAACTCTTTGAGGAATTCACCGATTGATGCGCCGGTCACATCCGCGCGGACCCGCGAAGCGGCACTGAAATAGCCCGCATTTGGATTCAGCGAGAAGTTGCAACGGGCGCCGTAGGTGTACCCTTTGTCTTCGCGCAAGTTCTGATTGAGGCGGCTGGTGAAACTGCCACCCAATATCGTGCCGAGTAAATCCAACGCGTTTCGTTCGGGTGATGCGTATTTTGGTGCGGGCATGTAGAACGACACCACCGTCTGCACGGCACCCGGACGATCGACCAGAACGACGCGCATCGATCGGTCTTCGGTCTCGGCATACTTGGGTACGGATGCCATCTGCTGCCCTGAGGGTTTCCAGCCTCCAAACCGCTTTTCCAAATGGGCCTTCAAATCATTTTCCGAAATATCACCCGCGCAGAAGATCACGACGTTGTCGCTTCCAAACATCGATTTGTGCCAGGCTTTGGCATCATCCAGCTTGATCGATTCCACTGTGTCGACGGTTCCCGAGTTGCTTCGGCTGTATGGGTGATCGTCGCCGAAGAATGTTCGCATGCCAACGAGTGACGCCACTGCCGCCGGGAAGTCCATCCGTTGCTTGATTCGATCGAGGTGCAATCGATGAACGCGATCCCACTCGTTTTTGTCGAATCGCGGACGAAGGATTGCATCGGCGGCCAAGTCCAACGAATCGCCGAAATTGCGTGCAAGCGATGACAATCTCGCGGTCGTCGATTCATGCCCACTGCTCGCAGAGAAACTCGCGCCCAAGGCGTCGAGTCGATCCGAGAACTCGATGGCGCTTCGCTCACCCGCGCCTTCGTCCAACATCTGTGTGGTCAGCGCCGACAATCCCGATTGACCCGGCGGATCGAAATCGGAACCGGCTGGCCACATGAAACGCAACTCGACGAGCGGCAATTCACTTCGCTGCCAGTGGTTGACTTGAATTCCGTTGGACAACGTAAACGAAGACGGAGAAGGCGGATCAAATGCCTTCGCCGAAGCGGAAACCGGCTTGTTTTCTCGCGGATTTTCCTCAGGCGTTTTGATTTCAGGGATGACCCGCATCACCAGCCGGGCGTCCTGCAATAGAACATCGCGCGCTGCATCACGAACCGATTGCGGCGTCGCGTTCCGGTATCGATCGAGGTCTGTTTTGAAGGAATTGGGCTCACCGTAATAGAACTCGTACATGTTGAGCCGGTCGGCTTTGGTCAGGATGGATTGCAACTCATTGACTGTGGCGTACTCGAGCTGCGCCTTTTGGCGATCTAGTTCATCGTCTGTTGGACCATCCTTCAGGAACGCCGCGACCGTGCGGTCGATGGCATTCTCAATCGTCTGCAATTCCACACCGGGCTTGGCCGTCGCTTCTATGAAGAACAACGAACCCAACAAGCTCGATGCCTGATAGGCGCTCACGTCGGTAGCCAAATCGTTGTTGTAGATCAACTCCTGATAGAGCCGGCTGGAAATGCCGGATGCGAGAATCTCGGCTGCCAGGTCCATCTCGGCATCGCCGGGCTGGAAACGCGCCGGGCTGTGATACACCAGGTGGGTTCGCGCGTTCTGCACGTTGTCCGTGAAGGTCAGCGTCTTAACCGCCTTCATCTTCACGGGCTCCGCTTCAGCGTGGATGACTTCTGAACCGCGTGGCAGCGTTCCGAACAGCAGATTGACCAACGGTTTGATTTCGCTCGGATCGAAATCGCCCGCAACCACAAGCGACGCATTGCTCGGCACGTAATACGTCGCAAAGAAATTCTTGACGTCGTCAACGGTGGCGGCTTCCAAATCCTCGTGCGAACCGATCACGGTCCCGTGATACGGGTGCCCTTCTGGAAACATGATCTGATAGATAGCATGGTTGGCTTTGCCGTATGGCACGTTCTCCACGCTTTGCCGACGTTCGTTTCGCACCACCGCCCGCTGCTTGTTGAGCTTTTCTAGGGTCATCTCATTGCCCAGGTCTTCGAGGCGATCCGCATCCAACCAAAGCAGCGTCGGCAGAAGTTCAGCCGGTCCCATCGAAAAGTAATTCGTCCGATCTTCGCTGGTCGTGGCGTTGTTCCATCCGCCACCCGACTCCATCATCGTGTCGAAATCACCACCCGGCACACGTCGCGTCCCCATAAACATCAGGTGTTCAAACAGGTGGGCAAAACCCGAGCGACCGACGGCTTCATCCTTTGCGCCGACGCGGTACCAGATGTTGATGCAAGCGGCGGGCAGCGAGTGGTCTTCGTGCAGAATGACGGTCATGCCGTTGTCGAGCACATACTTTTCATACTTGACGTTTTGAGCCCGGGCAGGCATCGCGGCCAATGCCAACACCAGACACGTTGAAGCGATCAGGGTTTTCATATTCGAAGGTTCCTTAAATCAGAGCTGGCTGATGAATTGATTTAGTCGCTCGCGTTGAGGAAACAGCCCGAAGACGCCACCGGTATGGACGAACAGAGCGTCACCATCGAGTTTGACGCTCCCGTCTTTGACGGCTCGATCAAACGCGAACAAGGTCTTACCGGTGTATACAGGGTCAAGGTAAACACCGGTTGTACCAGCAAATCCGGTGATGAATTTCAGTTCGTCGCCACTGCTGAGGGCGTAGCCTCGTCCGGCAGCGGGAATGAGATCGATATCATCGTCGCCGACTTGCACATTCAGTTGCCAGCGGTTGACCGACCGGTCGATGTATTCACGAAGTTTGGGTCGCCAGGACTCGGGCGTCCCGTCAACCGTCGCCCCGATGATCTTTACGTCCATCGCGCAGAGCTTCGCACCGATGAGCAATCCAGCATAGGTGCCGCCGCTTCCGACGGCGACGACGATTGCGGATACACGGGTCCGATCTTCCAGAAGTTGCTCCGCGATTTCGGCGGCGGCATTGATGTAACCGAGCACACCAACTTCATCCGACCCTCCTGATGTGATCACGTACGGGCGCCGTCCTTGCTCGCGAAGTTCGTCCGCAACGCGATGCATCCGCTCGGCCCGTTGATCGCCATTGGCATCGGGATAAATGCGAACCTCTGCGCCGCTCATTTTTGAAAGCAAGAGATTGCCGTCGAGCACATCGGGCGTCTCACCCGATAGGACCAGCACGCACCCAAGCCCCATGCGCCGCGCCACGATGGCGGTGGCTCGCGCGTGGTTCGATTGAACGCCGCCGCAGGTGATCAGCGTGTCGCAATTCTGCGCCAAGGCGTCGCCAACCAGATATTCCAGTTTGCGAATCTTGTTTCCCGATATGGGGCAATCGGTCAGGTCGTCGCGTTTGATCAGGAGTTGATACGGCCCCCACTGATACTTGCAAGATTCAATTGGTGTTGGAATGCGCGCCAACGCAACGCGCGGCGCGGACGCCCAAGGCGGATTGTTCAAATTCGGTTTGGACATTGAACTCAACTGGAAACCTCGCGAACCGGCGTCCAATTTAGCGAGCCTAGTCGCCCATACAAGGCTTTACAAGTTCAGACAACGATCGCAAATCCGTGCAACATCATTGACTGGCCAATTGCCATTCCGATAGCCTAGTAGTTACTCGGTCGGGCACCAATAACGTCATTTCACTTTGGAGTCATCCAATGATAAAGCCCCCCGCGACCAAGTGGCCGGTATTGGCAATAGTACTCGCCGCGACTTTCCATGCAGTACCGCTTAAGGCAGAATCCGAAGACGACGCATACCAACCCGCTCCGCAGTTCGACAGTGTCGATTTCGATCGAAAAGAATTGCCCGACGATCCATATGAGCCCAATCGACTCAACATAACGGGCAGTGCCCAAGGACAGCGGCAATCGTTTTCGCGCGGTCCATACGTTTCAGTCCAGGTAAACGTTGATTCCTTCGGCCACAACATCCTGGGCGACGCCGCAAATGAACCGTCGATTGCGGTCAACCCGTTGAATCGCAACCAGATCGTCATCGGATGGCGGCAATTCGATTCGGTCGCGTCAAACTTTCGCCAAGCCGGCTGGGGGTACAGCCACAACCATGGCATAACTTGGACGTTTCCTGGAACAATAGAAGCCGGTTTGTTTCGCAGCGACCCGGTGCTCAATGTCAGCCCCGAAGGCGTATTCTATTACTACAGTCTTCGAGTCGACGGCGCGTATCTATGCGACATGTTCCGCTCGTTCGATGGTGGTGTGACCTGGGGGCCACGCATTGCTGCGTTCGGTGGAGACAAGGCCTGGTTCACCGTGGACCACTCCAACAGCCCGGGGCGCGGAAACATCTATGCGTCATGGAATCCGTCTGCATCTTGTTGCGAGAGTAACATTTTCACGCGCTCCGTCGACGGCGGCTTGACTTACATGAATCCGATTCCGGTCATACAGTCCCCACGTCACGGTCAGGTTGCCACCGGTCCGGATGGCGCGGTTTATATCGGCGATCGGGCCTTTGGCAATGTGGCGATCCTGAAATCGGCTGACGCATTCAATGCGCCTTCAATCCCAACATTTCAAAGCAACATCGCATTCATTGGCGGTAATTCATCAGGCGGAGGCGTGAATCCTGGCGGCTTGCTTGGCCAGATGAATGTTGCAGTGGATCATTCGAACGGGCCAACCCATGGCAACGTCTACATCCTCAGTTCCCTTGATCCGCCGGGAGATGACCCGGTGGATGTGATGTTCGCACGAAGCACCGATGGCGGAGTCAACTGGGACCCGCCGGTGCGGGTTAACGATGACCCTATTTCGTCCACCGCTTCCCAGTGGTTTGGCACGATGTCGGTTGCGCCAAATGGAAGAATCGACGTCATCTTCAACGATACGCGCGCCAGCGGGACCAATTCGCTCTCAGAATTGTATTATACGAATTCCATTGATGGCGGTGACACCTGGGCGCCAAACGTTCCGGTCAGTCCGCAATTCAACCACAGCCTTGGATATCCAAATCAGAATAAACTCGGCGACTACTACGATATGGTCTCCGATGAGGATGGTGCGGATATCGCGTATGCGGCGACCTTCAATCTTGAGCAGGACGTTTACTACCTGCGCATCGGGGCGATTGACTGCAATAACAACGGAGTCGATGACGGCGATGACATCAGCATGGGCACAAGCCTCGACTGCAATTCGAACACCTTTCCGGACGAATGCGAAGGCGATTGCAATCAGACGGGCATCCCCGACGACTGCGACATTCTCAACATGACCAGCGACGATTGCAATCAAAACGATCGCCCCGATGAATGCGAACTGGTCGACAACGAGTGGGACGCCAATCAGATTCCGGACGACTGCCAATTGGTCGAGTTGAGTGCCACGTTAACGTCACCAACCGATGTGGAAACCTGCCCAAATGGAGACGCGAATTTCTCGGTTGCGTCACCGCTTTCTGGTCTAACCTATCAGTGGAAACGAAATGGCACACCCTTGATCGAAGGCGTTGACGGCACCGGTACCCAAACAGCCAACCTGTTCGTCTCAAATGCCGACGCGTCAGACGTTGGATTTTATTCCTGCGTGGTCACCGCCGTATGTATTTCGACGGAGAGCGATTATGCTCAGTTGACATTGTCCGACCCAGTAAGCATTACACAGCAGCCGGTTCCCCTATCACAAACCTGCACCGGCAATACGTTCGTCCTTTCTGTTGAAACCGTTGGCGATGACGTCTCGTACGAATGGCGGAGAGATGGGGCGCCCCTCGTTGAGCAATCTGGAGCGTTCGAAAACGTCGACACGCCGATGCTTCGTATTGTTGACGTCAGCGCGGCGGACATCGGTGATTACCACTGTGTGGTCGCCGACGAATGTGGTGGACTTGAAGAATCCGACGTGGCGACATTTCACATTAACGAAGTCGAATTCACCGCCCAACCTCTTCCAACCTGCGCAGTTGACGGGGATTCGATTGCACTTACGGCCACACCCCATGCGGGCGGGTTGTCGATATTTCGACAGTGGCACAAAGATGGCACGCCGTTGGTTGATGGCGGGAATGTCTCAGGGGCTTTTACGGATACGCTGACCATCGAAGACATCTCATCATTCGACGAAGGTGAATACGCTCTTCGCGCACTTGCGCTCGGGGCAAGTTGTGTTGCTTTCAGTGACAGTGTCTTAGTCGTTCTCGACGCGTGCACGTGCGCGACACCTGGCGATATGGATGAGGACGGTGACCTCGACCTTGCCGACCTGCATCAGTTTGCACAGTGCTTTGGCAACAATGTGGCCGAGTTCAACGAATGCGCCTGCGCCAATGTGGACGATCTCGACGACATCGTGAACTTGAATGATTGGACGCTGTACGCGCCCGTCCTGACCGGTCCATGACAGGTTCGGTTGAATTGAGTATGCGGATCGCCCGCACATCACACGGCAGCATTCGAGACACACTCTGGACACACGGAAGTCCAGTTTACTTAAGAACTTGTATCGATGATTGGGCCTCCAATACAATGGCATCGTGTGTGTTGGTCTTGCCCGTCACTTGCGGTTCCAGATTCGATCGCGGCAAGCGTCATTTAAGTTTCTACAGATAGACTGCGGCAGTTGGACGCGGACCGGCACCTGAAATCTAACCGGGCATACGGTTTGATCAGAGGCGGAGGTCCATCCCTACGGTCAGTGCGCCAAGGGGGCTCTGTGCGGTCCGTCAATCGCCAAACTCAACAACAACGGAGATCGTCCAAACATGATTCACGGTTCAAGATACCGGTCCAACGCAATCGCCATGCAGTTGCTCATCGCCACAGGTCTTGGCATGTTCCTGACTTCGGGAAACGCCCTGGGTGAAGTCGTTTCGGCAGAGCGCAACGAAACTCTCAGGCCCAAAGTCGCGCAGGAATACAATCTCAGCGACTTCAGCATCCAGCGATTGAATCTTCCGGAAGACGGAAACCGGAGCACTTCGCTCGTCCTGCGTCTCGGCGATGCGGATCAGGAGGTAACACTCTCCCCCTATCGCATCTATGCGCCCAATTACAAACTGCTGGTAGACCCCGGCAATGGCCGCCTCGAAGAAGAGCCGATTGGTGAAGTCGCCACGTTTCGCGGAACGTTTGCGAATGTACCGGGAAGCGTCATTGCAGGTGGACGGGTTGATGGCGGCATGGTCGCAAAGATCAAGTTGGCCGAGGATGACATCTATTGGATCGAACCGCTCCACGGTCGCGTCGAGGGCGCGGAGGTTCAGGAACACATCATCTACCGCACCGATGACTCGCTGCCCCATAACGGCATTTGTGGAACGGTTGAAGAAACGATGCGCGGTGGCGACCTGCTCGGAACCGGCAGTACCACACGTGGGTCTGGTTGCGGCGGTGGCAGTTGCGTCGCCGACATCGCTTGCGATGCCGACTTCGAATTCTTCCTGGACTACGGTAGCGTGGGCAACGTGCAGAACCGGATCGCGTCGGTCATCAATGCCATGAACGTGCAGTACGAATCGCAGGTCGGAATCACGCACCAGATTTCAACGATCATCGTCCGCACGTCCACCGTTTACACAAGCAACAACGCCGACACACTGCTCGGACAGTTCAGAAGCCAATGGCTCAACAACCACACGAATATTCAGCGCGACATTGTCCACCTCTTCACGGGAAAGAGCCTCATCGCACCGACGATCGGAATTGCGTGGGTTGGCGTCATCTGCGACAACGTTTCATCAGGCTTGGGCTTTGGCCTGGTAGAGTCTGATTTCAATGGCAACTTCTCGTGTGCGACCGACCTGTCCGCCCACGAACTCGGTCACAATTGGAGTGCATCTCACTGCAATTGCCCGGGCAATACGATGAACCCGAGCATCACGTGTGCGAACAACTTCAGTTCAACGTTTACGATTCCCGGAATTGTCAACTTCCGCGACTCGCGCACCTGCCTGAATCCGCTTGAATCCGGCACGACCGCGTTGCCATTTTCCGACGACTTCCCGTCCACAACCTTGGACGCCAACAAGTGGACTGGCATCAACGGCGCGGAAAGCAATGGCCAAGGGAACGGTGAACCCAGCCCGTCCAACTCCCTAAACATCGACGGTAGCGACGAGATCCGGTCGGCCATCATCGACAATTCCGTCCCGCTCGGTCTGGATTTCTCATATTTCTGGCAGCGAACCGGTTCGGGCAACTCGCCAGAACCCGGAGAGGATTTGTTCGTGGAGTACCTCAACGATTCTCAATTGTGGGTCGAGTTGACAAGTTATCCCGGAGCGGGTGCGGATGGCGACCCGTTTACGTTTGAGTTTTTTGAACTGCCCGCAGATGCACTGCACGACAGTTTTCGCATTCGATTCCGCGGCGTTTCACAAAACGAAGGCTTTGACGACTGGTTCATTGACGACATCAATATCGATCCCTGTTATGGCGCGATGGTATCGCCACAACCTCTGCCGGCGGCTGGCTGTCCGGGATCAAACCTCCAATTTGCAACGTTCGGTAGCGGTGGCGGACCAATCAGCTACCAGTGGTTCAAAGATGACGTCATGCTCGTTGATGGTGGCGGCATCAGTGGAACGACAACCGACACGCTCTCGATCAACGGCGTAACCGATCCCGCAGACGAAGGCGAATATTATTGCGAAATCACCAACGAATGCGGTGCGTTGGCGACCAACAGCGCTTCATTGACGGTGTACGACGCCGCAGGAATTACCAACCAACCGCCCGCTTTGGTCACGGCTTGCACCGGTGAAATCGAGTTCATCTCGGTGGAGACTGTCGGTGACGAACTAACCTACGAGTGGCGCAAAGACGGCGTACTGCTTGTTGATGGCGGAAGCATTTCCGGGGCAACCACGGGCAACCTCAAGCTGTCCAATATCAGCACCGGTGATGCAGCCGACAACCCCGGATACGTTTGTACGGTGCTCGACTCATGCGGCAATCTTGTAGAAAGCAGCGCGTCGGTGCTTGAGATTGCCGGTGCGGATGTCATCGACGAACCGGCAGATGAGTGCGCCAATGACGGCGAAACAGCCTCGTTCAGCGCAACCTATAATGTCCCGGGCGGTTTCAGCACGTTCGTCCAATGGCACAAAGACGGCAGCCCAATCGAGGACGGTGGAAACATCTCCGGTGCATTCACCGACACGCTCGCCATCAATCCCGTGTCGGCTGCCGATGTGGGCGCGTATTCCTTGCGTATTCTCGTCATCGGTCCGAACTGCGCTCAGTTTACGGCTGAAGCGCAACTGACCGTTGACGATTGTGGATGCACCTCGAGCAGCGAGTGCGACGATGGCAACCCATGCACCGACGACATTTGCGACGAGGTCCTCGGCTGCGTCAACCCAAACAACACGGCGCCATGTGACGACGGAAACGCGTGCACGACGATCGACGTCTGCAATGCGGGTTCCTGCACAGGTTCAGGGTCACTGGATTGCGACGATACGAACCCCTGTACAGACGATTCCTGCGACCCCGGCTTGGGATGCGTGAACAGCAACAACACCGCCCCGTGCGATGACGGAGATGCCTGTACCGCGGTGGATGTCTGTGCGGGCGGATCATGCGTGGGATCGGATCCGCTCACCTGCGACGATGGCGATTTCTGCAACGGGGTCGAATCCTGCGACAGTGGCTCAGGGTGCCAATCCGGCGTCGCCCCATGCGATGGTTCAAGCTGGTGCGACGAAGCAGGTGACGCGTGCATCGCGTTCGGCAATGGAGACTTTAATTCAGATGGTCGCGTGGACTTACTCGATTACGCGGCCTTCCAATCCTGTTTCGGCCAATCAGCCTTGGGCGGATGTGAACCCTTGAACCTCTCCGGCGACGGTATCATCGACATGGACGACTTTGAATCACTGGAGGCACTCCTGACGGGCCCCTAGTTATTAGTCCAGTTGGGCTCCAGGCGCGAAAATCAAGAGCAATCCGGAGGTCCAAAACGGCCTCCGGGTTGCTCTTTTGCACATCCGAACTCTAGTCTTGACGCGTATGGTCCGATATTGGATACTTTTACCAATAGCATCGGACGCCGGACGCTGTATTAGCCGAGAAGCAACGTTTGTTTCACCATGCCCCGGCCCGATGTCTCAGATGGTAGAGGTTTTATCATGCAAGGCACGGTCAAGTGGTTCAATTCGACCAAAGGTTTTGGCTTCATTACCCCGTCCGATGGTAGCGCCGACGTGTTTGTACACTACAGCGCCATCACAGGCGACGGCTACAAGAGCCTCGACGAAGGCGCTGAAGTTGAGTTCGAACTGGCTGACGGCGATAAAGGCCCGAAAGCCACGAACGTTCGCGCCGTCTAAATCAATACGACGTCATAAAAGGTTAGCGTATCAATTCTACGAGTGGGTGACGAAATTAATCATCCGTCTTCGTAGGTAACAGTTGTTTGCGCAGACCGGCTTCGACAGAAAGCGGCGGGCCACATGCGTCGGTAGGGTTTTCAAAACTCTGTATTGGACCGACCGGTTGCCCTTGGGGCTTTGTGCGCCAGCACTTGAATGCCGCCATCCACGAGGGTTACGCGCAACATCCACCCAATCCCTCCACGCCGTGCAGGGGGCTGAGACCGGGACTTGTTCAGCCAGTGATCGGGCTCTTCCCTCTAAAAAAGATCAAATCAGCTGAGACCTGTCCCCACCCCGGTCAGACCATTCGAACGGTTTTCTTGCCAATGTGAACGGGCGATTCTGCGAGACACTGATCAACAAGGTCGCCGCGACGAAATTCGTGAGCAGACTACTCCCCCCGTAGCTGACAAATGGCAAGGTCATGCCCGTGATCGGCATCAACCCCACCGTCATCCCCACGTTGATGACGGTTTGCGCAGCAATCAGGCAAACCACCCCCATCGCCAGCAGTCTGCCGCACGGCTCGGGTGTGACCGACGCAATTTCGACGCCGGCAACCACAATCACCACATAGCATCCCAGCACAACCAGACAACCGAGCAATCCCCACTGATGCCCCACAATGGCAAACACAAAATCGTTGTGGCGGTCTGGCAAGAAGTTGTATTCGACGTAGGTGCCTTTTCCCCAACCTTGGCCGATGAATCCGCCGCTTCCCAGGGCGGCTTTGGAGCGAACCAACTGCATGCCCGATGAGACTTCCCACTCACGGGCCTCTCGTTTGCCGACGCCGGTAAACGCGTATTTCTCAGGGTTTGCTTCGATCTTATCCCTGAATGTCTTGGATTGCAGCGCAACGGCCATGATCCGGCTCTTCTGATAGGCGTGGAGCTTCATGAACGTGAACGGAGCGACGACGAGCCCGATTAGAATGATGCCGCCCAGATGCTTGATCCTGGCGCCCGCGACAAAAAGCATCCCAAAAAGCACCGGGATGAAAAGCAGGACAGTCCCCAGGTCCGGTTCAAAGAGAATCAGAACCATCGGAATGATCGAAAACAAGATCGGCGGCATGAGTCCATCAAGGGTGCGGTAGTTCTTGCGGAACCGAAGATACCACGCCATCGCCAGGATATAGCTGACCTTCATGAACTCGGACGGCTGCAGCGCAAAACCCGGCAGGCGAATGGAACGATAAGCCCCACGCGATTCAGGAACCAAACCACCAAAGGAGAACCCCAGGTATTTGGCGATGATCATGGGCAGTAAGAGCACGAGGCACACCCCAAAGAGGATGTAGGCGTGTCTCGCCAACCGCATGTATCCGATGCGGAGGATCACCGCTGACAAGACAAGGCACGCCACAGCGACACCTGCCTGTTTGCCGGCCATCACCACGCTGGCGACGTTTCGGCCCCCCACCGGAACGGTGTTGGACGCGCAGATCGCAGCCAACCCGATCAAGACGAGGATGGTGATCGAGATGGCGATCGCCCATCCTGGTTGGGTCAGGTCGTAAACCGGGCGTCTCATGGCGCGACCTCCGTGCCAGAATCTGCGACATGATCCTCGTCATCGACAAGGTTTTTGTCCGGGGCAGCATTCGAGTAATCCGGGTCCAGATCGGGCCCGAGAATCTCAAGGAGGACATCCGCGACCTTTTGAGAAATCGCCCCGCTGACGCGCCCCCCACTCCCGCCGAATTCGACCATGACCGAGAATGCGATGTGTGGCGTCTGATTCCACAACGGCTGTCCGGTGGCATCCGCCTTCTGCATGTACGCGACGAACCACGCGTGCGAATGCTTGCGACCGTGTTCGGCGGGGCTCGCCGGCCAACGCTCGGCGACATCGATGCTGCGCGGGTCGAACGTCGCGTCCGGATGATCGTCCAGGAAGAAATCAATCGCATCGGACTTCGTGTTCGCGTATTTAATTTCGACCTGCTGCGAACCGTCGACGTCCTCGAAGGGAATCTTATACGACACGGGGGCCGGCGTGGCTTCGGCGCTTCCCGTCTTGCCGATCAGGACGTAACCCGTTTCAACGGGAATCCGCGCCTGCGTATACGCGGTGCCATCCGTATCGTTGACAACACCAAACATGCCCCTGCGAATCACCTGCCAATACGCCGCCTCGCCGGGCAATTCCCACACAGGCGAGTCGGCTTTTTGCCGTACCAACGACACGTGACGGTATTCGGTGGTGGCGTAGGAGGCCATTAGATTGGCGGCTTGGATCGGCGTCACCGCAACCTCGGCCTGCCCGATGGCGAACAGTCGAGCACTACCGGGCGTCAGGGGATGGCCAATCGAATCCATGAAATTGGCTGTCGGATTGATACCGGAGACTTCCTCCCGGAGACAGGTGCCCGATTCCTTTCCCAAACCGAACATATCAAAATAGTTCGTCAGGGTGTTGGCTCCGAGCAGTTGCCCGGTGTTGTACATGAAGATGTTGCACGAATACTTGATCGCTTCCCACGCGACCAACGGTCCATGCTGCTTTCGCGCCGACGAACCAGCCGCCGCCCAGCATCGCCAGCTGTCGGGTTTGCTGGGGAAAAGCGCACCCTGGCAATCGAAGGTCGTCGCTGTCGTGATCTTTCCGGAGATCAGACCGGCCAGACACACGAGCGGTTTGACGATCGATCCCGGCGCGTATTGCCGCGCAACAGCGCGAAACGCCAACGGATTCCGGCGGGTATCATCGCGAAGTTCGTTGTAATGCTCGCGGAACGTTTGCGGGTCGTAGGACGGGTACGATACCATCGCCAGGCAATCGCGATTTCGTGGGTCCAGTACGACGATCGATCCTGAGAGCGAATATGGCAGCGACGCAATTTCTTCACCAAACATCTCATAGAGACGCGTTTGAAGATCGCTGCGAATCGTCACGTGAACGTCCTCGCCTGGCACGGGTGGTGACGAGGTCAAAACGTCCCCCGCCCGGTTGCCATGGAACTCTCCGCGCGCACCGCGCAGCCGCCCTTCCATGGCGTACTCAATTCCCGACCCGCCGATCCGGTCGGTTCCGGTCAACGATCGAAGTCGATCATCGGCGAAGATATCCGACTGCAGGTGATCGGCAGTTACGGGAACCACCTGTCCCAAGACATGGGCCATCGCCGGGCCGCCGCGATAAACGCGCTTGGTCGAGTCTTCGACATCCACCCATGGATAAGCCGACAGCACCGCCCGAGCGTCAACCTGTTGCTGATCGGTTAGGCCTTCGACCACGGCATGACTCATGCGCTCCTCACGCACCGGAGCGGAGAATCCGCGCCGTTTGGCGACATCGTCGCGGATGGCCTGAATGCGATCGCAAATGCCGCGGGCCCGTTCGTGCAATTCATCAGGACCGCCTTCGAAAAAGGTGGCCAAATCTTCCCACATCCGGTCAACCTCATCATTGAACCGCGCTTCAACGTCTTCGATGCTCAGTTTTTTTCCGTAGGCGTTGTTGCGTTTGAGGCGTTTGACCATCGCGTCGTGATAGTCTTTGTCGTCGGAGAGGATGCCGTAATGAACCTTGATGTCCCAGCACGGTTCATCGGAGACCAAGAGTTTTCCGGCACGATCGAGAATGCTCCCGCGCACAGTCGGCAGCGTTTTGGGGCGCAGGAGCAACGCACGGTCGGCTTGCTCTTCGTACATGCGGGCGTGGACGACCTGCATGTCGATCAGCCGCACGACGAGGATCGCAAGCGCGAATCCCATCATCGCCAGAAGGATTTTCAAGCGTTGCTCAAACATGAGAGACCATCGTGATTCTCAAGACACCACTTGGAATCGACAAAATGTCAACATTGGACAGCGCAGAATCACGTCAGCGCAAACCGCATGATCTAAATCACGGTTGACCGCGAACCGATGCGCCGCAGTTTTGCGTGTGAATATCGTGGGGCATCCAAGCCGAGCCACCTGACCATTCGTATCAACAAAGCGTGAACTGGTGGCGCGCATATGGCGGAATAAAAAGCGATGCCCACCGGCCCCGCCACGCTCGTCCACGATTGCGCGTATGCCGAGGCAGTCATCATTGAGGCGTAGCACCAGAAGATCCCGTGGATGGCGATCCCGACGACAAACGTCACACTGAAATGGGTCAACGGGTGATAGCGAAACATCCAATCGCGAGACGACTGCACGCAAAGCGCCACCATCGCATACGACATTGATAACAAGCCAAAGCGCTCCATCGATGCCAAGTCGGCGAGCAGTCCGAGTGTCCACCCCGCGACCACTGCATCCCACTTGCGCCCGTGCATCGCAAAGAATACAACCGTGATCAAGATCACGTCTGGCCACGCACCCCAGATCGAAAGGCGCTGCGCAAGCGTGGTGTGGATCGTCAGGCAAAACACGGCGACAATTGCAAAGCTAAACCAGCGCATCAGATTCGTCCCGTTACAGCATCCGCTGCTTCTTGCGTTTGGGGCCAAGAATGTCCATCAACGCCTTGGCTGCCGCAATTTGAAGTCGTGGATCGTCAGCATCGTTCAACATCGATTCCAAAGGCTGAACCGCCCTGCGATCACCGATCGCCCCCAATGTCGTGGCCGCCAACTGGCGTACACGAAACGTTTGGTTCTCAGCCGGGTCGTTCTTCTCATCTTTCTTCGCGGTGTAGGTCAGTGACGACATCGCCAAATCGAACCCTTCTTTACCACCAAGTTGCCCGAGGGCGCGGGCTGCGGCTAACTTTGTCTCCAAATGCTGCGCCGTCTTCATCTTGTCCACAAAAATCTCATGATATTGACGATCACGGAGTCGCCCGAGCACCGTCAGGGCGAACGTCTCCTCCGGTCCCAACCCGTTGTACACGTTGGCCACGAGCGTCGCCTTCGCCTCTTTTGAACCAAGCAAGGCCATCGATTCCAACGCATTGGACCTTAGTCCCGGGTCCTTGGATGTGACAACCCGCGCCAGAATCTTGTTGGCTCCGACCTCGCCAAGCCGGCCCAAGACAAATGAAGCGTGGCGGGGAGCATTCGGGTCGCTTCGGTCGAAAAGGTAGTCGGCCAACTTGCCTGAAGCGCTTGTATCGCCCAGGAGATGGAGCGCTCCGGCGGCTGCAATCTGATCACTCGCTTCCCGGCTGCCAAGAAGCTTTCTGATTGAATTCAACGACGTGCGATCGTCTCGCTGCCCCAAGGCCATCGCTGCCGCAAACCGGACCGCAGGTGATTCGTCGTTAAGCGCCAGTCGAATCCAGGGCAGCACTTCATCACTGCCGCATTCGGCCAGAGATTCCAAGGCCTGAACGCGCGCCGTCGCCGAATGTTCGTAGGGAAGATAGTACCGCAAGCAGGACATCGCCCGCTCGGACGTTTGCTTGACACCAGCCCCGCCCGCAGACGCGCACCCGCTCACCCAGAGCAGCGATTGAACCCCCAGCAGACAACATGTTAGCCTGACAAAACTCATGAACGTTCACCCCTTCTGCGGAACCCGGCCACGATCCGCATCCCCACGTAATCCACGTAGAATAGTCCCCACAGCACCGCACACAAACCTGAAAATACATCACCGATGCGCGAATAGAGACTGTGACGACTGTCGACTTTGATGTTCGCGACCTCGTAACCTTCGATATCCGGTCCGACCGCGACACCATTCTTGTTGACGCGGTGATGGACCCGCCCGTCCGGATCGACGAAGCAACTGATACCCGTATTGACCGCCCGAGCCACGCCAACACGGTTTTCCACTGCCCGAAAGACGGACGCCACCAAGTGTTGCGGCAATTCGCCAGAGTTTGGGAACCACCCGTCATTGCTCAAGTTGAGCAAGAAATCACAGCGCTTCTTCCCGTCCTCGCCGGTGACGAATTTGCGTGGGATATACGGCATTACGTTTTCGTAGCAGATTGGCGTAGCGAAGCGATATTCCTTCTTGTCCTGCGACAGCGCCTTCATGGTGAAGGTGGAAAATTCTGTGCCCGCGGTCAGCGAATACTCATAATCACTGGTCCCAAATGGCAGGAATTGATTCAGCCAGAGATACACAAATCGAAGCGGGCCGTATCGAAACGGAACATATTCACCAATTAAGACGCGGTGGATTTTGTCATACCGGCCGGGGATGCCACCCTCGGGATTGAAGACAAACGCCGAGTTGTACCGAATCTGAGCTGCCCGCAAGTCAAGCGGAGTCGGCACGTAAGAAGCCGCCCCCGTCACAATGTAGGTCTTGTGATCAACCGCAAACAGACCAAACCGCTCGTAGCAGTATTCCGATGGATAGCTGCCGCGCGGTGTCCGAACGTTGCGCAACGCGAGAAACTCGACATTGAGCTGCATAAACCACGGCGTTTCCGGCAGCAGGATCAGGTCCGGTTGCTTGGCGTTGGCGGCCTCCATGAGTTCAAAATATCGATCGGCTCGCTCCTGGTGGCTCGGTTCTCGTTGGGTACGAGATAGGTCAACAAAGTTCGGGTAGTTGCCCTGAACGACGGCCACTCGCGGTCCGTCTGTAATCGTTTCTGTTCCCAGTCTGTATGTCCCGTACCCGAAAACAAACAGCAGGACGCACACCGAATAGGCGACACTTAAGCGCAAGCGGGTGGGCCGGTCTGCATTTATGTCTTCACAAGGCCAGCCCATCCGAACCAAACAGGCATCCGCAAGCAAACCGTTTACCACCGCCAACATGAAACTGACGCCATACGCACCGACCAGGTCGGACACCTGAATCGCGGCAAGGAACGGATGTTGGCTATGCCCCAGCAGGTTCCAGGGAAGGCCCGGCACAAACATCGAGCGCATCGCTTCACTGCCGACCCAGATGAACGGAAACGCAATCGCCAGGGGAAATCGACGGCGGCGGACGATGTATCGAACCGGGCACGCCACGAGCGGCATGTAGAACCCGAGCGCCAAGAACAGCACGACCGAACCGATTCCGGTCACCATGAACATCCAGCGCATCGTGATGAAGAAGAAGCCAGCCCCGATCAGATAGCTGAAGACATACACGCGCCGCCCTGCGTTTGTGTAGCAGACCATCAATAACCACGGGACGAGGCAGACGTAGGCAGCCGGCCAAATGTCGTGCGGTGCAAAGCTGATGATCCAGAGGGCAAGGGTGATCGACGAAAGGATGACGGTCCACCCCCACTTGGCCAACTTCGGTGTGGGCGCGCAGCCATCTGCGGGCGGATTGTGGCTAGGTGTAATAACCACGCCGTCGGCCAGCCCATCTTTACGGCCTTGATTGTAGGTCAGAATGGCGTGGGAAATGACGGGGGTGGGGGTGTAGCCGTTGTCGGCT
>JAUIEW010000382.1 GCA_030429365.1 Phycisphaerae bacterium
AGAACAAAATTGGAATCACGGTTTGCCTGGCGTTGCTCTTGGCCATGCTGCTTAGCGTGCTGATTCCCGTGGGATGCTCTTACGACGACACCGGCTTCGTATTCGCGAACGGAAGCCTGTTCGTTATGGAACTCACGGGCTCGCCGCGTTCGGAAGGCTTCGGTAATGACCCACTTTGGCTCGGTATTCGTTTCTGGCGAGCGACCATGCAAGTCGGTGTACCCAGCCTCAGGGCAAGCGGCTATCTCACCATCCCGTGGGTCTTGTCTGTCTTGATACTTGGTGGCGTGCTCCGGATACTTTGGCGCGGTCCAAACTGGCGAGAAGGCTCGATACCCAGTTGCCGCCAATGTGCATATAACTTGACCGGTAATGTCAGCGGTATCTGTCCGGAATGCGGCGCGTTGATCGAATAGACAACGTGCTTAGACCATAGTCTTTAAGGTCCCCGAATGCATCTGCCAGACAAAGCGGTTTTCTAGAGGGAGAGCTTTCCGTCTGGATGTCCCTCACTCTCACCGGCTCAAATTTGGAGGCTGCGGCCATTGAATTCACTGTTCTAAGTCTCTAGTCTGGAGATACCTGCGAATTCGCCGATCTCTCAACCCGCACGATTTGATATGGCGAATCGCAGCATTGACGGTGCGGCTGGTATCTCTCTTCAACTTACGTACAACCAGCCCTGCCACGCTCTCATTCATCTTTCAGGAGGTAATACCATGCCAATGAATAGATCTGTTGCAAGGAATTGCTACACACTTTGGGTTTCTGCTGCGGTACTTTTTGTCTTTTCGTTGACTACTGTTGCACAAGCCACGGTGCTGAGTGATTTCGATGATGGCACATTACAGGGATGGACGCCGTACTTGCAGATTGGCAGCGCGGAAGTCACCTTGGTTGAAACCGGCGGCAATCCCGGCGGACACGTCCACGCGGTTGATACCTTGGGAGGCGGCGGAACATTTGGGATTTCAGCGCCAGCAGCCTTTCTGGGAGATCTCAGCGGCGAGGGCGGACTCGACTGGGATGAGCGTCTGCTCACTGCAAGTGGCTTGGATCACTCGACTTTTGCCGAACTGGTCGGCGCGGATGGCACCCGATATTTCAACCGCGTCGATCCTGGAAGCGTCGGTAGTTGGCGGAATCGGTTCGTTGCGTTTACGGAGAGTGAGTGGACCTTGAACACTGCGTCCGGGTCGGCGTCTTTTGCGGATGTGTTGAGTAACGTTGTCGAGTTGAACATCAGAATGGACGTCAACTCCGGAACCATTCCCACGTTGGAATCTGACGTCGACAACATCGCAATCGTTCCCGAACCAGGTAGTCTCGCGCTTCTTGCCCTTGGGTTGGCTGGCATGCTGAAGCGATCAGAAAGGCGAAACTAAGCGGTTGCGTCCGTGCCGATTGCAACAGCCGTGAAACAAGGTCCGTGCATTTGTGATCTGTCCGTGTAATCGTTTGCTTTCGACGCTACATTCACCGATGAATGGCTGGGGTGGGAGTTGCCTCAGTCTTGCATAATCGTGGAATGAAGCGAATGAACATCACGCGGAATCGGATTTACACTTTGGCGTACGCTATTGGGGCGATGGTTGTTCATTCAATCATCTGCCCCTCTTTCGCAGATGCACCCGATGAGGTCGCCGAAAAGTATTGGCCCCAATGGCGCGGACCAATCGCAACCGGTGTCGCTCCGCACGCGAACCCACCGGTCACGTGGAGTGAAAGCGAGAACATTCGCTGGAAAATTCGCCTGCCGGGACTTGGGCATTCCACACCGGTCATCTGGGGCGATCACATCTTCGTTACTTCGGCAGAACCGGTTGGCGATCGTCTTGCGCCGCCGCCCGAACGCGACCCCGGCGCCCACGACAACATGCCAGCCGACCGTGCGCAGCGGTTCGTCGTGCGGGCGATCAATCGCAAGGATGGTTCGATCGCCTGGGAGAAAGTCCTTCGCGAAGAGCAGCCGCACGAAGGTGTACACGATACTGGGAGTTGGGCGTCGAGCTCTCCTGTCACCGATGGCGAGCACCTCTTCGTATTCTTCGGCTCGCGCGGGTTGAATTGCCTAACGTTGGCTGGTGAACTTGTGTGGCAAAAAGACCTCGGCGACATGCAAGTCCGTCACGGGCACGGCGAAGGGAGTTCGCCGGCGCTCTACGAAGACACGCTCGTGGTCAACTGGGATCATCAGGGCGACTCGTTCATCGTCGCGCTCAACAAGAGAACCGGCAAAGAAATCTGGCGGCGCCAGCGCGACGAAATTACCTCGTGGTCGTCACCGGTGATCGTTGAAGTCAACGGTAAACCGCAGGTGATCGTCGCGGCGACGAACTTTGTCCGCGGCTATGATCTTGCCACCGGCAAGACGATCTGGAAGTGCAGCGGTTTATCAAGAAACGTCTGCGCCACGCCCATCGTTGCCGACGGAATCGCCATCGTCACCAACAGCTATGACTGGCAGAAGATGCTCGCGATCAAGTTAGCCGATGCCAAAGGCGACATCACCAACACGCCAGCCGTGCTGTGGTCGCGCGACAAGCAAACGCCATACGTCCCGTCACCGCTCATTTACGACGATCACTTGTACTTCACCGCACACCTGCGCGGCATCATCACCTGCGTGAACGTCAAAACCGGACAAACGATCTTCGGACCTAACCGCATCCCAAACCTGACCGAAGTATTCGCATCACCTGCCGCCGCAGCCAATCGAATCTACATCCCCGACCGACGGGGCAGCATCGCCGTCATCAAACACGACAGCAACTTCAAAGTGCTGGCCGTCAACAAACTGGACGACGCATTCTCAGCCTCACCCGTCATCGTCGAAAACGATCTGTACCTACGCGGCGAAGCGTATTTGTATTGCATCGCAGCGCCGAATTAAGCAAGTTGGAAAAGTCTGGCCTGGAGTCTCAAGCGAATTCTCTGGTGGCACACTCCGCGATTCTTCAAGATGGACCAACGTTTGGGTACCAAACGCCGCGAACTGAACAGTCCCCCGAATTTGGCAGGATATGATTGGGGTCGAGTCGGCTGACATCGATATCGACCTCTATTTCGAATTTCTTGGGCACGTCTCGATCGATAAACACATACTTTGACATCAACGCGATGGCGTCATCGACGGAATAAGCAGTAACCCCGCACTGACGTTCACATACAAGTGATGAAGCCAGGTCCGCGTCAAACCTAAACCAGTATCGGGTGAGTAGTTTCTTGTCACGTATGGACATTGCCAATCGTATTAAGCCTGTTGAATTGTAGACTCCTGAAGGTTCTAACCGTCAAACCCCAACTGAAAATTA
>JAUIEW010000063.1 GCA_030429365.1 Phycisphaerae bacterium
GTCCTGGGCGCGGGCGACGAAGCCGCTGGTGATGTCGCGAACGGCGATGAACGACGTCTATTGCGTGATGTTCGTCCTGCCCGGCGCGATTGCGTGTTTGCATCGGCGACACTTCGTCTCGGCGACGCTGATCGGTTGCGCCATCGCGTGCAAGTGGACAGGGATGTTTGCGATCCCACTGCTTCTGGTGATTCGCTATCAAAACGGCGGCGAGGCGATTTTGCAGAAACCATTTCGATGGCTCTTGAGTCTCGTGGGCCAGGGACTGCTCATCGTCCTTGTGTACCTGGTGAGTTACACGCCATTCTTTCGAGCGGGCAACACCGCATCCGACTTCGTCGAACTCCAGAAACGCATGTGGGGTTATCACGTTGGCGGCAATCTTGAGCACGACGGCTCGTCGAAGGCATGGCAATGGCCCATGGGCGAAGGGACGCTTTGGTTCTATTCCCGGTCATTTGAGGCGCCGCCCGATCCGCCCAACGGCCTCGCAGCGTATCCAAAGAAGGCGAATATTTACGCGATGGGCAACTTAATGATCTGGTGGGCGGGCATCGGTGCGGCGGCATTTTGCATCATCCGGGTCGCCAGCCGCGCCCGGACGCCGCTTGCGATCGCGGTCTTCGGATACCTGGTGTTCTGGGTCCCCTGGACGATGTCGCCCCGCATCATGTTCATCTACCACTACCTGCCGGCGCTGCCATTTCTGTACATTCTGCTGGCGTGGTCATTGATCCAAGCGGAGGTCGATGTCCGGGTGAATCGCACCATTCTGGCGTTGGCTGCTCTCGTGTTGGCCGTCGAAACTCCGTTCGTATACGGGTTGCCGCTGCCAACACCCTAGAAAAAACCACGCGCTGAGGATGTTGTGTGGTTGCGGTTCAGGTGCGCCAATGGGTCAACAGGCGAATTTGTCGCTATTCGAACGTGACGGGACGCTTGGCATCCGTATAATGCGGCTGCGATCATTTGGCGTGGTCCAATGTAGACGAATCAACCACAACATGGAGAAATCAGATATGCAGAAAGGTAAGTCCCCGAAGCGGATGAACGTGCTTCGCATTTCCAAGGCGCTCGCGATGGTCAGTGCCGGTGCGATGGTTTTTCAGACAACCGGTTGCGCATTTGACGACGTGCTCGGCGCGAACCTGATCAATACCTTGTTGCAGATCGTCCTTTCGGTCTTCCTCGGCGGCGGCATCTAAGAGGTCGGCGCGACCGCCCGCCCTCCTTGCTCATAAAATTTGGCGTGCTCACGAAATCTGGCGCGATTGCTATACACCAAGCGATTCGCAATGCACAGATTCATCGCAAGCCCCAACTGGATTGATAAAAAGCGACAACAGCGATGGAAGCGCACTGCCCACGCTGCTGTCGCTAATTTATTGTCGTACACAAATGTCCGGACCGAGGACTAATCGGATCTTCGAGAGACGTGATCGCCGTGTGCCCACGTGCCGATCGGACGCCTGGTACACGTCCCTTGTTGCCATCCCTCATTGCCGACGGACTTCGGAAGAAACGACTTACCGGCGACCTTTTCTGCGGGTGGCAAAGACGCCAACCAGTAGAATCATGCTCAAAGAAGCTGGCTCCGGAACGATCGTGACGAAAGTTCCTTCGGTGCCAACTGCAAAGCTGGAAAAGGATGATAGATCTTCGTCGGTGATAATCACGTCGCCATCTCGGCTTCCCAAGGCGACCACACCGTCGGCTGAAACATCGACGTCGAAGAAAAAGCAGCTGCCGTCGCACTGAGGGTCCAGATTAACCGAGTCCAAGAGCGTCCCGTCAGCGTCTATTTTCTGAAAATCACCATCCGCGTCGGCGACGAAGATGTTCCCGCCGTCATCTGCTGCAATCGATCGGTGCGCCGTGTGTCCGAATGTGGCTGTCAAATCAATCTCACGGATAAACGCCATCGTCAATGGATCATAAACGTTGACCGTTCGCCCATTCGGACTCCCGCCTGGGAACAGCGTATAGAGGAGCCCATCGCGACCAATGTTCAAATCGATCGGCTCATGATCCTCGCCAAACCGAACCCACGTTCCGTCGCTTTGATTGAAACGGATCACCCCCATTGCTTGATCCGCACCACCGTCGCCAGCCGTATCCATATCCGTTACGAATACGTAATCGCCGTAGGCAGCGATCCCACCGTACGTTCCATTGTTGACAGTGCTGAATCCGATTGCGGTCTCATGACTCCAAACACCTGAGACGGGATCAAGTTTGCTGACGTATGGATCGAAAGTGCCGTTGTACACATAGGCGAATCCATCAGCATCGAGCGCAACATCACGGGCCGATTCGGACCCACCGCCTGGAAACGGAATCGCAAACGACTGGACAAATACGCCAGCCGGCGTGTATTCGTAGAGTACTTCATCGGTACTCACCAAAATGTTGCCGTCTGTGAATGCACCCGCTCTCGCTTCCACCGCCATCGCAGCCAATGCAATCACCAGCCCACAGCCCAAAATCATGCGTCTTCTCGCCATGATGTTCCCTCCCTCTTGGTCGCTCTCTTCTTGGATATGTCAATAAAATGCGTAATACGCGGGTCAGCGAACTCAGAGTCCAGACCAACTCCTAAGCCGACCACCAGAAAATGCTGTAACTACTATTGGGAGTGGGGGGAATTCCTATGGGTCGCGGCCAGCATGCTGCGCGGTGCGCGAACATCGAAAGTCGGAATTGCAAAATATCCCTGAATAGGATGAGGTAGACTCTCTCCCGAATCCCCTTCTCTCTCAAATGCCAAACTTATCGAAGGACCTATGGGCTTGTCAACTGGAAAACCCATTGCCCGGAACGGGCGGGCGCTTCGTATAGTCAATAACCCAAGTCATATTAAGGCTTTATCGTAGTAACTATGGATTTGTGAGATACGTTCAGCTGCTGAAGAACTCGACGCGTTGATTACCGCTCGCTGTGGTGATCTGAGTCAATCCTCTTTGCCCAACAAGGTCGCTTGGCTCTCATTCGCGTCGTCCTGGTCTTCAAGACGAAGCAACCGAAGCGAATCGATCTTGTCGAGTTGGCGTTGGAGCATACGCGAGCGGGTGGTCTTGAGGTCACCGTACGCTTTCATTGTACTTTCGAGGCGCGTGCCCAACGTCTCCACCACATTGCTGTATTTTTCCCACTGCTTGGCGAACGTCCCCATCAATGCAAGGATTTCGTCGCTGGTTTCCTGAAGGCGGAAGTTGTCGGCAGCTTTTCGAATGACTGCCAGGATCGCAAACAGGGTTAGCGGCGAGCATAGGACAATCTTCTTGGACATCGCGTCATCAAGCAGGCCGGGATCGTTTTCGTGAATGAACCCATACACCTGCTCGTTGGGGATAAACACAAGCACCACGTCCACCGTCCCGCCCGATGGATCGATGTACTCCCGCGTGGTCACTTCGGAAATGCGTTTACGCACGTCCTGCAAGAACGTCTTCTTGAATTGCTCGGCGTCGTTGCCTTCGGACTCTAGGTATCGAACGTAGTTGTTCAGCGGAAACTTCACGTCCATGTTCACGCTTTGGCCCGATGGCAACATGAACACGAAGTCGGGTTTGGTGCCTGCGTCGGTCAGCGTTTGTTTTTTGTAGTTGATGCCTTCAACCATGCCCGCCAACCGCAACACGTCTTCGGCCATCCGTTCGCCCCACTGACCGCGATGACTCGGACTCGCCAGGGCGGCGGTCAGTTGTGCGGTGGTGTTTTGCAACCGCAAGTTGGCCTGCCCGGTGTTCTCAAGTTCCTTGATGATACGCCCAAAAGATTCGCGGCGCTCTTTTTCCGCACCGTGGAGGGCTTGATTGAGTTCGGCGACTTTCTTGGTGACGGTTTCCAGCCGAGCGTCGATCAGCTTCTTCTTCTCCTCCAGGTGCGACGCGCCGGCATCGGTTTGGTTTTCGAGTCGTGTCTTGGCGAGCTTGAGGAATTCCTCACTGTTGACGGCCAACGCATCACGACTCAGCGCGCCGAACGCATCCTTGAGCTGCGTAAGAGTCCGGTCGAGTTCTTCCGATCGGCGTGTTTCTGTCTCCGCGATCAGATCGCGGGCCAACGTGTCGATCGATCGCCGTCGCAGATGCACAATCAGCACAACAATCGCCGCACCGATGACCAAACCCAAACCAAATGACAGATATTCGTTCATCAACTCTCACACTTCGCCAAGGCAAACCGGCATCACACCATCACGTTATCAGACGTGTTGGCCGTTGCCAAAACGCAACGCAGTCGCCAGAAAACGTCTAGCGCCGGAAACATCGCCATACAATCAGCATCCACCGGCCAACCGAGAGACTGATAATAACATCCAGCATGGCCGCCTGCGCATCAATCGATGCACTTGATTGATGGCAGCGCATCATGGCACGTTCAATGCAAGTTGAAAGTCACAGGCAGGTACACAGACAGGATTTGCACATGCGGATGCAATTGGCCAGCTTAGCCCTGATGGTGATCGCGGTCTCGGGGTGCGCCATGAACGACACCTACCTGCCGCCATTGGCCACCATGCACCCGAACGTGATGTTCGACCCGCACCCGAACCCGGTCCTCGCCGATCTGGGCAACGTCCGCAGCGATTGGCCCAGCACCGACGGGTATTACGCCAATCCCGAGAAGCTCAATTATCGCGAGCGGGTTTACGATATTCAGGGCTACAATTTCAGGAATTTCCGCTTCCCGATCCGCCGATTCCAGCTCACCCGAGAGGGGTCGGCAGTCCGTTAGCCGGGGTCAACCCGAATTCCGGGCATGAACAAGCCGCTGAAGCCCCCGAATTGACCGAAAAACCGTCCCCAAAAGAGGCCCAATTTGGCCCCAAAACGCCCGGTTTACGTCCCCATTTCGGGGCACCTGTGAAATCTGCTTGATGCCGTAACCACATTGTCGTAGTATGACTTGCGCGAATTCACAAGGCGATTACTGTTTGATTTTTGTGCGTTTGATCATTCCGGTGGCGACTCGCCAGAACGGATGTTGTATCGGCTCGGGTGGGTGTCGTCAGATGCGACCAGATGCCGCCGCAAACTTGCTGCCGGAAGTTGGAGCAATCAATGGCCACGGTAACCAAAAAAGAACTGATTGATCGAATTGCCGAGGATACCGGTGCGAAACGGGTACTCGTGAAGCGAATCGTACAGGGTTTTCTCGACAACATCATCGATGAGTTGGGAAACGGTAACCGCTTGGAATTCAGAGACTTCGGTGTGTTTGAATGCAAGATTCGAGCCGCCCGCCGCGCTCAAAACCCCAAGACGCTTGAGCCGGTGGATGTTGCGGCCAAACGCACCGTCAAGTTCAAGATCGGCCGTCTGATGAAAGAACGCCTTGTTGGTGACGGTTCGCCACCACCGGACGTCCTCGATGCCGTCGCGCCCCAGCCGCATTCAAGCAGTCAATCGCGCGAGGCTTGATCGCCCAGCCATATCCAGAATGTGTCGCAGCACGCAAGGTACCCCGCCCTTCCAGGGTGGGGGACAGATTGAACCACAGATGCACCTGATCAGCGCAACCCCACCACCAACAAACAAACCAATTGTGATTCTGATTTCCGGTCGCTTCAAACCAGCGATTCTGTTGACACGCGCTGATGCGCGTCGATGATCGATGCGCTTTGGGTTGCCTGGTCCTTTTGACTTGGCGGCTTCTAAGGTCTGTCTTGTCGCTTTCAGTCCCCCACCATGGATGGGTGGGGCACCATTATTCGTGGTTTGTGATGCGCGTCTTTGATCAACATTTGCATTCGTGGAATTCGTTTGATTGCAAAACGCCGCCGGTTGAAAACGTTCGGCGGGCGATTGACGTCGGGCTTGCGGGGCTGACGTTTACGGAACATTTCGACACGCATCCGTCGGAGTGGAATGGATGCATCTATGACGATGCGAAGATCGAGCGTGAGATTCGCGAACTTCGCGAGCAGTTCGGCGAACAGATCTTCATCGGCAAAGGCATCGAAGTCTGCTATCAACCCGAACGGATGGATTTTATTCTTGAGTTTCTTGAAACCCACTCGTTCGATGTTGTCCTCTTGAGTCTTCATTGGGCGTCGGGGCGGGCGGTGCATGTTCAAGATCAATTCGCGAACATGACGTGCGACGAATACCTGCGATTCTATCTTGAGGCGATGCGCGATTGCACGGCGCACCTTGTCCGGATGAAGCGCGAAGGACATCAACCCTTTCAAATTCTCGGTCATTTGGACTTTGCCAAACGGTATGCGTTTCGGATGTTTCAATTCGACGGCCCGCCGAATGAACCGGCATTGATTGACGAGATTCTGCAAAACTGTCTGGAATCAGGGATCATTCCGGAGATCAACACGTCGACGCTGCGGCAGGGCCTTTCGTCACCCATGCCAGGGATGGAAGTCGTGCAGCGATATGCGGAACTTGGCGGGACGATGATGTCGTTCGGATCGGATTCGCATCGGGCGGACGACATCGGCGCCGGCGCGGACCATGCGATCAAGATGATGAAAGACGCGGGCCTGACCCACCTCGCATGCTTTGAAGAAGGCCAACTCCGTGCCACTGCTCTGTGAGCAGTGTTGAATACGAGAGGCTTAATCCGCCCTGCACTGCTCACAGAGCAGTGGCACGTCTTCACAATCAATGAACGTCTTAGTCGAAGGGGGCGGCGTTTTTTCTAGGGACCGGCGCCCTGGGGGCTTTCTCGATTTCGATGACCATCTTGCCGAGGCGCCAGAGGCGTACTGTGCCGGTCGATTCGGACACGGTGATGGCGATGCTCTTGGTTGAGGCGCTGATCGCGGCGGCAGACGCGTGTCGAGCGCCGAGTCCTTGGGGCAATTCCACGCCGCTGGTGTCCGGACGAAGCGTCGTGCCAGCTGAGACGATCACACCGTTGCCCTTGATCAGAAACGCCCCGTCGATTGCCGCGAATTCCTTCACCGTGTTGCGCAGGCGATCGTCCAGAATGTTGCGATCTTTTTCAGCATAACCGCGAAACGGGTTGATGATGTTCTGCTCGCTATACTTCTGCAGCTCGCGCATGTTCCCGATCACGAAGAGCCCACCGATCGGTTTGCCTTCACGTCCTTCGTTGGCCAGTTCCAGCGCCATCGTCAACACGCGCTGAAACACCACGCGCCGCACGTGTTCGGTCAGCTTCGGTTGACCGACCGAGTCGAACAACTCGTATTCCTTGCCAACTTCCATCACGACAAGGGTGTCGATCGGCTTGCCCGCAACACCGGTCAGCGCGACGAACGTATCGCCCGCGTCAAGCACACGTTGACTCAGTGCAAGCACGGTGGCCATCTTGATCTGATCCATGCGCGTCAGTTGGAAACTCGGAACGTCCAGATGCACGATACGACTGTCTTCGGATTGGTTAGTTTGCTCTTCCGCACCAAAGACGATCGCACGGATTGGCTTGGGGATGACTTCCAACAGACGGGCCATATCGGGAATGGCGTCGTAGCGCGCGATGACGGCGACAGCGTCGACCTGTTTGGCCACCACACCGGTTGATTCGACAATCGCGTTGGCGTGGTTACGTTCCGATTTGCACATGAAGGTCGATCTCGCCGTTGATGTTGTGACGTGCCATAGCGCGGATTATACTTGCGGCCATGAGATTGAATACGGTCATCGCGTTTCTATGTTTCGTGGCGCATCCGGTGATGTTATCGGCGGATCCGCCGACGATGTCGAGCATGGAAGCTGAATATGACCCGCTCGATGTGGGCCCCACCGAGCAGCGGTTTCTTACCCAACTTATCCGTCGTACCCTGGAAGCCAAAATCGCAAACGCTCCCCCCTACCGTCCGGAATACGTTCCACCGGCGCTGATCGACACCAAATGCCAAATGGTCGTGACACTCCGCATTGACGGATACGCTCGGGGGATTGGCGTCTCGCTCTTGAAGCCAGTTGTCGACGCCGCGCAGGAAGCCGCGCTGGTCGCGCTGAGCAGCGCCCGAAGCAGCATGGACGGGGCCACATTTCGACTTGAAGATGTCCTCATCGATGCCCAGGTGCTGGGTCGCACGAAATCGTTTCATTCCAACAAGGGCGGATGGATGTCGCCGGGGGCGGTTGAGAGTTTCATCGAACCGGGTCTTGATGGCATCGGACTTTTTCTCGATGGCGAACGACGATGGTGTACACCGTCGGAGTTGATCGCGCGTGGCGTCGGTGTGCGGCAGGCCATCAAAACGCTGGGCAAAGAAATCACGCTCGACTCGCGATCATTGGTGTCGGCGAAGCTCTCGAAATTTCGCACACTGCATTGGTGGGAAAGCGAAGTCGGCGGCGAGATTCACACGCTGCATCGCGGCATGATTGACGTCCCGCTTGAAGCGGTCACGCCTGAGAGGTTGCGAGATTCGGTTGATCGAGTCGGCGAATACCTGATGTATCGCCAGCGTCCCGACGGCACGTTTGCTTTTCGATATGACCCCGCCGGTGATACCTATGGAGCCAATGAAGATGAGATCGCGCAGTCGGGTGCGATCTGGGCCCTGGCGGTTCATGCAAGTGCGACGGATTCGCCAACGGTCGAAGCCGCCCTGCAGCGCAGTATTCGCGCGCGGCGCAACCTCATGGTCAAATTGCCCGATGTGGACAATGCGGAATTCCTCCAGACGCCTGACTTGAAGAACCAACTCGGCGCGACGGCGCAGTTTTGTTTAGCGCTGGCGGACGCACCCAATCCGAACCTGACCGCCGACGTTCGCACGAAACTCGCCAACGCCATCATCTGGTTGCAGAACCCCAAAGGTCGCTTCATCACGACGTTTCCACCCAACCGCGACCTCGAAGGCGAAGATGTCGCACCCGGACAGGCTGTCCTCGCATTGGTCCGCTGCTACGAACTGAAACCGACGCAGAAACTTCTCGACGCGATTGATCGGGCGTTTCCGATCTATCAGGATCGCTACGAGCGCGTGGGGTCGCCCGCGATGATTCCCTGGCACATGCAGGCTTATTCGCGGATGGCTCGGCTGACCAAGCAAAGCAAGTATCGCGACTTTGTGTTTCGGATGGCCGACCAAGTCTGCGACCATCAAATCGTCTCGAACAATCGCGACGCGAAAATGCTCGTTGGGGCCATCGCAGCCCCCGGCATCCTGCCAGCCAACGCAGCGACGGCAGCGATGCTCAGTGGATTGGCGGAAGCCGCGACGCTTGCGAAGGAAACCGGCGACGAGCAGCGATACATTCGATACTCCGAAGCATGTCGGTTGGCCGCCCGGTTCGTCTTGCAACTGCAAATCCGCAAGGAAGAATGTTTCTTCGTTCGCAGCCTGCCCGATACCGTCAACGGCATTCGAACGTCGCCGATTGACTGGCGGATTCGCATCGACAACTGCCAGCACGCGATCATCGGGTTGACCAAAGCCGGCAAAACACTTTTTGCTGATTCATCGTGACCGAAACCGAACACGCCAAAACCCCAAACTTCGCAAAGTCGCAGGGCATGCGCGTTCTCGCCGTGTTCGCGTTCCTGGTGGCTGCTCTGGTTGCGTCCAAAGCGCCCTACGCGCTGATTTTATGGACACTCGACGGCGCGGTCGCCTTGCTGATTCTCGCCACCGCGACTTGCGCGGGACTCGGGATTGTCCGAATGCTTCGATTGCGTGCCAAGAGTTGGCACTTTGAAGTCGCCCTATCAGCCGGCTTGGGGTTGGGCTGGTTGAGTCTGCTGACGTTGGCTTGTGGTTGGGCGGGACTGATTGGCGCGGGGCATCGATACATCCTGCCTGGAATCTTTCTTGCGTCCGGTGCGGCGGGATTTCTTTTTCGAGCGCCCATGAAGTGGAGTGGCGCCGGCCCGCATGAGCAATCCTGGATTCGCTGGCTACTTCTCGCAACCGCGCCAATCGCGTCGATCATCGTGCTCAGCGCGACGCTGCCGCCCGGGGTCGCCTGGGAAGAAGAGGGCTACGGTTATGACGTCCTCGAATACCACCTGCAGACGCCCAAGGAATACTTCGGCAACGGGCGCATCGCCTACCTGCCGCACAACGTCTACGCATCCTTTCCGTCCAACGCGGAGATGCTGTTTCTCTTCGGCAATCAACTCATGGGCGAGACGATCGACGCCTGGCCGACCGCCAAATGCCTCAACGCATTGCTCGTGCTGCTGATCGGCGTCGCCGCGTATGCCATCGGTCGCGACACTTCTGTTGGATGTGGGGTCGGGTGCGCGGTCGTCGCGGGAACGTGCGGGTGGCTGGCGTATCTCGGCGGAATTGCGTATGTCGAAGGCGGTATGCTGTTGATGGGAATGCTCGCCGTCGGGTGCCTGTTTCAGTTTGCTAAAAGCGACGATCGACGGATGGCGCTTCGGTGGATGATGGCGGCTGGCCTACTGGCCGGTTTGGCGTCTGGGTTCAAATACACCGCGGTCGTGTTCATCGCAGTCCCGATCGGTGTAATGATTTTTGCGATCAGTCGCCAGCCGATCGCCCATCGCGTGCAGTCTGCCGCTGTTTTCGTACTGGGATGCACGCTGACCTTTGCGCCCTGGTTGATCAAGAACACCGTCGCGACCGGCAACCCGGTATTCCCACTGCTCGGAACCTGGTTTGACAGCGACATTCCTGGCTGGGGCCCGGAAGAAAACGCCCACTTCGCAGCGTCGCACGTGCCGCTTCCCGATGAGCAGTCCATCGGGCAACGACTCGGTCTGTTGTGGAAACGAATCATCGCCGACCCCGATCAGCGCTTTGGTGCGGTTATTCTGGCGCTCGCGATGGTGGCTTGGCCAAAACACCGTTCGCGCATTGACGCGGCGCTCGCGTTGATGTTGCTCCTGCAAATCATCGCCTGGCTGACCGTCACCCACCTGTATGCCCGCTTTGCCGTACCGCTGCTGATCCCGCTGATCCTGTTGGCCGGTCGGGCTACGATCAGCCGCTGCATGTCGCTACGGAGTCCGTTCGCCATGGTGCTCTTGACCGGGGCAGTGCTGAACTCCTTCTTTGTCTACCAACTCTACGTGCGGCACACGGAACACAATGGCGAGCGTTTCAATCTCGAAGGGGCGACGAACGCATTTGCAGACGGCATCCTCGAAAGCGAACGTCACATTGGATTTGTCAATACCGAGCTTCCTGCCGATGCGCATGTGTTGTTGGTTGGCGAGGCGCGGGCGTTTTATTTTCGACGCGAGTGCGACTATTGCGTGGTGTTCAATCGCAATCCGTTTGCCGAGGTCGCCGAGAGCGCCGCATCGCCCAAGGCGGTTTTGAATTGGCTTCGCGAACAGGGCTACACGCATGTCCTGGTACACTACAGCGAGATGCAGCGGTTACGCGGTAGCTATGGGTTCTGGGAATCGATCACGCCGAGTTTATTTGAGCAGCTTGTAGAGGTGGGGTTGAAGGGTGTGGCGCAGTTTACGGTGAATGATGGTGCTAGTGTTTATGCGGTGATCTATGAGGTGCCGTCGGCCGGGTCGGATGATGGTGGTTGAATGAACTTCAGGTTTTTCAGTCCCCCACCCTGGAAGGGCGGGGCACCTTGCGCTTAATGCTCTTGGGTTGGGTCGATTTGCAAGTATGGCTTGAGGACGTTTACGCCGACGTAGAAAGGAATGGTGTCGAGTGCGGCCACCACCAGCTTGAAGAGGTAGCTGCTGCCGATCAACGTCAAAATAGCTTTGAAAGTCATGTCGCCGGCATACCATGATGCGCCGAACGTAATGCAAATCACCGCGACCGAATCGACGAGTTGACTGACCATGGTCGAGCCGTTGTTTCGCAGCCACAGGTGCTTGCCGCGGGTCAATTTCTTCCAAAAGTGAAACAGGTAGACGTCGCAGAACTGGGCGGCTGCGTAGGCGACCATGCTGGCCAACACCGCCCCGCGCGTGCACGTGTAGATGAAGTGAAACAACTCAACGTTGCCGCTGACTTCTTTACCGGTGTTGAGCATGACCGGTTTGGCCAGATCAAGCGTCTGCCATGGCGGCTGGAATTTGGAATCGACGCTTGCGGCCCAATCGCCCAAATGCAAGAACGTGATCACCAAGACGTTGAGCGCAACGCCAACCCATACGACGAAGTTGGCCCGCTTGCGCCCGTAGAATTCACTGATGAAATCGGTGCACAAGAACGTGAGCGGATAAGGCAGCACACCGACAGCAAGTGACAGGTAACCAAGCTGAATAAACTTGGTGATGCCAAGAATATTCAGCATGGTCATCGAACCAAGAAAGACGCCGGCGAGAACGATGAAGACGCGTTCGCGGCGCTCATGAAGGTCGGGCAGCGCGTGCGTTTTTTCGAGTGGCATAATCTTAAGTCACCTGGAATCCACGCCGCATGTCGCCGATCAATCGTCCTGATTCGCCGTAACCTCGACCGTTTCCAGCCGAATTCCATCGTCTTCGGAAGTAAGCGTGATCATGGCAGACGGCTTGTACTTCTTCAGCGCCTCAGGATTATCGAGGTTTTGCCCAACGTGCTGATTCACAATCGCCCACTGCAACAATCCGCTCACCGGCCCGAACATGGGCGGCTGCTCCGTGGCAATGTACCCAGCCTTCTCAGCCGCCATTCGCGCTTCGTAAAGTTTCAGCCCGTCATAGTAGCCGATGGCAAACGCCTGCTTCGGCATCATCTTGGCCAAGCGGCGGAACTCTGGCGTTTCGGCAAGCCCGCCTTCACTTCGCCCCTCGCGGCGAATGTAGTTTTCGACGGCGCTGGTCGTACCCATCCAGATAAACGAGCGATCAGTCAAACCCATCGAAACGCCAGCCACCGGCAGCGCCGCGTCCAACACGGTCGCGCCCATCATCTCACGCGTCGTCAACATCCCTGGTGGGATCATGGCGATGACTTTGTCCCATGCCTCCCGCGACTTGTGCCCAATCGACACAAAGAAACCATAGTTCTCAGGACCGAACGGCTTTTGAATTGACAGACTCCCAACAATCGGACCGACCAAATGCGCGAACAGGTCTTTGCGGATGTCGAACGTCGAACCGTCGGGTTGAGGAACGACCATGCTGTTTCGAATTGACTCGCCATCAGCCGGATCGATGCGGGTCGCGATCGCGATAATCTCCTCCAGCAGTTCGGACGGGTTGAGATTCATCGATCCGTATCCGGCGCAATCGCTGGTCACGGTCGCCGGTGCGGTGACTTTGCTGTTGGACATCATGAAGATCTTGCCAAGCCCTTTGGATTTGTCGCCAATCTTCATGAATCCCGAGCCCCGTCCCTCAACACCGGGTGACGGCGCAATGTCACTCACAAAGAGCATCGGGCCAAACGTATCCACGCCAAGCGCAGAAATAACCAACTTCACTTCCTCATCCTGTTGGCCGAACATTTCGACAATGCGCGGAATGTCGACGACCATTTCGATCTGCGCGTCCTTGCTCAAACGCCGCTGCAATGACTTGGTTGCTTTGGATGCCGCATACGAGTCTTCGGCATCGCCATTGATGGTTCGCAGCACTTTGGCAGCCGTGTCTTTGCTCGACGCCAACACGACGACATCTTTGCGAAACGCAAAGACAATCTCTTCCGGCAGTTGGAACTCACTCAGCATTCCCCGAAAGACTTCTTTTGGCAAACCACCTGGCAGATCGTCGCCGATCAGATCCACAATCTCATCGATGGTCGCTTGAAGCGGCGCTTCCTTGTTTGCCTGCACCTCATCCGAGACGTCGGCATCGGGCTCAAAACGCACCGCAATGATTTCACCACCGCTGAGTTCTCTCGTGTCCTTCTTGCCACCGTGGTCGATGCTCTTTTGAATAATGGCATCGATAACGGTCCGCGCCTTCTCTGCATCCTCCCCCATCTCCAGCATCACGGCGCCGAATACTTCCGGTTCACCCCCCTCTGCTTTCGGCGGCTGAAGCGACAGATATGCGCCGACCGCTCCGTGCGGCATCACATCAAGCTGTTTGGGGCTGGCCAAGTTCAGTTTCTTTGCGGCGTATTCTTTGAGCTTCGTGTGCAGTTTGCTCCACGACTCTTTGATGTCCTTCGTTGCGGGATCATCAAACCGCATCTTGTAGTCGGCGGTTTTCTTGATCGATTCGCCCAGGTCATCGCAATTGCGAATTCCGAAGTAGATCATCGCATCCTTCGGAACCAGCGCGGACGGCTTCTTACCCGCCGCGACGACCACTTGGGGAACGAGCATGAGCATCGCAAGACAAAACGCGACCGATGCCGAAAACCGGGACTTATTCATAATGGGACTCACTGTATTAGAGGCCATGATTTGAATGGTGCTTCACAACGATACTGACTTCCGTTTCGACCGAATCACTGGTCAGTGACGTCAACACCGACTAGCCGGATGCGGCATTGCCCTTGCCCGGCTGGGATGCCTTGGGTAGCAAGAACAACGGCGGCGAATCATCCTGCCGCGTCGGGGCTTCGAGGTACTGATAACCGCTGTTGGGATTGTCCTGATCGTACGCATACGCATCGCGGTTCTTGAGAAAGTCGATGACGTATGTGATCGGGATCGCAAAATTCAATCCTTCGGCGAACAGATAACCCATGTTGGTCACGCCGATGACTTCGCCGCGTTCGTTAAAGAGCGGCCCCCCACTGTTACCCGGATTGATCTGGGTCGTCGTCTGCACATACGTCAGACCCTGCTCGGCGCGGTTCTTCTTGCTGATGATGCCGCGCGACACCGTGCGCTCCAAACCGAGCGGGTTGCCAATGGCGAACACAACATCGCCTTCGGTCAGCGGACGGTCCTCGGCCAGGTGCATGACGGTGATGTCGAGGTCTTCGGGCACTTCAAACTTGATCAGGGCCAAATCCATGAACGGATTCACCGCAATGATTCGAACGTCTTCAATCTTCTCGTTGCGGAAGACGCCGCCCGCTTTCCTGAAGATATGCACGGAAAGTTGCGTCTCGTTTTCGATCACGTGAAAATTCGTGATGACGTAGCCGTCTTTGTGGATCACAAAACCGCTGCCCAACCCGGATGGCGATTTGACCATCACCACGCCTTCGCCCAGCCGATCGGTCAACTCCTCCAACGAAGCAGGCGGCAGATCGCCGGTCCGATAGAGGTCGTCGGTCTGCCTAACGTTGCGGGCGAACGACGACTCCATCGCTTTCGCATCGTCTTTGAGTTCTTCTTTCTCGATGGATTGAATCTGCTCGCGCGGAATCTTGATGACGTCGTAACCGATGTCCAGAAAAACCGCGTCAGAGGTTTCCTTTAAAAGCTTCCCTTCAAGCCGGTCACCACCCGCCAGAAAAACAACGTCTCCGGCAAACACCCGCCCCGGCGCCAACGCCATGACCAACGCCATGCCCCACAATGCAAACGTGGGTCTTGCAAATATCATGCACTTACCGTCAGTCGACGGCGTTCTGGTCTCGTGATTCATCGCTGGCGTTCTCCATACGAATCAATCGGAATCTTGATTGCGGTGTACGCTCGACGGTCGCGCGCGAAATCCCAATGACGCAGACCGCCGACTGAATACAACCTATCGCTGTGAGCTACTATACGCAAATACGCTCAGTCGATACACATGTCTCACCATTGAAAGGTGTCGATCTTTGTCGGTTCGGCTTGCCCTGACTGCCCCGATTCCTAGAATGATTGATTCACGCTGCGTGTGTATCGCCCAAGCATGTGTATTGCCCAAGCTGGGGCTCGCTCAGAATCATCCTGTCTCCTAACAGTAGCGGAACGTGACGACCTATGAAATTAGCAACTGCAACCATCCGCATGCCTGGTATCAAGGGTAAATCAATGGCGCTAACGTCGGCTGTACACATTGCCGCGCTGATCGCCGCCTTCACGCTCGCCCCCGAGGCGCGTGCAGAAAGCGGTTTGACCCCGGCGCAGCGCAACGATCTGCCCAGGCATTTCGGATTCGATCCGCTTGAAATTTTTAAGATCGAAGACGGTATCACCCAACTGCGCTATGGCGATCTGAACAATGACGGCCGCATGGACCTTGTGCTCGCCAACAACAAGAAGAGCACGATCGAAGTTCTCCTACAGCGCGACACACCGCCATCAGAAGCCGAAGCCCCAACCGAAGTCAACGACCTGGTCAACGACTGGCGATTCGAGCGCAACCGCATCTCCGTCATCTGGGCAGTCGTCTGCCTTCAGGTCGCAGACGTGAACGGCGACGGAAACGCGGACCTGATTTTCTTCGGCGAGCCCAAGGAACTCGTGGTCCTGCCTGGGCACGGCGATGGCACGTTCGGTTCGCCAGACACCCGAATCGTGCGCGACGGATTGGCCCTACCCAGTTCGTTTGACGTCGGCGACATCAATGGCGATGGGCTCGTCGATGTGACACTATTGGGCGAGTCGGACTTGCTGGTCTTCCGTCAGAAAAAAACTGGCGGCTTGGAATACGCCGATCGATTTTCGCACGCGGTCGACAATCCGCGCGGCGTCAAGCTCTCCGACCTCAACGGTGATGACCGACTCGACCTGATCATCTTCACCTCCGACGAGGAATATCCCCTGTGGATGCGGCAGCAGGATTCGCTCGGGCATCTTGGACCGGTACATCGCGTCAAACTTCCGGGGCTGCGAAGCGTCTGTCTCGCGTCCTGTCTCGACCGAAAAGCCGACGATCTCTTCGGCGTCGAACGCGTTTCGGGGCGGCTCAAACGTTGGCGCATTGGGCTGGATTCCGAATCGAGCGCACAGGAAAACGCCGCCGTGCTGTATCATCCAATTCCGGCGAAGTCTGATACGCCCGTACTGCCGTTGGCGGTCGGCGACGTAACGGGCGACGGGCTCGACGACCTCATGACGGCCAACATCGATGCCGCCCAGATCATCTTATTCAAGCAGGAAAAAGGGTTGGGCCTGCTCCCGCCGAAACTGTTTGGCGGGCAAACCAAGATGCGCGGCGCCCGCTGCTTTGACGCGGACGGTGATGGCAAATGTGAACTTTACGTGGTCAGCGCCAACGAGGATTCGATCGCGGTCAGTCGCTACGAAGGCGATCGCCTGGCTTTTCCGAAGTCGATTCCGGTTATCGGCAAGCCCTTTGCATTTGACATCGGAACGTTGCAGGACGGCCAAAAGCCCAAACTCGCCTACGTTTCGCGCAACGAGGACTCCGAATATCACCTCCACATCGGTGACCTTGAAGGTTCGAAACCAAAGGATGGTGGTGCCAACAACGATGATGACGACAAGGGCGGTATTGCGTTGGAGGATATCGACGAACCCCCCACGGCTGTCCGGTTGGCCGACGTGAATCGCGACGGTAGAACGGACGTCCTGATCTTCTCGTCGTACGCACCATTGATCGCCTGCCTGCAGAACGAAGACGGGACCTTTACCGCTCGCTCCAAAGAAACAGGCACACAGACGGGACTGGTCAAGCAGGCGAAAATCGAAGGCTTCGCCTTTGCCGACACGGACGGCGACGGTGTCGGGGAAGTCCTGTTGGCCCAGAAGCAATTCGTCCGCGCCCTTCGCATCAATGATCAGGGATCGTGGGAAACCGTCGACCAATACAATGCGCCGGGAAGCGACGCCAACATCACCGGCATCGCGACCGTCAACGTCAAGAACCAGAAACGCCCCAGCCTCGCGATGTACGATCGTCAGAGTCGCGAAGTGCATATCTTCAAGCCGGACTCAGGTACGACGTATACGCTGGACCAATCGATCCCCGTCGGTCTGTTTGACTTGCAGGCGATGCAGGCGACCAATCTGAGCGGCAGCGATCAAATCGAAATCCTGTTGGCCGACAAGCAGCGGATCGCCCGCGTGTTGCCCGAGACGCCCGCCCCCCAGGCCATCGAAACCGGCGTGTATGAATCGTCGATCAAGGACGCCCGCCTGACGCGGATTGCGGTTGGCGACCTCAACCACGACGATCGCACCGACCTCGTGGTCGTGGATCACAAGGATCACGCGGTCGAAATCCTGACGTTTGGGCCGAACGAGGAGTTGGTCCGAGCCAACAAGTTCCGCGTATTCGCCCGCAAGCAGTTCCACCGCGACGGGAACACAATCCCCCAGCCGCATTGGGTGGACATCGTGGATTTGACCAATGATGGGTTCAAGGATTTGGTGATGATCTCGCAGGATCGGGTGCTGCTCTACCCGTCCCAATAAATCCTGCGAATATCACCGAAAAGCCACGACACCCCGGCCATCCGGGGCGCATCGAAACCAAGCGATCAGATTGACATGCTTCCCCAATCTGAATAGCATCCGTCGAAGCCTTCCAGCCAGATCGGAAAGGCCCAATTCAATCCCGCGAAGTAAAGCCACGGGGCGTGGCTCAGCCTGGTAGAGCGCTGCGTTCGGGACGCAGAGGTCGGAGGTTCAAATCCTCTCGCCCCGATTTTTGCCCGCCCGCGGGCAAAAATAGAGCAGGTGAGCACAGGAACAGGTGAAACGACAATCACCTGAGCGTGTCGCGTGTTCGCAACTCGATTCCCTCACCTGCGGTCCCCTGCTCAACTGATTACCTGCTCAGCCGTTGTGGTTTTGCCACCATTTCGACCGTCGCTACGTCATTTGTGCCGACGCATGCGTTCCTCCCAAAAGTCGCACACCGATCGATGCGGCAGTTGGCCCAACCGATGGTTTTGCTGTCCTTTCTGCATTGGGTATGCTCAACGCTCTAATTCAACCACTCAGCGTAGCGGCGTACACCATGCATTCCGAACTCTCCAACTCATCGCGCGGCGCAATCAACGTCGTCCTGCGCAAAGTTCAGCCGGATGACTTGCCCTTACTCTTTGAGTTTGAAAGCGATCCCGATTGGTGCGCGATGGCCATGGTCAAACCACGCAGCGCGGCGAAATTTGATGCGGTCTGGACGAAGATTTTCGAAGATTGGGTAAACGGTCTAACGAACGTCTTCCAAAAGACAATCGTTGCCGATGGCGAAGTCTGCGGCACGATCGGCTGCCGCTTGTTGGGCGATCGACACGAGATCGGTTACGGATTGGGACAGGCATTCTGGGGACGCGGCATTGCATCGCGTGCATTGAGTTTATTGCTCGATCAAGTGCCGATGCGTCCGCTCTACGCGACGGCAGCCGCCACCAACGACGCGTCAATTCGCGTGCTCGAAAAGCACGGCTTTGCGATTGACAGTCGGCGAATCTCACCCGAAACAGAGCGTCACCTGCCATGCGAAGAAGTTGTCATGGTGCTTCATAAACGTCAATCTTGAACGACGCTTCCTTCTACCGGGTTTTGTGACAGATGTAGCGCCCCAGTGCGCGGACGGCTGCGTCTGCCGAGCGAAACACCGGCACACCGCCTTCGCGGATGGCGTGGGCCAGCGGGTCGTACAGCGAGCCCGCATCGATGGCGACGACCAGCGGCTTGGTTGACTCCATGAACAACTTTGGAAGCCTGTGGGCGAGCGACGATGCGTCGGACAACTCTTGCGATGTCGTCTTCATCGTTGGCGTCAGGGGTACAAAACTGGCGATCAACGCGTCGATCTCACTGCACTCGAGCATCAAACGGGCGACTTCTTCATGGGCTGCGTCCGGCGCCATCGGCGTCAGGTCGATGGGGTTCTGCAGGTTGACCAGCGCTTCGAGTTTGTGGCGTTTGAGAATGTCATCCAGCCCGGCGAAGTCTTCGTCACGCAGCTTGGCGAACGAGACGCGATAATTGCTGCCGACGGTTGCGTCGGCCATCCCGACGACCTCGTAACCGGCATTGCTGATACCGCCCAACCGCCGTCCGGTAAACTCTCGACCATGCAGTTGGGTCGCGAGTTGCACGAGGTTTTCGAACTCCGCAAACGTGTCAGCCACCAGCGCGCCGGACGTCGTCATGGCCGCTGCGCAAACGTTGTAGTCGCCTGCGATGGATGCGGTATGCCCCGCGGTCGCCGCCCGACCCGCTTCGGTCCGACCGGCTTTGTAAAATATGACATCCTTGCCACGCGACACCGCCCGCGCGACCGCGCGTGAAAGCGAAAGTCCGTCGAGGTCGCGAAACCCTTCGACGTACAGACCGAACACGCGAATGTCGGTGTACTCGTCAAGATATTCAAAGACGTCTGAGATGGTCAGGTCGATTTGGTTGCCGATCGAAATCGCGTAGTCCGGATCGAGCGTTTCGAGGTTGCTCATCCGCGTGATGACATACGCCCCGCTCTGCGACAAGAGCGCCACCTTTCGCCCTTCCTTATCCCAACGTTTGGGCAACTTATCCTGCGGGATGAACATCGTATCGTAGTGGCCGGGGCGCGATTGTACGCCCAGACAATTGCCGCCAAGAAACACAGGGCCTCCACCCGGTTCGGTCTTGCGCAGGTCCGTGATCCGTTTTCGCAATTTGTCTTCAGACGCTTTACCGTCAGCCGTCTCGCCCATCCCCCCTGGAATGATGATCACCGTCTCCGCCTTGCCCGAATCGATCACTTCATTGGCAATCTCAGGCACCTGTGAAGCACCGACAGCCACCACAAGCAAATCCACTTTCGCGGGCAACGCCGACACGGACTCAACACAACCGATCCCGTCCACTTCGCCCGCTCCCGGCTTGATGACGTGAAGCTGCGCCGGACCGAACCCGCACTCCTTGACGTTGTTGAGGATCACCCGCCCCATGTTCATGCCTTTGGTCGACACGCCGACGATGGCCATCGACTTCGGCTGGAGGAGCTGGCCAATCTTGGCGATCGGTCGTGATGGTGTGGGCTCTTGCGCGGTTCGCAAATAGCAGAGTCCATCGAGCGGAACCATGAACCCGTCGACCAACGCGAAAGGATTCACCTCCAACTCCGCGATCAGCGGCTTGTCTTTTCGACTGTGGTCGCAGAACCGCCGAGCCACCCCGATGAATGCCTCGAAGCATTCGATGAGGTTCTCATCCGCGATCATCCGTTTGTAGCCGCGGGCGCGACCGGACAGAATGTCGTACGCCATAGTCGCCTGGAACAACTCGAACATCTGTTGACCGC